>CCMO02000001.1:3190614-3521484 GCA_000751295.2 bacterium YEK0313
GCGGCCGTCGGCGACCCGTGCGCGTTCGGTCGCCTGGCTGCTCTCGCGGGCGCGACGCTCCATTTCCTGCTGCATCGCCGCAAGCTGCTGCTGCAATTGCTCGAGCCGGGCGTTCTGCTCGGCCAGGGCCGCGGTGCGGGCTTCGCGCCGCGCCTGCCGCTCGGCGGCGTCGGCCGGATCGCCCGGCGCGCGGTCCATCATGTCGAGGCGGAGCCGCGCGTCGGCCGCGTGAACGCTGAGCGGATAGTCGCGCAGGAAGCCGTTGATCTGCTCGCGCGAGCCCTCACGCACGCGCTGCCAGACCTGGCTGTCGGTCTCACGCTGGTTGAGCACGAACTGGCCGCCGCCGGAGGCGGTGAATTCGGGCACCTGCCGCCCGGCGGTGGCGCGCGAGACGTTGTCGGCGACACGCGTCAGCATGTCGGCGACTTTCAGGCCGGGCTCGCGCGCCTGGCTGATGAAGGCTTCGGTGAACGGGCTGTTCCGGCCGGCGCCGTCGGCGGCGACATTGTTCGGCTGGGTGGCATAGACGACGACCATGCCGCGGATCTGCTCGTTGGCGAGGCCGAGATTGAACATGGCGCCGCGCGTCGCGGCGCGGCTCTGCAGCCGTTCCGCCACTGGATTGTTGCGGCAGGCGTCGAGGATCATGATCTTCAGCCCGGAGACGCCGGCCAGCGCGTCGCGCGCGACATCGAGCCCGACCATTTCGAAGCGGATCGAGATGTCGTCCTCGACCTTGGCGTCGACCGGCATCAGGAAGTTGCGGCCTTCGCGCTGAATGCCGTGGCCGGCATAATAGAACAGCGCGGCGTCGGCATCCTGCGCGGCCCGGGCGAACCGCGCGAAGGCCATGTCCATGCCGCGCTTGTCGATATCGAGCTCGAGCTGCACCTCGAAGCCGAGTTCGCGCAGGACACCGGCAATGTCCTGGGCATCGTTGCGCGGATTGGCGAGCGCCGGCGTGCTTTGATAGTTGGCATTGCCGATGACCAGCGCGACCCGCCGTTCGGCAAGGGCCGGGGTCGCCGCCCAGCCGAAAGCCGCGGCGAGCAGGAGAAAACGAAGCGCTGAGCTGACAATCCGCAACATCTCTCGGCCACTCCCACATGCGGACGACGAGCGAGGCTAGATGACAGCGAAGAATAGCCTAGCATTATCGCCAAGGCAACGTAAGGGAAGCTTGAGCATCGCGCTGTGCGCGGGCGCACCGCGCTTTCGGCGTGCCCGTGCCGGGGGCGGGACCCGAGTCCCGTTCGGGCTGCGCCGGTTGCGCCATGACGCGGCGCGTCTAGGCCGCGCGGCCAATTCGCCTCAGTGCAGGAACGGCACGTCCAGGAACGGCTCGTCGTCGTCGACGAGATCGCCGAGAATTTCCAGGAGAACCGGCGCAAGGCGCGCCTCGCGCTCGCGATGGCTCGACGATGCCGCATCGAGCAGCAGGCAGCCTGCATAGAAGGTGGTGGCCTCGCTTACCTCCTCCGGAATGCCGTCGACGCCGGCACCGGCCCGAGGCCAGCTATGGGCCTGCCGCGGGTCCTGCTTGCGGCCGCGGAAGCGGAAGGTCCGGTCGATGAAGGCAGTTGCGAGCCGCAATGCATCGTCCTGCTCACGTCGTGTTGCTCGCGCGAATGCTGAGGCAACATTCGTGCGGAAGTCGGTGGAGGAGGGATGGTCAAAAGACATGCGCGAATCCCGTAGGTAAGGGCAGTGGTACCGTTAGGGAATGCGGGTGTCCAGACACCGCAGGCTGAGGAGTTTACCTGATACGGAAGGTGGGACTAATGCGGATGACCAGCTGGGACAGGCGGCGATTTTCGCACGAAAAGGCGGCCCGATCGGGCCTGCCGTGAGGCGCCATTGCCTGACGCGCGGCGCAGCCCTGGGCCGGTTCGCACGCGACCTCGCCCGGACCGCGATGCCCGCCGATCCAGGCCTGGAGAGCGGGCCCGCTCCGGATGTCGAGAACGCGCGGACGTTCGGCAAGGCGCATTCGCCCGCTGGCAGGCTTGGACGGCACGCGACGCCATGCCGCACGCCGGAATCATGCCTGCCGCGGCGGCAAGCGATCCTCTCGCCTTGCTCAGCCGACTCGGCCTGCCGCCCCGGGCGGCCCTTGTTGCTGGACGGCCTCATCGCGGCGGAGCGGCGAGTTCAGCGCCCGTTCCTGCAGCGGCGTCTTGCTGGCGATGATCGCTTCGGCCTTGATCTGATCGACGTCGCGTATGCCGCGATCGAAGGCGAATAGAACAGCCTGGGCGACGATCCGCCGGCCGCCGGCATCGTCGGCCGCGACGTCGAGCATGGCGCAGACTGTCAGGTAGATCCTCTCCAGAGATGCAAGATCGTGCTGTTCATAGACGCCACGCTCTGCCAGATCGCGAAGTATTTCCGGCATGGTCCCCCTCGCACACCGCCTGTCATCCCGCCCATGCACGTTTCCTGGCGTGATGCTGCGCGCATGCACGGCGCGGGCGGGCGCACCGTGCGGCCGACAGCTGCCGGTCCGGCCCTTTCGAGATAGTGCTGCAACAGTGCGATAGCCAAGACAGCCGCCGCCCAGCCATATGGGTGAAAACGGTATGACGGCTTCCGGCGGCACGCAAGCAAGCGGCTGTCTGCGGCCGCTGCCCGGCAAGCCGTCGAAGCGCTGCGAGACCAGGGACCGCCGCGTCCGGGACTTTTCGGGATTCCCTGCGCCGAACCCCGCGGATTGGTGCGGGTCTGTTCCGATCCGGTCGCGAGGAACACGGCCGAACGCCCCTGTCAACGCCACAAGCCGTAGCAAAATCAATGCGTTGAAAATGTGAGCGGCCTGAGACACAGGTGACAGATCGTACCGGACACATGGGTTACAGTTTCCGCTTTTGTTCTGGAAGCGGAGGGTGGGATGCCATGGAAGGAGTGTTCGGTCATGGACGAGCGTCTTCGCTTCATGAGCTACGATCTCGGCTACTTCGATTTGGAACAGAAAACCCTGCAGCCACTCGACAACCCGTTCGGGCCAAGAGTGTCACCCATGTCTTAGGTACAATCTGTTACCCATGTGTCCGGGTCGGACAATGAGTCGAATGGTGCCGGCAGCGGGACTCGAACTCGCGACCTACCGCTTACAAGGCGGTTGCTCTACCAACTGAGCTATGCCGGCCCATGACCCGCATGGCCCTAGCAACGCTCGGCCTGCCGCGCAAGGGAGCAGCGGTGCGTTTCTGCGGCGGGCGTTTCCGGTCGCGCGAGGTCCTGCGCATAAAAAAAACGCCGGGGTGGAGGCGCCCCGGCGTTCTTTCCGGTCGGGCTGGCGGCGGCGCCGGCCCATCCGGTTGCATGCGATAAGATGACGATCAGTTCGTCGGGAAAGCCGAGGACGGAACGGCCTCGCGCAGGATCAGGCTGCGCTCGGCATTGCTGACGCCCACCGACGGCGCGCCGGCGCGATGCGCGCTGAACTCGCGCGGCTGGTTCGGCGCATAGGTGGTGACGGCCGGCGTCTCGATGAAGCCGGCGGCGTCCTGCTGGGCAAAAGCCGGGGCAGCGACAGCGAGGGGGGCGACCAGGGTCGCGGCGAGGATGAGCTTCTTCATGATGTGAATTCTCCAAAACATGACCGGCCGCCGCATCGCGCGAGCGCAATGCGTCAAGGCTGGCCCAGGGAGCGGCGCCGAAGGCGCCGCGGGATCAGTTGCTGGTCGAGAAGGCCGACGACGGGACCGCGTCGCGGTTGATCAGAACCTGGCCGGCCACCGGGGCGCGCTCGGCGCGGGCGGTGAACTCACGGGCCTGGTTCGGCGCGTAGGTCGTGACGGCCGGCGTCTCGATGAAACCGGCGGCGTCCTGCTGGGCAAGGGCCGGGGCAGCGACGGCGAGAGGGGCGACGAGGGTCGCAGCGAGGATCAGTTTCTTCATGACAGTCTCCATTAGAAAACCCGGTGGTGGGAGGGACACGCCAAGTCCGGGATGTTTGGCTGCTGCCGACGGGAGGTGTCCGCCGCCGACAGGGGTGAGATAGGTGCTGCACTGCAAAATTGCCAATCACAAAATTGGGAAAATGCATGTTACAAAACATTGCAGTCATTTAGAGATTGCATTGTTGCAATTTTGACAATTGCATGAAACGCCAGACAAATCGCGCACTTACATAAAAACGTCATCCAAAAAGAGCGGGCAATTGCCCATCGCAGTGCGAAAAAAGATCGTTTTATGCGCGATTTTGCCGCACTGGCGGAAATTGCTCCTGATGCGCGGCGCGGCGACACAAGCCATCAGGGCGACTCATCGTGCGCCTGCGCAACGCAGATGGTGCATGCTGCAACGCAGCGTGCGCGTGCCTGCCGGAGGCCGAAAAGAAACGCCGGGGTGGAGGCATCCCCGGCGTCGGCCCGGACCGGCCCGCGGCGGCAGGGCCGTGAGGTCCGGGCAGTACGGTCGCCCGAAGGCGGCCGACTATCAGTTGTTGGTCGGGAAGGCCGAGGACGGCACGGCCTCGCGCACGATCTGGTTGCGCTCGGCGCGGGTCACGCCGACCGCCTCCGGAGCCGGGCCGCGGCGCAGCTGGAACTCGCGGAGCTGCAGCTGGTTCGGCGCGTAGGTGGTGACGGCCGGGGTCTCGATGAAGCCGGCGGCGTCGCCGGCGCCCTGCGCGAAGGCCGGAGCGGCGATGGTGAGCGGGGCGAGGACGGTGGCTGCAAGGATGAACTTCTTCATTGTCTTTCTCCATGATTCGCCGCGGCACGAGCCGGCGGCGCAGGGTTCAAGGCGAGGTGGCGGGGCCTTGCCGGCCGTCAGTTGTTGGTCGGGAAGGCCGACGAGGGCACGGCGTCGCGGTTGATCAGGACCTGGCCGGAGGCCGGCACATGGTGCGCGCGGGCGCTGAACTCGCGGAGCTGGTTCGGCGCGGTGGTGGTCACGGCCGGCGTCTCGATGAAGCCCGCGGCGTCCTGCTGGGCGAAAGCCGGAGCGGCGCTGAGCGGGGCGATCAGGGCGGCGGCAAGAATAAGCTTCTTCATGGTGGTCTCCCTTCCAGGTCCGGCGGTCGACTGGGGACCCGGTGGGCCTCGTCAGCGTCAGAGCCTTCGTTTCGCGCCGCCAGGGAGGATCCCCGTCGGCGAGACCTGAGATAGGAGTCGCTCGCTTCAAATGCCAATCACGAAATTGAGAAAACGCATGTAACAAAACGTTTCAGTGATTTTCAAATTGCAATCATGCACGAAATGGCAACCGGCCAATTGGAACGGATCAAAGCGGCCCGTGCGGCATCAGCCACCCGCGTGAACGGCGAAGCCGGCGGATATCGGTCGTTTCGTTATCGATTCCAGATCAGTCCGGTGATTGAAAGCCGACCAAATACAAGGGCTTGGTCCCTGGCTGCGCAGGGTGGCCGATGGCGCCGGACGAGCAGGCGCTGCATTGCACAGTTCACGGCTCGATCACGGAAATGAGAAATTGCAAAAGATTGGTGGAAACGAAGTGTTTATGAATGCGTCAACGCAGCGGGCGGTTCGGGCGCCCGCCCTTGCCCATCTGCAAGCAAAGAAAATGCCGGGGCAGGGCCCCGGCATCCTCTGCGGCCGACCGGCTGACGCCGACCGGGCCCATCGCGCTGCCCTCACTTCTCCTCGTAGGTGAAGATGTCGCGGTCCTTGGTCTCCGGCACGAAGAAGAGGCCGATCACGAAGGTCATCATGGCGAAGATGATCGGGTACCAGAGGCCGGAATAGATGTCGCCGGTGGCCGCCACGATGGCGAAGGCGGTGGGCGGCAGGAAGCCGCCGAACCAGCCGTTGCCGATGTGATAGGGCAGCGACATGCCGGTGTAGCGGATACGGGTCGGGAACAGCTCGACCAGCATGGCGGCGATCGGGCCGTAGACCATGGTCACATAGAGGACCAGGATGAACAGCAGGCCGGTCAGCGCCCACATCTGGCCGTTCATGCCGGTCCGGAAGATGTTGGCGACGTTGGCGTCGTCGGCCTTCGGATAGCCGGCGGCCTGGGCCGCGGCGGCGACGCCGCGGGCGAAGTTCGCATCGACCGGAACATCGGTGCCGCCGATCGTCACCTTGACGGGCGAGCCGGCCGGCGCCGTCACCAGATCATATTTGATGGTGGCACGGGCGAGAGCCTGGCGGGCGATGTCGCAGGGCTGGCTGAAGGTGCGCACGTTCACCGGGTCGAACAGCGAACCGCAGGAGGCGGGATCGGCCGAGACGGTGGCGTGAACGTTCTGCACGGCCGCGGCGAGGGTCGGATTGCCCACCTTGGCGATCTGTCCGAACAGCGGGAAATAGGTGACGGCGGCGATCAGGCAGCCGGCGAGGATGATCGGCTTGCGGCCGATCCTGTCGGACAGCGCGCCGAAGAAGATGAAGAACGGCGTGCCGATGAGCAGGGCGAGGGCGATCAGCACATTGGCGGTGGTGCCGTCGATCTTCAGCGTCTGGGTGAGGAAGAACAGGGCGTAGAACTGGCCGCAATACCAGACGACGGCCTGGCCGGCAGTGCCGCCCAGCAGGGCGAAGATGCCGATCTTGGCGTTCTTCCAGTTGCCGAAGGCTTCCGACAGCGGCGCCTTGGAGCCGGTGCCCTCTTCCTTCATCTTCTTGAAGGCGGGCGATTCGTTGAGCTGCAGCCGGATCCAGATCGACACGCCGAGCAGGAAGATCGAGACCAGGAACGGCACGCGCCAGCCCCAGGCTTCGAACGATTGCGCCGACATGGACAGGCGCAGGCCGAGAACGACGAGCAGCGACATGAACAGGCCGACGGTGGCCGTGGTCTGGATCCAGCTCGTATAGAAGCCGCGGCGGCCCTGGGGCGAGTGCTCGGCGACATAGGTCGCCGCACCGCCATATTCACCGCCGAGCGCAAGGCCCTGCAGCAGGCGGCAGATGATGAAGCCGATCGGGGCGAGAATGCCGATCGAGGCATAGCCGGGCAGGATGCCGACCACGAAGGTCGCGATGCCCATGATCGTCATGGTGACGAGAAAGGTATATTTGCGGCCGATGAGATCGCCGAGCCGGCCAAAGAAGAGCGCACCGAACGGACGCACCGCGAAGCCGGCGGCGAAGGCCAGAAGCGTGAAGATGAAGCCGGCGGTCGGGTTCACGCCCGAGAAGAAGTTGGCGTTGATATTCGCAGCGAGCGCACCGGCAAGGTAGAAGTCGTACCATTCGAAGATCGTGCCGGTCGACGAGGCGAGGATGACCTTCCTTTCCTCGGCGGTCATGGGGCGTGGCGCGGTTTGCGCGCCCGCGGCGGAACTCATCGTCATCGTGGTTGTCCCCTGGGCTGGGCCGCCGGGCAAAGCCCGGCCGTTGCCGCAAGCGGTGAACTTGCGGGGCCGGGAACGCGCCTTGGGCGGCAAATGTGAACTTATGGGCGAACCGCTGGGCGCCGGGTCGCTTCGGCGAGACGTCGGGGGCGCCTGTCCCATTTCCTCCACGACCCGTCCGCCCCGCGAGGACGGGTTCGAGCGCGCCGGGTTTGCCGGCCTCGTCCGGCCGTCCCGATCGTATTGATCGCTCGCATTCACCCTGTCGGTCGAAGGTTTGGGAACGGCTGGCCGATTCCCTTCACCGACCCCGAGAGTCAAGGTAAGACTAGCGCCGTTGTGGCATTCAAGTCACGGGGATGGGCCATGAGACCTTGGTCTATTATCCTTTCGGCGATTGCTGTCGGTGGCGGATTGAGCGGGTTTTCACCACCGGCCAATGCTGAATTCTACCGGCGCGTGACGATCACCGACGGGCGTACGGGCGATATCGCGGTGGTCAGGCATCGCTATGAATGCGGCCATTGCCGCGGCGTGCGCACCTATCGCGCAGGCACCTTCCGTTATGCCGTGCCGGCGCCGGTTGTCGTCGACTACGGCATGGTGCTGCCGATCTACCAGCCGCCGCTCTACACCGTGCCGCGCACGGCCTATCCGGCCTATCCCGTCTATCCGCGCTCGGGGCCCTATATCGTCACCTCTCCGCGCCAGCAGCAGGCGCTGCTGCCGGTCCGGCCGTGGTATCCGACTGGCGGCGAAGCGCGGGTCATTGGTCTCGACGAGATGCCGCCGGCAACGCCGCCGCGCGAGCAGCGGCCACGCCGCCGGCGCTGAGGCTCAGCCGCGCAGGCCGAGCCGCGTGGTGGCCGCATAGAGCGCAAGCGCCGCGGCATTGGACACGTTGAGGCTCTTGATCGCGCCGGGCATGTCGATGCGGGCGAGCGCATCGCAGGTCTCGCGCGTCAGCTGGCGCAGCCCCTTGCCCTCGGCGCCCAGCACCAGCGCAAGCGGCGTGCGCAGCCCGATCTTGTCGAGATCGGCTTCGCCCTCGCTGTCGAGCCCGACGATCAGGAAGCCGCTCTCGCGCAGCTCCAGCATGGCGCGCGCGAGGTTCTGCACGGTCACGAAGGGCACGTGCTCGAGCCCGCCGGACGCGCTCTTCGCCAGCACGCCGGTCGCCTCCGGCGAGTGGCGGTTGGTGGTGACGATCGCCTTGACGCCGAACGCCGCCGCCGAGCGCACGATGGCGCCGACATTGTGCGGATCGGTGATCTGGTCGAGCAGCAGCAGAACGCCATCTGCCGGCATGTGCCTGAGATCGGGGGCATCCAGCGGTTCGGCCTCCGCGAACAATCCCTGGTGCACCGCATCGGGCGTCGCCGCCAGCCGCTTGTCGATCTCGCGCACCGGCACGATCTGGGCCTGGTGGGCGATGCCTTCCTCGTCGAGCCGCTTGGCGGCATTTTCGGTCGCGAGCAGCAGGCGAATGCGGCGCCCGCCATTGCGCAGGGCCTCCGAGACCGTATGCCAGCCGTAGAGCAGCACGGTGCCGGTCTCGAATTCCGGAGCCGCCTCGCGCAGCACGCGGCCGCCGCGGCCCTTGAACGGCCGGCCGGGTTTCGAAAAGGGGCGGAAGGGCTTCTTGTCGCCCCGTGGCGGTGTCGTCGTCATCGCGTCCTCTTCCCACGGCACGCGGCGCGGCGCAATTGCCACGACGGCCGCAACCGCGCGGCGGCGCGGGCGAGATGCCGGGCCGCGGCTCGTCAACAGGTCATGTCGGGCGCGTGACGTTTCCCGGTTGACAGGGCAGGGAGGCGTCCCTATCAAGCCCGCCACGCCCGGCGGCCATGGCCCCCGGGACCTGGGACGGGGGAATGTCCCGAGCGGCAAAGGGGGCGGACTGTAAATCCGCTGGCTACGCCTTCGTAGGTTCGAGTCCTACTTCCCCCACCACCCACCTTTTTCCTTTTTTCAGACCAGTTCTTCCTGCGCCGGCCCATGGCCGGCGCGCGCCGAGCGTCGCGCGCCTTCGGCCGGCCGAGGTTTTCACGCCCGGGCGGAACAAAGGGAACCGCGCACGCCACCGGAACGTTCAGGATATCGCAAGATCATCGAAGGAGAGCATTATGAACGAAGTTCAAATCGGCTGGCTTGCGGCCATCGTCATTGGCGGATTGGCCGGTTGGATCGCCTCGAGCGTCATGCGCAGCGATACCGGAATCTTCGCCAATATCATTCTCGGCATTATCGGCGCGGCCGTTGCGAGCTTCCTGCTGGGCCTCGTCGGCGTCAGCTTCGGCGGATGGATCGGCTATCTCGTCGCCGGTGTGGTCGGCGCCTGCATCCTGATCGGCGGCGCGCGGGCGATCAGGACCTGACCGGCCGCAGTCGAAAGGGGCGCCGCGCCTGCGGCGTCCCGGAGGGGGCCCCCGCGGGCGGCTTCAAGCGAGGACGTTGCCGCGCTCGCGCGGCATCCGCCACAAATACCAGGACGCCACCGTGCGATGCGGCGACCAGGCCTTGCCGATCTCGCGCAGCAGTCGCGGGCTCGGCTGCCGCGGCAGGGATTTCAGGGCGCGATAGCCTTCGCGGACGCCGAAATCGTCGACCGGCAGCACGTCCATCCGTTCGAGCGAATACATCAGCAGCATCTCGACGGTCCATCGGCCGATACCCTTGATGGCGACCAGCCGATCGACCAGCTCGTCGTCGCCGAGACCGTCGGCGACCGGCCGCGCGGGGACAAGGCCTGAGAGCGCGCCTTCCGCGATGGCCTTGATCGTAGCGACCTTGGTCGCGGAGAAGCCGCAAGCCCTCAGCGTCTCGACATCGGCCGCCAGCAGCGCTTCCGGACGCGGAAAGGGCGCGTCAGGCACGACGGCCTTCAGCCGGTTGATGATCGCATCGCCCGCCTTGGCGGTCAGCTGCTGATAAGCGATGGCGCGCACAAGCGCCTCATAGGGCTCGCGGGCGGCCTTGGGATCGTGCCGGCACGGGCCGACATGGTCGATGAGGCGCGCCCAGTCGGCATCGACGGCGCGCAGGAAGGCGGCGGAGGCTTCATAGCGGCTGGTGGTGTTCATGACCGGGAGCGCTTGCCGGCGACACCGGCGAATCGCACTCCATATCTTGCGCTCAAATCGGCGGACCTCGCCATCGCGCCTTCCGGGCCGCGCGGCGGCCCGGCCCGGAAGGTTTCGGCGTCAGGCAGCCTTCAGGAGGCCGAGCTGGGTGAGGGCGGTGACGCCGTCATCGAGGCCGATCTCCTCGGCTATGCGTCCGTCCTGCAGGCGCAGCACGGTCATGCCCGTGAAATGCATCGTCCGGCCGCTGGCGGCCGGTAGCGCACCGGCCAGGAAATCGCTGAAAGCCGGCCCCGAATGGGTCCCGCCGCCCTCCCATTGGCCGACCACGTAATCGCCTTCGGCGATCAGCTCGGCCGTGCCCCGGAAATGGAGATCCGGAAAGGCCGCGCGGAAGTCGGTCATGAACGCCTTGATGTCGTCGCGGCCGCGACGCGGTTCATGCAGCGAATAGCGCAGCAGCATGTCCGGCGCGGCCAGAGCGTCGACCACGGCAAGGTCGACCTTCTCGCCCCAGAATTCCGTGAACCAGCGACCGACGACCGCCTTGTTGTCGTCTTCGAGCTTTCCCATCGTCTTGTTCCTCATCGGCTGAAACGTCTCGGACGGCGCTCATGGCGATCGAATGGCGATCCATGAGCGCCGATGCGAGGGATAGGCCGACGAGGCCGCGGGCGAACTCCGCTTCTTGCCGCGCAATCGCGGCGGTCGATCAGCCGTGGGCGTCGCGCAGTTCGCGCTTCAACACCTTGCCGGCGGTGTTGCGCGGCAGGTCGGCGCGGAAGATGACCCGCTTCGGCACCTTGAACGGGGCGAGCCGCTCGCGGCAATGCGCGATCAAGGCTTCGGCCTCCGCGCTTTCGCCCTGGCGCAGCACGACGACGGCCGTCACCGCCTCGATCCATTTCGGATCCGGCGTCGCGATCACCGCGACCTCCGAAACCGCCGGATGGGTGAACAGCGCTTCCTCCACTTCGCGGCTCGCGACGATCACCCCGCCGGTCTTGATCACGTCCTTCACCCGGTCGACGACATAGAGGTAACCCTCCTCGTCGAGCACGCCGACATCGCCGGAATGGAACCAGCCGCCGGCGAAGGCCTCGGCGGTTTCGTCAGGCTTGTCCCAATAGCCGACCATGAGCTGGGGCGAGCGATGGACGATCTCGCCTTGGGTACCCGGCGGTACGTCGCGCATGTCCGCATCGACGACGCGCGTTTCGACCTGCAGCACCGGCCGGCCGGCGGAGGCGGGCCGCGCATCGTGTTCCTCCGGCCGCAGGACGGTGGCGAGCGGTGCGATTTCGCTCTGGCCGTAGCAGTTGAACGGCGCAGCCGCGGGCAGGCGCCGGCGCAGTTCCTCCAGCACCGGCACCGGCATGATCGAGGCGCCGTAGAAGACGTGACGCAGCGAGGCGAGATTGCGGCGGTCGAAATCGGCATGGCGCAGCAGGCTGATCCAGACCGTCGGCGGCGCGAAGAACGAGGTGATGCCATGCTCCTCGATCAACTTCAGGCAGAGGTCGGGGGCAGGCGCTTCGATCAGCACGGTGGAGGCGCCGACCAGCAGTTGCGGCATGGTGAAGACATGCATCTGGGCGGAATGATAGAGCGGCAGCGCGGCCAGCGCCTTGTCGGCGCCGCTGAGTCCGAGCTCGACCATGCAGCTGACATATTCGGCCATCAGCGCGCGATGCGTCATCATCGCGCCCTTGGGCGCGGCCGTGGTGCCCGACGTGTAGAGAAGCTGGGCGAGATCGGTATCGGCGACCGAGGCGTCGGCGACGGCATCGGTGCCGTTCAGGGCAATATCGAGGACGTCGAACGCGCCGCCGCCGACGAAAGTGCCGGTCAGCATGACGGCATCCGTCGCAGCCGCCACCTTGTCGGCCGTCGCGGCCAGGCCGCCGTCGCGGATCAGCGCGCGGGCGCCCGACTGGCCGATAATGTAGCCGAGCTCGGCTTCGGTCAGCGCATAGTTGATCGGGACATGGACGAGACCCGCCCGTGCGCAGGCGAGCCACAGGATCAGATAGCCGTCGGAATTGCGTCCATAGGCGCCGACGCGGTCGCCCACCGCAAGGCCTGACGCCGCAAGACCGGCAGCGACCCGGTCGACCGCGCGATCGAGATCGCCATAGCTCCAGCTGCGATCGCCGAAGACGAGGGCCGTCTTGGCACCGTGACGTTGGGCCGAGCGCCGGAACGCATCCGATATGGTGTTGCGGCGGGCACGTTCGCCGAGCGGCTGCGCGTCGGTGGCTGAAGCGACCATGGGGGCCTCCGGTTTTCCTTGCCAATTACTGGTCAGTAGCTCTATTACTCATGAGTAACATGGCCCGGACCTAACGGGCGCTCGAAACGCCGTCAAGGCAGGCTGGATGACCGAGCCTCTGGTTTCGCCGTGGAAGGCGCAAGGCGCGCGCGAGGCCGAAAGGCAGGACAAGCGGCGCGCCGTCCTGATGACGGCGGCGCGGATCTTCTGCGAGAAGGGGGTCCGCAACACCTCGCTCGACGAGATCGCCGAACAGCTCAATGTCACCAAGCCGACCCTCTACTATTATGTGCGCAGCAAGGACGAGATCCTGGCCGAATGCGTGCGCATCGGCCTCGACCTGATCGAAGAGGCGATCGCCGCGGCCGACCGCGCCCATCTCAACGCGCTCGAGCGGCTGGAAGCGGCGCTGCGGCGCTATGCCGAGATCATGACCATGGATTTCGCCATGTGTGTGACCCGCATCGGCGAAACCGAACTGCCGCCGGAGAGCCGCAGGGCCTTGCGCAGCCACAAGCGGAAGATCGACGCGCGCATTCGCGCCTTGATCGCCGAAGGGGTCGGCGAAGGCTCTATCCACGCACGCGATCCGAAGATCGCCGCGTTCATCGTCGCCGGTGCGCTCAACTGGATCGCCCATTGGTACGATCCACGCGGGCCGCTGACGGCAGCGCAGATCGCCGATCGTGCCGTCGAGGCGCTCATCTCGGGCCTCGCCCCGCGTGCCGACATGTGAGGAGACCGCCATGCTGCATGTTCCGCCCGACCGCCTGCCGGAACCGGGGCCCGCCTATCGCGAACCGACCCGCTTCTTCGACAGTGACGATCCGGCCGTGCTGCGCGTCGCCGAGGAGGCGGTGGCCGGCGCCAGCGACGAGATCGAACGCGGGGTCAGGCTGTTCTACCGCGTGCGCGACGGCTGGCGTTACGACCCGTTCGACCTACGCCTGACGCCGCACGATCACACGGCGAGCACCGTCTTGGCGGCAAGCTCCGGCTATTGCGTCACCAAGGCCGTGCTGCTCGCGGCCCTCGCGCGATCGGTCGGGATCGCGTCGGCCATCGGGCTCTCGGACGTCACCAACCACCTGTCGTCGGAACGGCTGACGCGCGAAATGGGCGGCAGCACGCTGTTCGTCAACCACGGCTATACGCTGCTTCATCTGGGCGGCCGCTGGGTGAAGGCGGCGCCGGCCTTCAATATCGAGCTCTGCGAGCGCTTCGGCGTCCGGCCGACCGAGTTCGACGGCCGCTCCGACGCGATCCTCCAGGAATTCGACGCGGCCGGCCGCAAGCACATGGACTATGTCAGGCACCACGGCTCGTGGTCGGACCTGCCTTACGAGCGGATCGAGCGGGACATGATCGCCGCCTATCCGGACAGCACGCTGATCCGCAACGCCACCGGCAAGGCGCGGCGGCCGGCAAGCACGGAACGCGACGCGTTCAGCGCCTGAGGCCCCGGGCCATCCGGCGAAGGGCCGTATTGCGGCAACTAAAGCGCCGTATTAGTTGCGATGGATCGAAGCGACAGGGAGGATCTCATGGGTGAAGCCTATATCGTGGCCGCGGCGCGCACCGCCGGCGGCCGCCGCAACGGCCGGGTGGCCGGCTGGCATCCGGCGGATCTTGCCGGCGTCGTGCTCGACGCGCTGATCGAACGTTCCGGCGCCGATCCGGCGCTGGTCGAGGACGTCATCATGGGCTGCGTCTCGCAGGCCGGCGAGCAATCGACCAACATCGCGCGGGGCGCTGTCCTGGCCTCGAAGCTGCCCGAGAGCGTGCCCGGTGTTTCGGTCGACCGGCAGTGCGGCTCCTCGCAGCAGGCGCTGCATTTCGCCGCCTCCACCGTCATGTCCGGCGTGATGGATGTGGTCATCGCCGCCGGCGTCGAAAGCATGAGCCGCGTGCCGATGGGTCTGCCTTCGGCGGTGCTGAGCAAGGCAGGCTACGGCGACTACAAGAGCCCGCGCCAGGAAGAGCGCTATCCCGGCATCGTGTTCAGCCAGTTCCCGGGCGCCGAGATGCTGGCGGTCAAGCACGGCTTCTCCAAGGACGATCTCGACCGCTTCGGCTTCGACAGCCAGAGGAAGGCGATCGCCGCGACCAAGGCGGGCAAGTTCGAGCGCGAGATCGTGCCGATCGAGGTGACCCAGGCCGACGGCAGCAAGGCGCTGCATGCGATCGACGAGGGCATCCGCTTCGACGTGACGCTGGAGGGCATCCAGGGCGTCAAGCTGATCCAGGAGGGCGGCCGCGTGACCGCGGCCACCGCGAGCCAGATCTGCGACGGCGCCTCCGGCGTCATGGTGGTCAACGAGCGCGGCCTGAAGGCGCTGGGCGCGACGCCGCTCGCCCGCATCCACGCGATGACCGTGAGCGCCGGCGATCCCGTGATCATGCTGGAGGAGCCGCTGTTTGCCACCGACAAGGCGCTGAAGCGCGTGGGGATGTCGATCGGCGACATCGATCTCTACGAGGTCAACGAAGCCTTCGCGCCGGTGCCGATGGCCTGGCTGAAACATACCGGCGCCGACCCCGAGCGGCTCAACGTCCATGGCGGCGCCATCGCGCTCGGCCATCCGCTCGGTGGCTCCGGCACCAAGCTGATGACGACCCTGGTCCACGCCCTGCACGACCGCGGCAAACGTTATGGCCTGCAGACCATGTGCGAGGGCGGCGGCCTCGCCAATGTGACGATCGTCGAGCGGCTCTGATCCGTCTTCGGCACAGCCGGCGAGGGCGGCCCGGGTGGCCGCCCCGTCACCAAGGCGCGCGCCCGGCCGGCACGCTGCGCGGGATGCCCCGACTACAGGACGACGTGGCCCGTGATGCAGGTCGTCACCGCGCCGCCGACCCACACCGTGTCGCCGACCTGCGCGACATGGATGCGTCCGGCCCGGCCGAGCGCCGTGCCCTGGCTCGCCACATAGGCGTGCGGCGCCACGCCGCTGCCGATCAGCCATTGGGCGATGCCGGCATTCAGGCTGCCGGTCACCGGATCTTCGAAACCTGCGGCGGTAAATCCACGCACCTCGAAATCCGCGTCCTGGCCGGTCCTCGAACGATCGACCGGTGCGACGACGCCGACGCGCAGTCCCGACAGGACCGTGAAATCCGGGCGCAGCTTCAGGACGTCCTCTGCCGACCGTAGCAAGACGGCAAGCCAGCCCGGGCCGTTGTCGACCCAATGGGCCTCGACAATGTCGGCCGCCGACAGGTTGAGACCCGCAACGACCCTCGCCATGGTCTCCGCCTCCACCGGCCCCGCGCGGCGGAGCGGCGGCGCCGCGAAGGACAGCCGGTCGTCGTCGCGGCGGATCCGGATCAGTCCGGCCGCGCATTCCTGCACGATGTCTCGGGCTTTCGCCTGGCCGCCGGCGGCCAGCCAGACGTGGCAGCTGCCCAAGGTGGGATGGCCGGCGAAGGGCAGTTCGCCCTTCGGGGTGAAGATCCGGACACGATAATCCGCCTCCGGCGCGGTCGGCCGCAGCAGGAATGTCGTCTCGCTGAGGTTGGTCCAATGGGCGAAAGCCGCCATCTGCGCATCCGGCAAGGTGTCGGCGCCGATGACGACGGCGAGCGGATTGCCGCGCAGCGGCGTCGCCGTGAAAACATCGACCTGCTGGAACGAAAACATCATGTGCTCCGCGCGTCGCCTCCTGCCCTGGACGTTGTCCGCGCCACGCCGGTTTCAGCCCTTGCCGCGGCGGGGCCGGGCTGCCGCTTTCTGCAGTTTTGGGGCGGACGAGGCAAGCGCCGCAAGCGTCGCCGGCGAGGGCGGCGCGCCCAGCAGTCCCTCCATCGCGTCGAGCAGGTTCTCGTGGGCCGCCGGATGGCCCCACAGATTGCGCCAGGCGTCCGGCTGTTCGCGCGCCGCCTCGCGCGAGGAGCCGACCGCGAAGAGATAGAGCATGGCGAGCATCAGGCGCTGCTGCACCAGCGGCGCGGGATAGTCGGGCAGGAGCTGCCGCAAATGCTCGAAACAGCGGCGGATGCCGCGGTCGACGCCGCCCTGGACGACCTCGAACAGCAGGTCGCGGTGGTTGATCATCACCATGGCGAGGAACCGCAGGGCATGGTCGTCGCCGCCGTCCTCGGCCATGCTGTCGGGCGGTGCCGTCAGGATGGCGAGGATCCCACGCACGGTGATCGGATCGCCGCTTGCCTCCAGCGCGTTCAGCCGCCGCTGGTGGTGCGCGTCGAGAAGGCGCGCGACATCTTCGATCAGCTCGCGGATCAGCGCGTCCTTGGAGCGGAAATAGTAGTTGATCGAGCCGGCATTCTTCTGCCCCGCAGCCGTGACGATGGCGCGGATCGACACCGCCTCGAGGCTCTGGGTGGCGAAGAGGCGGAGTGCGACGAGCTTGATGTGCCGGCGCGTTGCCTCGCCGCGCGAAAGATCGGCGGTCGGAGCCGAGGCCGGCACCATGGCCGCCCGGTCAGGCACCGGTGAACCGGGCCGGCCGCTTGTCGCGGAAGGCGGCCACCCCCTCGCGGAAGTCCGCAGTGCGGCCGGCCGCGGCCTGGCCCGTCCGCTCGGCCTGCAGGACCGCTTCGAAATCGCCGCTGGTCGCGAGCCAGGCGTTCTTCCGGATCAGCGCAAGGGCGCGGGTCGGGCCATCGGCAAGCTCGGCCGCCAGCGCCTGTGCGGCGTCCTCGACCGCCTCGTCGGCCACGAGCCGGTTGATCATGCCCCATTCGAGCGCCTTGGCGGCTGGGATCTTTTCGCCGAGCAGCATCATTTCCATGGCGCGGACGCGGCCGACCGCCTTGGTGAGCAGATAGGTCGAGCCGCCGTCCGGCACGAGGCCGATGCGGCGGAAGGCCTGCAGGAAATAGGCGCTGTCGCCGGCAACGATGAGATCGGCGGCGAGTGCCAGCGAACAGCCGACACCGGCGGCCGCGCCGCGCACCGCCGAGACCCAGGGAATGGTGAGGTCGCGCAAGGCCACCATCAACGGATTGATGTGGCTTTCCAGGACCGTGCCCGCGTCGCGGTCGGCCGACGGCTGGTCGAGGCCCATGCCGGTGCCGAGATTGGCGCCCGAGGAAAAGGCGCGCGGCGAACCGGCGAGCACCAGGGCGCGGGCGTTTTTCTGCGCCACGCCGAGCGCGTTCTGGAGGCCGACGATCATGTCGAGCGAAAGGGCGTTCATCGACGCCGGATCGTTCAGCCGGATCGTGGCGACGGGGCCGGCCTGGGTGAACTGGATGGTCGGCGGCAGGTCGAGCGACTGGGACATGGAAAGCTCCGGTTCAGAGGGCGTTGTCGGCGCGGTCATTGCGCCCGGCCACGGGATTGGACGGCTGCCCGGCGCGCGCCGAGCTCCTCGGTCGAAATGGCCTTGTTGTAGCGGCGGTAGCGCTCCTGCTCGAGCGCCATGGCCGGGCCGAAGGGCAGGGCGAAGCCGTCGTCGATCAGCCGCTTGTATTCGGCAAGATAGCCGGCCGAGACCTGGGCCATGTCGGCGGCAAGCTTCAGCGCAGTGGGCATCAGCGCGGCGGGAGCGACGACATGATTGACCAGCCCCCAGTCGCATGCGGTCCGGGCATCGATGAAGTTGCCGGTGAACGACATTTCCTTGGCGCGGTAGACGCCGACGAGACGCGGCAGTTTCTGCGACAGGCCCCAGCCGGGAATGACGCCGACCCGGCCGTGGGTATCGGCAAAGCGTGCCGCCGTCGAGGCCACGAGCACGTCGCAGGCGAGCGCCAGCTCGAAGCCGCCGGTGATGGCAACGCCGTTGATCGCCGCGATCACCGGTTTCGGGCAGAGCTCGATCGCCTTGACCGGATTGTCCTCGACGGACGCGGAATCGACCGAGCCGAGCATGCCCGCATCCGCGCCGAGCTCCTTCAGGTCGAGGCCCGCCGAGAAGGCGCGGTCGCCGGCGCCGGTCAGCACGATCGCCCTGACGCCGTCGTCCTGCCCCAGCCCGTGGATCGCCCGGGCGAGCGCCCCCATCAGCGACCGCGACAGGGCGTTCATCGCCTGCGGGCGGTTGAGGGTGACGATGGCGACGGGGCCGTCGCGGCTGATCTCGACTTCGTTCATGGGATGGTTCCTCCTCGGCCGGCCCGTTGGGCCGGCAGGGTGCCGTGACGGGTTCGTTGCCGCACTCTCGCCCGCCATCTTGCCGGACCCGGGGAACGGCTGCGCCTCTGGCTTTCGGCCAAGGCTAGGAGCCATGGACAGGCAATTCAAGCAGTGTTTTAATTTTTGACTTTCACGCGACGAAAGCCGGCCGGAGGCAAGCCCATCATGTCCAGCCTGTTCGATCTCAAGGGCCGTGTCGCCGTGGTGACCGGCGGCAATGGCGGCATCGGTCTCGGCATGGCCGAGGCGCTGGCGGAGGCGGGCTGTGCCGTCTCGGTCTGGGGCCGCAATGCCGAAAAGAACGCGGCGGCGGTGGCGCGGCTCTCCGCCCTCGGCGCTGCCGCCGGTTCCGAGGCGCTCGACGTCACCGACCGGGCGGCGGTCGAGGCGGCGTTCACGCGCACGCTCGCGCGCTTCGGACGGGTCGACGGCGTGTTCGCCAATGCCGGCGTGTCCGGCGCGCAACCCGGCTCCTTCGTCGACCGCGACGACGCGGACTGGCGGCGCGTCATGGGCGCCAATGTCGACGGCGTCGTCCATGTCTTCCAGGCCGCCGCCCGCCACATGGTCGCCCGCGCCAAGGCGGGCGACCCCTTCGGCCGGCTGGTCGCGACCTCGAGCGTCGCATCGATCGACGGCGCCGCGTTCAACGAGCATTATGGGGCGTCGAAAGGTGCGGTGAATTCGTTCGTGCGCGCCATTGCCGTCGAGCTGGCGCGCCATGGCATCACGGTCAACAGCATCCTGCCCGGCTGGATCGAGACCGACATGACCACTGATATGATGCAGAACGACAAGTTCGTACGCAATGTCAGCCCGCGCATCCCGGTGCGGCGCTTCGGCCGGCCCGCCGATTTCGCCGGCATCGCCGTCTATCTGATGAGCCCGGCATCGGCCTATCAGACGGGCCAGACGCTGGTGATCGACGGCGGCTATACGATTTTCTGAAGACCAGAAACGGTGGCCGCGAACGGCCGCGGAACCACATTCCGGAGGACATCATGTTCAAGGACGGCATCTTCAAGGGCAAGCGCATCCTGGTCACCGGCGGCGGCACAGGCCTTGGCCGCGGCATGGCCGAACGTTTCCTCTCGCTCGGCGCGGAGGTCATCATCTGCGGCCGGCGCAAGTCGGTCTGCGACGAGGCCGCGGCCGAGATGATGGCGGCTCACGGCGGCAAGGTGACGGCCTATGGCGTCGACATCAGGGATGCGGCGGCCGTCGACGCCATGGTTGAGGATATTTTCAAGGGCGGGCCGCTGACCGATCTCGTCAACAATGCCGCCGGCAACTTCATCTCGCGCACCGAGGACCTCTCGCCGCGCGGCTTCGATGCGGTCGCCAACATCGTCATGCACGGCACGTTCTACGTGACCCATGCGGTCGGCAAGCGCTGGATCGCGTCGGGCAAGCCAGGCAGCGTCATCTCCATCGTCGTCACCTGGGTGCACAATGGCGGACCCTATGTGGTGCCTTCGGCCATGAGCAAGTCGGCCGTCCACACCATGACCAGGTCGCTCGCCATCGAATGGGGCCGCTACGGCATCCGGCTCAACGCCATCGCGCCGGGCGAGATTCCGACCGAAGGCATGAATAAGCGCCTGACGCCGACGGAGCAGCCGGGCGCACGCACCGCCAAGCGCAATCCCATGGGCCGGACCGGCCGGATGGAGGAATTGCAGAACCTTGCGACCTTCCTGCTCTCGGACGGCTGCCCCTGGCTGAGCGGCGAGACGATCGCCATGGACGGCGCGCAGGCGCTGGCGACCGGCGGCAACTATTACGAGCTGCGCGAATGGACGGACGAGCAGTGGACCGCCGCGCGCGACGCCATCAAGGCGCAGAACGAACGCGACAAGGCCCAGCGCGGATAAGCACTCCTAGAACAATGGGATCTGCGGCTTGCTCAGCATCAGCCAGAAAATGGCGATGACCGCGAAGAAGGCCGGAAAGCCGCAGACGAACCAGATCCTATAGAGCCTGTCGAAGGCGGGCGGCAGCGGCGTGCCGTCGCTCGCCGCCTGCCTTGCGAGGTCCCTCAGGCGCAGCTGGATCCAGACCACCGGCAGCCAGAACAGGCCGGTGACGACATAGAGCACGAGCGACAGGACCAGCCAGCCTTCGGTCATCGGCCAGCCGAGCAAACGCGCCAGGCCGTAGCCGGTCAGCGGCTGCAGCACGACGGCGGTCGCCGTGAAGACGGTGTCGGCGATGACGACGACGCCGGCGACATGGGCGATGATGGCAGGGTTCCGGGTCCGCTCGGCCATCGCCATGAAGAAGGCGATGCCGGCGCCGGTCCCGAACAGCACGGTCGCGCCGAGAACATGGACGAGCCGCAGGATCTCCTCGACCGGCATCAGCGTTCGTCCAGAATGGCCAGAGCGACGAGGGCGAGCAGCATCGCGGGAATGACCTTGACGAGCGGCCCGAGCGGATCGAGCCACAGCCCCGGCGTGGCCAGGGTCGCGCCGGCGAGATAGCCGAGGCTCAGGACGAGCATGCCGATGAGCGCCGTTTTGGCCCAGGGCCTGACCAGCACCGCCAGCCCGACCGTGATGTCGGCGAAACAGGTGGCGACCGTCGCGGCCCCGGCCAGCGACGGCGGCAGGGCCGCTTCCATATGGGTGCGCGCCGCACCGAGCGACAGGAATGGGATGAGGCCTGAGGCGAGCCAGAACAGGGCCAGGCCGACGACGATGACCGGTTTCAGGAGATAGAGGCGGGCGAACCAGAGGTCCTGCACGCCGGAAGGATTGGCGGCGAGCGTCTCCCGGGCGGTCGGTTGGCGGGCGGCGGTCGCGGCGCCGGCAAGCCCGCCGGCCATGAGCGTCATGGCGGTCGAGCGCAGCGGCGAGCGCCAGCCGAGCCTGCCGGCAAGGTCGGCGAGCCAGGTGACCGGCTTTGCGAGCGCCGGCGGCAGGTCGATCGCGCGCGCCGCGGGCAAGCCGAGCCAGGACCGGTGCAAGCCGACGAGGTCGCCGAGCGTCGACCGGTCGGCGGCGGCGAAGGCAATATCCGAGCCGGCCGGGAGCGTTCCGGCGACCGCGTCGGCGACGGCCGATGCCAGGGCGTCGAGATCGGAGGTTGCAACCACCTGGCGCGCATGGACCAGCGGCAGGGCGAAAGGCAGGGCGGCAAGCGCCCGCAGCAGCGCCGAGCCGCCATGGGCATTGCGCCCGAGCACCACGGAGGGGCGGAGAATGACGAAGGGCACGCCGCTTGCGGCGAGGGCATCGTCCGCCGCGCGCTTCGTGGCGAGGAAGGCGACGTCGCGGCCCGGGCCTTGCGTTTCCGCGGAGATCTGGACGATGCGCATTATTCCCTTGGCGCGCGCCGCTTCGTAGAGCGCCAGCATGGCCCGTTCCTGCGTCGCCGCGACGTCGTCGAGAAGGCCGTCCTGCAGGGCGCCGGCCGCATTGACCACGACGTCCTGGCCGTCGAGAAGCCCGCTCCAGTCGGCGGCGGCGGTCAGACCAGCGAGATCGACGGGCTGCCAGGACACGGCCGGCATCTTCCGCGCCATCCGGCCCGGGCGGCGGCCGATGCCGGTCACGCCGTGTCCCGCCGTCAGGAGCTTGGCCGCAATGGCCGAACCAATGAAGCCGGTCGCTCCAAGAACCAGTATCTTCATGCGGTGTCCCGGCGCATCAAAAGGCCCACATCCGGCGCCGCCCTGCGGCAAGGCCCGTCAGCAATAGCCGAGCCAATGCCGCCGCGCCAAGGGATGCGGATCGCAGGTAATAGAGGTCGCTGGAAACGGTCGGCTATGGCAGTTTCCGATCAATCGTTCTCCTGATAGTGTTTAATCCTACCGAGTAGGCGAATGAGCGGAGTTCGCGATGAGGAGCACGCAGCAGTTCAGTGTCACCTTGCCGAACGATATGGCGCAAATGGTCAAGGCCAAGGTTTCGTCGGGGGAATATGCCAGCGAGAGCGAGGTGATCCGCGACGGCTTGCGCGCCCTGCAGGCGCGCGACAAGGCCATCGATGCGTGGCTGCGCACGGAAGTCGCGGCCGCTTCCGATGCGCTGAAAGCAGATCCTCGCCGAGCGCTCGGCATCGAGCAGGTACGCGAGCAGCTCGCGAACAGACGGAAGCGGTCGGCTTCGACGTGATCTATATTGTTCGTTTCGCTCCGGAAGCCCTGAACCAACTCAACGAGCTGGAACGTTACATTGCCGCGGACGGAGCGCCGGTCGTGGCGGCTCGATATGTCGATGCGATTGTCGATTATTGCGCGAGCCTGGAGACCAATCCTCATCGCGGCACGCGGCGCGACGATATTAGGACGGGGCTGCGGACGATCGGATATCGGCGGCGCGTTACGATCGCTTTCGAAATTGTCGACGACACCGTGGCTGTGAACATTCTCGGTATCTATTATGGCGGGCAGGACTACGAAGCGTCATTGCGCGACGGGGACCAGGAGCCCCCGTCGCTTGATTGAGCCTGCGCCGACGCCGCGTCAGCGCCGCAGCAGCGCGCATTCGCTTTCCTGCGGCGGAATGAAGGCCTGCTCGCCAGGAACACGCGAGACGATCCGCAGCAGGTCGTCGGCATTGCGCATCTCGCCGGCGGGTTTCGCTTCGGCATAGATCAGTTCGCGCATCAGGCGGCCGTCGGCACGGATGCGCGCGCCGCGGGTGAAGACGTCCTCGACCGGCGTTGCCCGCATGCGCTGCAGCACGGCGGTCGTGTCGCGGGTGCCGGCGGCCTGCACCGATTTCAGGTAGTGCAGCACGGCGCTGTAGACATTGGCCTGCGGATCGGTCGGCAGCTTGCCGGTCGCCTGGCGGAACCGTTCGGCCCAGCGCTGGGTCGCTTCGTTCTCGCCCCAGTAGTAGGACAGGACCACCGGCATGCCGGCGGCGACCTGGTTGCCGACGGCGGAGATGTCGACCGTCGTCATCGAGAACGGCACGTAGCGCTGGCCGGCGGCGCGGATGCCGAATTCGTCGGCCTGTTTCACCGAGTTGATGAGGTCGGTGCCGCCGCCGATGAAGCCGATATTCTTGGCGCCGGAAGCCTGCGCGCGCAGCAGGAACGAGGAGAAGTCGGGCGTGCCGATCGGAAAACGCACGGCGCCGGCGACCGTGCCGCCGGCGGCGCGGATCATCCGGCTGGCATCGGCCTCGATGGAATGGCCGGCCGTATAGTCGACGGTGATGAAGAACCAGGAATTGGGCGTCGCGCCGGAGGATCCGCGCACCGTCAGGTTGGATACGGCATAGCCGTCATTGGCCCATTGCATGCCGTTCGGCGAGCATTGCTTGCCGCCGATCAGGCCGCTGCTCGCCATCGAGACGACGACGATCTTGTTCTTGTCCTCGGCGATGCGCTGGACCGCCAGCGACACGCCCGAGGAATAGATGTCGAAGATCGCGTCGACGCCCTGCACGTCGTACCATTCGCGGGCGATCGTCGCGCCAAGGTCGGGCTTGTGCTGGTGATCGGCGAAGACCAGCTCGACCGGGCGGCCGAGAATGGTACCGCCGGCATCCTCGATGGCGAGCCGCGCGGCGGCGACCGAACCCTGGCCGGTAATGCTCGAATAGACGCCGCCCTGGTCGTTGAGAATGCCGATCTTGATCGGTGCAGCGCTTTGCGCGTGGCTGGCCGCAGGCGCCGCGACGAGGGCGGCGGCAGCGATCCATCGGGCGAGCCGCAGCAGCGGGCGAGGGGTGCCGGGGCGCGGCAGGGTGGTGGCTTTGGGCATGTCGGTTTCCTCCGCAGCTTTTGCGCTGTCGTTCATGTCGTTTCGGGGGATGGGGTGGAGATGCGGACCTGTGAAGAACTCAGAGGAGCTCTCTGAGCGGCTCCTTCTTGACCTTGCCTGTCTCGGTCATCGGCAGGGCCTCGACGAAGCGAAGCTCCGGCTGCTTGTAGGAGGCGAGGTTCCTGCCGCACCAGGCGCGGAAATCGGCCTCGCCCTGGGCATTGCGCAAGGGCTCGGCGAGCCAGACGAAGGCGACCGGCACCTCGCCCTTGGCTGCATCGGGCCGCCCGATGACGCCGCTGCCGAGCAGGCCCGGATATTGGCCGAGGATCGCTTCGATCTCGCCGGGAAACACGCTCATGCCGTTGACCTTCAGCATTTCCTTGCGCCGCCCGAGGAAGTGCAGGATGCCGTCGGGGTCGTAGACGCCGATGTCGCCGGTGTGGAACCAGCCGTTGCGGAAACAGCGCGCGCTTTCTTCAGGCTTGTTCCAGTAGCCCTTGAGGATCGACGGCGTGCGGATGCAGATCTCGCCTTCCTCGCCGAGCGGCTTCAGCGCGCCGGTCTCGAAATCGCAGATCTTGAAATCCGTGCCGGGCACGGGAAAGCCGACGAAGACCGGCTGCGACTTCAGGTCGAAATCGTCCTCGTCCAAGCCATAGTTCATGGTGTCGCAGGTATGGGTTTCGGTCATGCCCCAGGCGACTTCGCGGATCGTCGTGCCGGTCAGCGCGCGCCAGCGCCGGCGCAGGTCCGGATTGAGCTTCTTGACGAAGGAGATGCCGCCGGTGCGCTGGAGGCTCTTCAGGTCGAAGGCGTCGCGCTCGGGATGGTCGAGGATCTCGACCGCGCCATCGACCAGGAAGCTCGCATGGGTCACCTTGTAGCGGTCGATCGCCGCCATGGTGGCGGACGGGTCCCAGCGGGTCATCAGCACCAGGGTCGCGCCGGCGAAGACGGGAAAGATCAGTCCGAAGACCTCGCCGGCCACCCAGAACACCGGCAGCATGCACAGATAGGTGCTGTCCTTGTCGATGCCGAGCGAGAACGGCACGGTGGTTGCGGCCGTATAGACCATGTCGCCCTGGGTGTGGATGCAGCCCTTGGGCATGCCGGTCGTGCCGCCGGTATAGTTGAGCGCGGCGACGTCATCGAGGCCGACATCGTCGCGCCGGGGCAGGGGGGCGACGTCTTTCAAGGCGGGCAGGAGATCGATCGTGCCCGGGATCATCTGCTTCGGCGCGAGCAGGGCCGGCGGCGCCGGTATTTCCGGGCTTGCCGGCGCCATCTCGCCGAGCGAGGTGACCACGACCTGTTCGAGGCTCGTCTCGGCGCGCACCTCCTCGACGGTCGGATGCAGCTGGTCGAGCGTCACGATCAGCCGCGCGCCGGTATCGTTCAGCTCGTAGCGCAGCTCCGGCGCCTTGAACATCGGATTGACAGGCACGTGGATCGCGCCGAGCTTCAGGATGCCGTAGAAGGCGATGACGAATTGCGGGCAATTGGGCATGTAGACCGCGACCCGGTCGCCCTTGCCGATGCCCTTGCCCTCCAGGAAAGCGGCGAAACGGTCGCTCAGGGCGTCGAGCTCGCCATAGCTCAGCCGCGCGCCGTAGAAGACGATGGCGGTCTTGTCCGGCTGCACGGCGGCCCAGCGTCTGAGATAGTCGGTCAGCAGCACCTTGCCGAACGGATATTGCGGCTCGACCGGCCAGCCCTTCGGCCAGCGTCTGGCGCGCAGCGCCGCGAGCGCGGCAAGGTATTCGGTTTCCTCCAACGGATCCCCCTCGGCATCTTGTCGTTGCCAGGAGGCTGACGGCTGCGCCGGAGAAAATCAATAGCCTAATTAATTGTTCTTCGTGCCGCGCCGCGCGGCGGTCTTTCCGACTGCCGCGGGCCGCGCCAGGAGCCCGTCGAACAGGATCCTGACGACGCTGTCGCTGAACGAGGTGATCCGCTCCGGATCGGTCATGTCGATGGCATAGAGCTCGTCGATCAGGCCGCCGAGGCTGAGCGTCAGCGACGCCGCCGAGGTGATCGCATTGGTCACGTCGTGGACGGGCATGTCGGGGATGGCGCCGGCGGCGATCGCCTCGCGCACGGCCTGGTCGAACACCTCGAAACCCGGCGCGATATAGGTTCGCGCCAGCCATTTGAGCCGGGGGCTACGCACCATGCCTTCGTGAATGGCGATGCGGACATAGTCCGGATTGGACGCATTGGCCTCGATCAGCCTGCGGATCAGCAGCTTGAGCTTGTCGACCGGATCGAGGCCGGCGAGATCGCGGGCGGTGTTGCGGAACATCTGCCCGCGCCGGCGCATCATCCGGTCGACCGCGGCTTTCCACAGATTCGATTTCGACCCGAAATGGTAGTGCACCATAGGCTGGGTGAGGCCGGCGGCCTTGGCCACGGCCCCGGTCGTCACCGGGTCGTAGCCGTAGCGGGCGAAGAGATCGATCGCCGCGTCCATCAGCCTGTCGCGGGTGGTCTCGGCCGAGGCGTCGGCCGAGCGGCGCGGCCGGCCGGGCTGGCGCTTGGCGGGCATCGTCTGGCGCGGCGCCTTGGCTGGCGCGGCGATCGACGGGCGGCTGGTGGGTCGGCGCGAAGGCGGCATCGTGGCATCTCGTCCAGGCTCAGCGGCAAACCAAACAGAGACTGGACCGCCATCCGTCAAGTGTCGACTTGAAATTAATTGGTCTATTGATTTTGCTGCGGCGACGGTTAGCGTCTCGACGCTAATCGCAACGACAAGCCGGCGCCGGGCCCACGGGTCCGCAACGGGCCGCGCGGGACCATGAGGGAGAACAAGGCAATGCATGGCCATCACGGCGTTCCGGCACGCGCCGACTGCGTCCTGCGCGATCTCGTCGACCGGCATGCCGCCACCCGGCCCGATGCCCCCTACGCCGTTCTGCCCGACGGCACGGCGCTGAGCTATGGCGCGCTGCGCATGCGTGTCCGCGCCACGGCCCGCGCGCTGCAGGATCTCGGCGTCGGCCAGGGCGACCACGTGCTGGTCTGGCTGCCGAACGGCATTGACGGCCTCTGCCTCTGGTTCGCGATCAACTATGCCGGCGCAGTCTATGTGCCGATCAACACCGCCTATCGGGGCGGCATCCTGGAACATGTCGTCAGGAACTCCGGCGCCCGGCTGATGATCGCCCATGCCGAACTGGTCGAGCGGCTCGCCGGCATCGACCGGGCGGCGCTCGGGACCGTGGTGGCGCTCGGCGGCAAGCCCACCGGCATCGACGGCATCGACCTTCGCGGGGCCGAGGCGCTGGACGGAAAGGGCGACGTGCTGCCGCTCGGACGGCCGATCGAGCCCTGGGACACCCAGAGCATCATCTATACGTCGGGCACGACTGGACCCTCCAAGGGCGTCCTGTCGTCCTATGCGCACCTTGCCGCCATGGGCAATGCGCTGATCGCCGATGGCGAAGGCACGCCCTATCTCGGCGCCGACGACCGGTTCATGGTCAACCTGCCGATGTTCCATGTCGGCGGCACCGCGCCGTCCTATGCGATGCTGGTCAAGGGCGGGGCGATCGTCCTCGTCGACGCCTTCGACACGGCGAGCTTCTGGCGGACGGTGGCTGCGACCGGCACAACGGCGGTGATCCTGCTCGGCGTCATGGCGACCTTCCTGATGAAGGAGCCGGTCGCCGCGGGCGAGCGCGACACGCCGCTGCGCCACGCCATCATCATTCCGCTCGCGCCGGAAGGCGTCGCGTTTCACGCGCGTTTCGGCGTCACGACGCACACCCTGTTCAACATGAGCGAGGTGTCCTGTCCGCTGATCGCCGAAGCCAATCCGACGGTGGCGGCGACCTGCGGCAAGCCGCGGCGCGGCCTGGAGGTGCGTCTCGTCGACGCCCACGACTGCGCGGTGCCGGCGGGCGAGATCGGCGAGCTGATCATCCGCACAGACAGTCCCTGGGCGCTGAACCACGGCTATAACGGCGATGCCGAGGCGACCGCGCGTGCCTGGCGGAACGGCTGGTTCCACACCGGCGACGCCTTTCGCACCGACGAGCAGGGCAATTATTTCTTCGTCGACCGGTTCAAGGATTCGATCCGCCGGCGCGGCGAGAACATCTCCTCCTTCGAAGTCGAGCTCGAGGTCTGCGCCCATCCGGCGGTGCGCGAGGCGGCGGCCGTCGCGGTGCCGAGCCCGCATGGCGAGGACGATATCCTCGTCGCGGTCTCGCTGACCGAAGGGGCCGCGCTAGATCCGGCCGAGCTGCTGGCCTTCCTGATGCCGCGCATGGCTCATTTCATGGTGCCGCGCTATGTCAGGATCGTCGACGACCTGCCCAAGACGCCCACCCGCAAGGTGGAGAAATACCTGATCCGGCGCGACGGCGTCACGGCCGACTGCTGGGATCGCGAAGCGGCCGGCATCGTCGTCAAGCGGCAGAAGCTGACGACTTGAGCGGCGGTTCCACCGAATGATCTCCTCATCCCCCTCGCAGTCCCTCATCCAAGGCCCGACAGACATGTTCAGGAAAGTGCTGATCGCCAATCGCGGCGAGATCGCCGTGCGCATCGCGCGGGCGGCGAACGAGCTCGGCATCGCGACGGTCGCAGTGTTTGCGCCGGAGGACGCGCTGTCCCTGCACGTGACGCGGGCGGACAGCGCGGTGGCCCTACCGGGGGCAGGGGCCGCGGCCTATCTCGATATCCGCGCGATCGTCGATGCTGCCGTCTCGGCCGGCTGCGACGCGGTTCATCCCGGCTATGGCTTCCTCGCCGAAAATGCCGGCTTCGCCCGGGCGGTCGCCGCCGCCGGCCTGACCTTTGTCGGGCCGGGTCCCGAGACGCTCGAGCGTTTCGGCGACAAGGGCGCGGCGCGCCGCCTGGCACGCGAGACCAGCGTGCCGCTCGCCGCCGGCACAGAAGGCGCGACGAGCCTCGCGGAGGCGGAGGCGTTCATGGCCTCGCTCGGCGGCAGGCCGATCATGGTCAAGGCGGTGGCCGGCGGCGGCGGCCGCGGCATGCGCGTGGTGGAACGCGCCGCCGATCTCGCCGAAGCCTATCGCCGGGCGGCGTCCGAAGCGCAGGCCGCCTTCGGCTCGGATGCGCTCTATGTCGAAGAGCTGATCCGGCCGGCGCGCCATGTCGAGATCCAGGTGCTGGGCGACGCGGCGGGCGCCGTCATGCACCTGTTCGAGCGCGAATGCAGCCTGCAGCGTCGGCACCAGAAGCTCGTCGAGATCGCGCCGGCGCCGGGCCTTGCGCCGGCGCTGCGCGACGAGATTGCCGGAGCGGCGGTTCGCCTCGCCAGGGCGGCCGGCACCCGGACGCTTTGCACCATGGAGTTTCTTGTCGATGCCGAAGCCGGCCGCTTCGTGTTCATGGAGGCCAATCCGCGCCTGCAGGTCGAGCACACCGTCACCGAAGAGGTGATGGGCGTCGATCTCGTCCAGGCCCAGTTCGGCCTTGCCGCCGGCCGCTCGCTCGCCGAGCTCGGCTTGACGCAGGAAGCGGTCGGCAGGCCGCGCGGCCTTGCCGTCCAGCTGCGCGTCAACATGGAGCGCATCGGCGCCGACGGGGCGGCGACGCCAACCGGCGGGACGCTGACCGCCTTCGATCCGCCGGGCGGCGCCGGCATCCGTGTCGAGAGCTTCGGTTATGCCGGCTACCGCACCAGCGCGAGCTTCGATTCGCTGATCGCCAAGGTCATCGCCTTCACGCCGACCGGCCGGTTCGAGGATGCCCTGGTCCGCGCCGACCGCGCGCTGGCCGAGTTCCGCATCGGCGGCGTCGGCACCAACAAGGCGTTCCTGCGCGGCCTGATCCAGAGGCCCGACATTCGCGCCGGCGCCTTCGACACGGCATTTGTCGAGCGCCACGCGGCCGAGCTGGTGGCGGCCGCGGCGGCCCAGTCGGAACGGTCCTTGCCGGCGGATGCCGGAGCGAGCGCGACGCATGCCGGCCCTGCGGTCACGGCACCGGCCGGCACGGTCGGCGTTCCCGCCCCGATGGGCGGCCGCGTCGTGAGCTTCGAGGTCGCGGAGGGCGATGCGGTCAAGGCCGGCGCCGCCGTGGCGGTGATCGAGGCGATGAAGATGGAACATCTGGTCATGGCCGAGACGTCGGGCATCGTGCGCCTGATCGCCGGCGCGCCCGGCGACAATGTCGCGGCCGACCAGCCGCTGGTCTTCATCGAGCCCGGCGATGTCGCGGCCGGCGACGAGGCCGCCGACGCGGCGCATGGGCCGGGTCATGTCCGCGCCGACCTTGCCGAGGCACTCGCCCGCAACGAGGCGCTGCTCGATCACCAGCGCCCCGACGCGGTGGCGCGCCGGCGCAAGACCGGCCAGCGCACCGCGCGAGAGAACATTGCCGACCTCTGCGACGCCGACAGCTTCGTCGAATATGGCGGACTGGCGCTTGCCGCCCAGCGCCGCCGCCGCACGCTCGACGAGTTGATGGCGATGAGCCCGGCGGACGGCCTGGTTGCCGGCATCGGCGCCGTCAATGGCGCGCTGTTCGACGAGACGAAGGCCCGCTGCCTGGTCATGTCCTACGACTACACGGTCTTCGCCGGCACGCAGGGCTTCATGAACCACAAGAAGATGGACCGGATGCTGCGGCTTGCCGGCGAGTGGCGCCTGCCGGTCGTCGTCTTTGCCGAGGGCGGTGGCGGGCGGCCGGGCGAGACCGATTTCATGGGGGTCGCCGGCCTCGATGTGCCGACCTTCCGGATGCTGGCGACCCTGAGCGGCACGGCCCCGACGGTTGCGATCGTCTCCGGCCGCTGCTTCGCCGGCAACGCGGCGATCGCCGGCTGCTGCGACCTGATCATCGCCACCGAGAACGCCAATCTCGGCATGGGCGGCCCGGCCATGATCGAGGGCGGCGGGCTCGGCGTGTTCCGGCCGGAGGAGGTCGGGCCGATGAGCGTCCAGGCGCCGAACGGCGTCGTCGACCTGCTGGTCAAGGACGAGGCCGCGGCGGTTGCGGCGGCCAAGCAGTATCTCGCCTATTTCCAGGGACCGGTGGCGGACTGGCAGTGCGCCGATCAGGACCTGCTGCGCCAGGCCATCCCTGAAAACCGCCTGCGCGCCTACGACATCCGGACGGTCGTCGATCTCATCGCCGATACCGGCTCGGTGATGGAGCTCAGGCCGGCGCACGGCATCGGCATGATCACCGCGCTGATCCGGGTCGAGGGGCGGCCGCTGGGGCTGATCGCCAACAATCCCCGCCATCTCGGCGGCGCGATCGACGCCGAGGGCGCTGAGAAGGGCGCCCGCTTCATCGAGCTGTGCGAGGTCTATGGGCTGCCGGTGCTCTCGCTCTGCGACACGCCGGGCTTCATGGTCGGGCCCGAGGCCGAGACGACCGGTCTCGTGCGGCGTGTCGCCCGCCTGTTCCTCTCGGGCGCCAATGCCACCGTGCCCATGCTGACCATCGTCCTGCGCAAGGGCTATGGCCTCGGCGCCCAGGGCATGGCGGCCGGCAGCTTCCAGGCGCCGCTGTTCATTGTCTCCTGGCCGACGGGCGAGTTCGGCGGCATGGGCCTCGAAGGCGCGGTCCGGCTCGGCTATCGCAACGAGCTCGCGGCCATCGCCGATCCGGACGAGCGGCAGGCCGTCTACGAGCGGCACGTCGCCGAGCTCTACGAGCGCGGCAAGGCGGTGAGCATGGCCTCGTTCCTGGAGATCGACGGGGTGATCGACCCCGCACAGTCGCGCCACTGGATCATGCGTGCGCTGAAATCGGTGCCGAAACAGGAGCATGCCGGCAAGCGCCGGGCTTTCGTCGCACCACGCTGAAGCGGGAACGGCACCCATCCGGTCGGGTTGTGTTCTCAGGAACAGCGGGACGACAGCCATGACCGAAAGACAGCAGCGGCGGAAGCCGCAGGGGCGGCGCTGGTCGGCCGCGGTGACACGGCACAGCGACGCACTCGACCTCAAGGATCACGTCTTCGCCGAGCGCGACCCGAAGGCGATCGCCCGGTCGCTGAAACGCTCGGCCGAGACGAGCAGCCGGCGCAAGGCCGCGCCGTTCCGCTCGGCCATGTCGATGCTGACCTTCTACATCAACCGGGCCGGCGCCACGCTCGACGCCCGCCAGCGGGACGTTCTGGAGGCGGCGAAAAACGAGTTGCGCGCCGCTTTCGGCAAGAAGCCGCAATAGCGGCCGGCAAAGGGAGCCCGGCGTCATGCCGATGGAACGCGGGGGCCCGGCACGACGTTTCCGGTCTGTCGAAGCGGCAGCACCATTCAGGGACGCGCAATGTCCAGGTCGGATCCCCCCCAATCCTTGTTCCTCGAGCGTCGGCACTGGGTGCCGAACAATCCGGTTCTGCCGGTCCTGATCTACCGCCGGGCGATCGTCGGGCCGCCGGGCGACGACACCGCCGAGGCGATGGAGCGTTGCTTCGAGGCGAATGGCTGGCCGCCGCGCTGGCGCAACGGCATCTATTCCTACCACCACTACCATGCGACGGCCCATGAAGTGCTGGGCTTTGCGGCGGGATCGGCGCGCGCCGCGCTGGGCGGGCCGGGCGGGCCGGAGCTCGATTTCGCGACGGGCGACGTCCTGGTCCTGCCGGCCGGGACCGGCCATTGCAAGATCAGCGCGAGCGACGATCTCCTGGTGATCGGCGCCTATCCGCCCGGCCAGGACGGCGATATCGCCAGGGATGCGCCCGATGCGGCGACCGTGGACCGCATGCTCCTCCTCGCCTTTCCGCAGAGCGATCCGCTCGTGGGCGCCGGCGGGCCGCTGCCGGACCTGTGGCGCAGCGCAACCTGACGGGCCGGCGCGGCGCTGCAACAAACCTTAATCATACCGGCGAAACCGCGCAGTTTGCGCGATCGCCTTAAGCCGTCCTTCATGCCGCGCCCGGCTCCTATCCGAGCGGAGACAGGATGCCGGGCTCGACGGCCCGCAACCGGCGGCGGCCTTGCCACGGGCCGGTCCGCGGGCAGGCAAGGGGGGCGGCGCCGGTTCCTGGCACCGAACCTGCTGGCGATGACCGTCAAACGGTGTCGGAGAGCAGGCATGTATCACGATGTGACAGGAGCTGTGCCGGAACAGGACGTCGCGTCCCGTGCCGACCGGTCGTCCACACCCGAGCCGGACGCCACGCGGCCGCTCGTGCTCGATCTCGACGGCACACTGCTGCGCACCGATACGCTGCTGGAAAGCGCGATTGCGGCGCTGCGCGACAATCCCTTCGTCATCTTCTCCATGCTGCTCTGGCTCGTGCAGGGGCGCGCGGTGCTGAAGCAGCGGCTCGCGGCCATCGCCATGCCCGACATCGCGACGCTGCCGGCGGAGCCGCGCGTGGTGAGCCTCGGCCGCGAGCCGCTGCCGCCGGCCGGCCGGTGGTGCTGGCCACCGCCGCGACCGTCGAGATCGCGGCGGCCGTCGCCGAGCGCTTTCCGTTCATTTCCCGTGTCATGGCCTCCAACGGCAGGACCAATCTGAAGGGCGGTGTCAAGGCCGAAGCCCTGGCCGCCGCCTTCCCGCAGGGCTTCGACTATGCCGGCGACAGCGCGGCCGATCGCAAGGTCTTTGCCGCGGCCGAGCGTGTCGTCGTGGTGCGTGCGCCGGCCGGGGTCGTCAGGCGCGCCCGCGCGCTCGGCAAGCCGGTCGAGGTGATCGGCGCGGAACGCTCCGCCGTCGCGGTCTGGGCACGCGCGCTCCGGCTCAAGCAATGGGCCAAGAATGCGCTGGTCTTCGCGCCCATTCCGCTGGCCGGCGCCCTGTTCACGCCAGCGGCCTGGGCGTCCGCCGCGCTCGCCTTCCTGGGCCTCGGCCTTGTCGCGTCGGCGACCTATCTCATCAACGACCTTTTCGACCTGCCCAACGACCGGCAGCACTGGTCGAAGCGCGAGCGGCCACTGGCGAGCGGCGCGCTCGGCATCGGCCAGGCGGTGATCGGACTGCCGGTTCTGTTCGGGCTGGGCTTCGCCGCGGCGGCGCTCGCCGGTCCGGGGGCGGTCTTCGTGACGGCGCTCTACGTGGTGGCGACGCTCGCCTATTCGCTGAAGCTGAAACAGGTGCCGATCGTCGACATTTCCATGCTCGCCGGCCTCTTCACGCTGCGCCTGCTGCTCGGCGTCGTCGCGATCGGCGCGGTCATCTCGCCCTGGCTCTTCGTCTTCTCCTTCGCGCTGTTCCTGTCGCTGTCGAGCGCCAAGCGCCATACCGAGCTGACCCGCGCCAAGGTTCATGGCGCGGCGCTGCGCGGGCGCGGCTACCAGGCGGCGGACGAGCCGCTGCTGCTTGGCCTCGGGCTTGCGGCGGTCGCCAGCTCGGTGCTCATCCTGATCCTCTACCTGATGGCCGAGGGCTTCCGGGCCGGCCACTATACGGCCCCGGCCTTCCTGTGGTGCGCGCCGGTCATCATCTTCCTCTGGCAGATGCGCATCTGGCTCCTGTCGCAGCGCGGCAGCCTCGACGACGATCCCGTGACCTTCGCGATCAGGGACAAGCCGAGCCTGATGCTCGGCGCGGCGCTGGCCGCAGCCTTCCTCGCGGCCCATCTCGGCGGAACCCTGAAATGGCTGCTCTGACCGGCGAAGCCGCCCGCTTCCTCGTCTGCGGCGGCTTTGCAGCTTTCGTGAACTGGGCCGCCCGCATCGGCCTGTCCACCGTCATGCCCTTCGAGCCGGCCGTGGCGCTCGCCTATGGCATCGGCATGGTCGTCGGCTTCGTGCTCTATCGCACGGTCGTCTGGCGCGACCGCAAGACGCCGTTCGCCGACCAGGTCATCGGCTTCATCTCCGTCAACGCGGTGAGCGCGCTCGTCGTCTTCGCCGTATCCGTCGGCACCCGCTGGGGTCTCGAACAACTCGTCGGCCCGGGCTGGATGGTCGACGCCGCGGCCCACGGCTTTGCGATCGCGGTCGGCGCGGTGGCGAACTTCATCGGCCACCGCACGGTGACCTTCCGCGTGCGGGCGGGCGAGGCCTGAACGCTTCAGTTCGGGCGGGTGCAGACGACGACCGAGCGCCGCTCGCCCGCGGTTGCCGCACACGTCTCGCTGCCGACGGCGCGGCTCAGTTCCGGCCCGCCGCCATTGGGGGCGATGAAGATCACCACCTTGGGGGCGCCCCTGTGAGCGGCGCGGAAGGTGGCCAGCGCCGGCAAGTCGGGCTGCGCCTCCCAGTCCGGCTGGGTGAAGACCAGATCTTCCGACGGCACGTAGCGCAGCGGATAGTATCCGTAATAGCGCATGGAGGGCAGGGACGAGCCCATGCCCACGCCCCGGGCGCGGATCGCGGCGATCTGGTGGATGTGCACGCCCGGTTGAACGCGCCATGAGAAGCGGGCGCTGACCATGCCGCTGAGGTCGGAGCCGGCGAAGGTCTGCTCGGGATGGCGCGCACCGGTTTCGAGCACGACGCGGGTCGTCTCCGCCCAGCCGAGATAGGCCAGCGAACGCACCGTGCTTTGGGCGGCGAGCGCGAGCGCGGAGGCGAGGCAGAGAATGCGGGTGAGCGCTGCATCGGGCTGGCGCGAGGCGATGGCGAGCGCCGCACCCATCCAGCTATAGGGCGCCAGCCGCTCGGCCAGCGGCACGCCCTGGTTGGTGCGCAGGTCGAGCGCCGAGACGGCGAGCACCAGCACCACGAAGACCGGCCAGACGAGATCGCCTTCGCGCCAGTTCCTGACGCCCGCCCTGAGCGCCAGGAGCGCCGCGAGAACCATGGCGGCGATCACCGGCGCCAGTGCCACCAGTTCCCACCAAGTGTAGCTGAACAGATAGGTCATGCCGACGAGGCGCTGGACCACCTGGAAGATCGAATATTTCAGGCTGGCCGGCGAGGTGGTCGCGGCCGGATAGGCAATGAGGAAGGCGACGATCAGGCCGAGCGCCGGCAAGGCTGCGCCGGCCGACCAGGCGCCGTCGCCGACAAGGCGCAGCACGGTGCGGCCACGCGGCTCGGTCCCGATCGTCTTCAGCGCCCGGGCCAGCCCTCCGGCCGCCAGCAGCAGGCAGGCCGCAACCACGGTTGCGAGATGGGTGAGGCCGAGCGCGAACAGAGCGAGCGCGAGCGCGATGAAGGTGAGCACGCTCCGCTTGCCGTCGATGGCCCGCCACAAGGCCGCGAAGGCCAGGAAGGCCGGCAGGCCGAGGGCGTAGTTGAAGAAGCCGAAATGAATGAACAGGCCGAAGATGACCGGCAGCAGCAGCAGGAAGGGCAGCAGCGGCCGGTCGGTTTCCGCACGCGCGGCCCAGTAGGCGGCGAGCACGGCGAAGAGGCCGTAGAGGGTCAGATAGACCGACTGGGCCCGGAAGGCGTCGCCTGTCAACCGGATCAGCGCCGCGAGCACGGCGTAGACGCTGTAGTTGGGTTCGATCCGCGCGTTCCATTCATAGAATGTGCGGGTCGGCTCGCTCAGCATGCCGCCCCAGCCGAAACGCGCGATCAGGTCGGCCTGGGCCAGATGGATCGGGCCGTCCTGGGTCGGCACGACGTCGACCAGCCAGATCGGCGCGACCAGCACCAGCGCCACGGCGCATGCGATCAGCATGAACGCCCTGGGAGCGAGGGAGGGATCGGCGGCAGCTCTGGGGCTCATGGCATGTCCTTGGCAGGCGGCGAGGTGCGCCGCATCCGGGCAAGATCCCGCCGGCACGGCACGCATCGGAAGGACAGCATGCTCGGCCGAACTTTATTTTCGGTGTCGAGATGGGCGGCTTGCACGCGGAGGTTTCAAGAGGCCCGCTGCGCCGGCGCCGCGGGCGTGGCAACACGAAACCGGGCCATCATCCGCAGGCCGAACACCGCGACCAGAAGCGTGAACCACATCTGGTTGGCACGGATGAACAGAAAGCTCTCCATGCAGGAGAGATAGATGCAGAACAGCCAGAGCTGGAAGAACAGCGTGGTCAGAGCCGGGTCCGAACCCTGGCGCCGGGCTTTGGCGTGATTGAGGAAGGGCTTGATCACGAGCACGATCACGGTCAGCACGAGACCGATCAACCCGATATTGAGCGCGGTATCGAGAAAGCCGTTATGGGCGTTGGAGGCGGTCCCCGCCCAGCTCTCGTTGCTGTCGACTTCGAGACGCGTGTTCTCCAGCGCCCAGAAGGCCATGAAGCCGTGGCCGGTGAGCGGCCGCTGGGCCAGATGGTCGAGCGCGAAGGTCCAGATGTCGGTGCGGCCGGTGAACGAGGTGTCGAAGGGCAGGGACTGCACCGCCGCCCCGATCGCCGGGACCAGCACGGAGCCGACACCGATCGCCAGCAGGAAGGCGAGCGGCAGGGCGATGATCACGGCACGGCCGAGCGCCGATCGGACATGGGCGCAGACACCGGAAACGATCAGGGTCAGCGGCAGGATGATCAGCGAGCTCTTCGCGCCCGACAGGAGAACGAACAGTGCCGCGGCCGCCGAGAGGCCGAGGCCGGCACCGACGCGCCCCGTGCGCGCCGCGAAGATGCCGATGAAGACCATGGTGGCGAAGACACCGCCGGCCAGGTTCTTGTGCGGAAAGATCCCGCGCCAATCTCCCGCGAGCCGGGCCTCGATCGCATCGGTAGCCTGATGGATGGCAAGATCCGGCAGAAGCACGACGCCGAGATAGGACAGGCCGACGACCACCCCGGCGACGGCAAGAATGAGGCGGGTGAACTCGTCCCGGTTCTTCGGCAGCACGCCGACGAGCGCGGCGATCACCGCCACGATCAGGAAGAGCAGGTAGCGCTTCATCGATGAGCTCGGGTCGGCCGAGGCGACGACCGTGTAGCTGGCATAGACGGCAAGCGCCAAGAACATCCAGTCCGACACGGCCGCCTGGAACTGGCGCCGCCGGCCGATCGTGGCGCAGACGACCATGGCGGCGAGCAGGCCGAAGCTTACATAGCTCCACAGGTCGTTGCCGGACGTCGCGGTTGGCTGATCGTCGGCGCCGAGGCTGCCGAAGGGATCGAGCGTGATCCAGACCAGCGACCAGACGACGACGAACAGCACGGCACGCGCAAGATGCGCCCACGCCTCTGTCCGAGCATCAAGATGGAATGCGGTGGTCTGTGACATGGATCCAGTCTGCCCCCGCGGACGCACCCATAGGTCGAGTCGCGCCCATAGTCGACAGCGCAGCGCGCTTTATGATGCGGTTCGATCCTCTCGACAAGACAAAGCTTACCGTTTGGTGAAGTTCCCGTCCCTCCGCGCGGCCCGAGCTTTGCTTCACTCATCCCGATGCCGGGCAACACGACGGCTGGGGGATGCCACAATGACACAGGTTCTTGCGACGACGCGTTATTACAGTACCGCTCGCAAATCTGACGAGGTTTTGTCGATCCAATATTTGCGCGGGCTTGCCGCTTTCAGCGTGCTCGCCACGCATACGCTGCAATGGCCTCTGCTCGCTCCCAATATGGGGCTTCTGAAAACGGGACGTTTCGGTGTCGAGATCTTCTTCGTGGTTAGCGGATTCATCATCACCCTGATCGCGGGCGATGGCCGGTTCGACCCGAAGGACTTTCTTCTGCGTCGCATTTTCCGGATCGTCCCGGCCTACTGGATCGCGACCTTCCTGGTGCTCGCACTCGCGCTGATCATGCCGCAGCAGTTCCGCAACACCGTTCCGACGCTCGAGGGATTGTTCAAGTCGCTCCTGTTCATCCCCTCCATCGATCCGAAGGCGCCGCTCCTGCTGCTCGGCTGGACGCTCGACTACGAGGCCTTCTTCTACGTGGCCTTCGCCGCGCTGTTCTTCCTGTCTTCGGGAATGCGGACGCTCGTGCTCTGTCTCGCCTTCGCAGCGCTGGTCGGCATCGGCCAGTTCGCGCAGGAGCCGGGCTTCCTCCAGTCCTTCTATACGAGCGCGAGTCTCGTCGGCTTCTGCGCCGGCATGCTCGTCGCGCAGGCCTATCGCCATGGTCTGATCGACTGGCTCGCCGCCCGCTCCAACGCCGCTCTGCTGGCCGTGGCCGCCATGCTCGTGACGCTGTTCTACGTGGTGCCCTGGCCGCATGCCGGCGTCATGAGCCTCTGGCTTCATCTCCTCATGGCGGCCGCGGCCGTGAGCATCGTGCTCGTCGGCCTGAGCGTCGAATGCGCCGGTCTGCTGCCGCGCATCGGCCTGCTGCGCTATTTCGGCGACGCCTCCTATTCGGTCTACCTGTTCCACTTGTTCCCGATCGGCGCGATCTGGGCGTTGGCGCGCGGCTTCGTGCCGATCGACCAGACCCCTTATTACCTCCTCGCGTCCTTCGTCGCGATCGTCGCCTGCACAGTGTTCGGGCTGATCAGCTACCACCTGATCGAGCGTCCCTTCCTGATCCGCAGCCGCGCCTGGCACCGCTCGCCCGTGCCGGCATGATCGACCGGCGGACCCTGCTGGCCGCTGCCGGCATCCTCGCCGGCGGCACCGCCGCCCTCGCGGCGCCGGTCCTGGCGCCGGACATGTTTGCCCGTTCGGAAGTCGCCCTCGGCGATCCGGCCCGGCTCCACCGCATCTTCGCCAAGGCGCGGCGCGGCGAGCCGGTGACGCTCGGCGTCATCGGCGGATCGATCACCGTCGGCGCCCTGGCGAGCCGGCCGGACCTGTCCTATGCGGGGCGCGTCGAGACCTGGTGGCGGCGGCGGTTCCCGGCAACCCCGATCCGGCTGGTCAATGCCGGTATCGGCGGCACCGGCTCCGCCTATGGCGCGCTCAGGGCCGGCGAAGACCTGCTCGCGAGCCGGCCGGATCTCGTCATCGTCGAATTCGCCGTCAATGACGGCTGGAACGAAGGGGCTTCCTACGAGGGCCTGCTGCGCCAGATCCTGGCACTGCCCGGCATGCCCGCCGTCGTCTGCCTGTTCATGATGTGGCAGGGCGGCGGCAACAGCCAGGAGAGCCAGGCGCGGATCGGCGCGCATTACCGCCTGCCCATGGTCAGCTTTCGCGACGCCGTCTGGCCGGCCATGGCTGGCGGCCGGCTCGCCGAGGCCGAGCTTCTGGTCGACGGCGTGCATCCGAACGATGCCGGCCACGAGGCCGCCGCGCTGTTCCTGGCGCGCCTGTTCGAGCGGATCGACCAGATGCCGGTCCGCTCCCCGGTCCCGGCTGGCGTCCTGCCGAGCCCGTTGATCTCCGATGCTTTCCAGTTCGTCGAATGGCGGCGGGCCGCCGGGCTGACGCCGGACAACGCGGGCGGCTGGGCCAGGCGCGCAGGCGAGGGCGGCCGCCCCGCCTGGTTCGGCTCCGCCGCGAGCGGGCCCCTGGTCCTGTCCGGCAACGGCACCGGCCTCGTCGTGGTGCTGCAGCGGGACCTCGCCGATCCCGGGCGCCTGCGCCTGCGGCTCGATGGCGCGGACCTGCCGGATCCGGACCGCGAAGGCGGGGCAGCGCGCCGCGTCATCGTCGTCGCTGAGGGGCTGGAGCGCCGCCGGCACAGCCTGGAGATCACGCGGGTCGACGGCCCGGGCGGATCCGGCGGTAGCACCGAGGTCGGGCTGATCGGCTTCGGCGGCATCGGCCTGCGCTGAGCTTCCGCCACGGTCCGGTCATGAACCGGACTATGATCGGTCTTGCGGGGCAGGATGCGCCACAGGAGGCCGCCAATGACCATCAGCACACGAGCAGCCGTTCTGGTCCTCGGGTTTGGGCTCGTGCCGGCGCCGGCGCTGGCCCAGGCGACGCCCGCCGCGCCGTCGGCTCCATCCGCGCCGCGCGAGGCGGACAACAGCCGCTTCACCTTGCGCGAGACGCCGGATGGCTGGCTGCGGATGGACGGCAAGACCGGCCAGATGACCTTCTGCAGCCGCCAGAACGCCACGGTCACCTGCCGGCTGGCGGCCGACGACCGGGCCGAGCTGCAGGCCGAGATCGACCGGCTGAAGGCGGAAAACGACACGCTCCGGCGTGGCGGCGCGACGGCGCAGAACCGGCCGGGAGGGAGCGACCAGAATCTCAATCTGCCGAGCGACCAGGAGGTCGACCGCGCGCTGAGCCTTGCCGAGCGCATCATCCGTCGTTTCATGGCGATCGTGCGCGAAAGCGACGGCGATCAGGGCCGGCGTCTCTAGCCTTCCTTCTCGATTTTGCGCTCAGGCGGCCTCGGTCGCCTCGCACAGATCGCGTGGCCGGAAGAGGTTGCGGCCGATGGCGCGCGCCGCTTCGAAATGCGCGCGCGGGCCGTCCACATCCGGCGGCACCAGGAGTTCCGACGTCACGACCCGAGCGCCGCAATAGTCGAAAATGCCGTGGTCGATCTGGGTCCGCATGGCACCGAAATAGCCGTGGCGGGCATAGGTGCGCATGTCGGCCGCGCCGATCGCGACCAGATGAACCGCCAGACGCCGGAGCTTCTTCACCGTCTTGGTGCCCGGTTTGTCCTCGTACGCCCAGCCATTGGCGAAGACACGATCGATCCAGCCCTTGAGGAGGCTGGGAAACGACCACCAGTAGACCGGATAGACCAGAACCAGCGCGTCGGCGCGGTCGACCCGCGCCTGCTCGGCGGCGACATCGGCTGGCGCCGGGGACTGCAGGCGGAAATAGGCGAGATCGGCGGCGCTGAACGACGGATCGAAGCCCTCCGCCGCAAGGTCGGCGATTTCCGTCGCATGGCCGGCCCCCGCGACGCCCTCGGCAAGGGCGTTTGCGACACCGTGGGTGAGCGATTTCGGATCGGGATGCGCGACAACGACGAGGGCGTGCATGGAAAAGCTCCGGCCGGCGATTGCAGGTGAGGCGGTCTGTTTATATACTTTAAGTAAGTTACGTTTGGTATATAACGATGTCAAGCACCGTCCCTCCGGCCTCGGCGCCGAAGCCGCCACGCCGCCGCCTGCTGCGCGAGGAGCGTCATCGGCAGTTGCTGGCGGTCGCCTGGCGGCTGGTCGGCGCGGAGGGCGCCGACGCCCTGACCCTGCCGCGGCTTGCGGAGGCCGCGGGGATCACCAAGCCGGTCGTCTACGATCATTTCGGCACACGCTTCGGGCTGCTGGTGGCGCTCTACGAGGATTTCGATGCGCGCCAGACGGGGGTGATGGATGCCGCGCTCGCGGCCAGCGAACCGACGCTGATCGACCGCGCGGCGGTCATCGCCTCGTCCTATGTCGACTGCGTGCTGGCCCAGGGGCGCGAGATCCCCGGCGTCATCGCAGCACTGGCGGGCGCCCCCGATCTTGAAAAGATCAAGCGCGACTACCGCATGGCCTTCGTCGAGAAGTGCCGCTCGTTGCTGGCACCCTTTGCCGAGCCCCATGCGATCACCGCCGCGAGCCTCTGGGCCATGCTCGGCGCCGCAGACGCCCTGTCCCATGCCGCCGCATCCGGCGACATCACCGCCCGGGAGGCCAAGGACGAGCTGTTCGCGACGATCGTCGCGATGGTCGACCGGCACGCGCAGGGCACCGTGAGCCTCGCCCCGGACGGGCAAACCGGCTTATCGTAGCCGGCCTGCCCGCCATCGTGCGCGGGCCTTTGCGCCATGACGCGCGCCTTCGGCACGGCGGTGGAGGGAGCAGGATGTCGATGCACCTCGAAGTGCGCACCTATCCCGGCCGCGACCGGCACATTCACGATTTCAGCCAGATCCTGTTTCCGCTGCAGGGTGCGATGCGCCTCGACATCGAGGGCCGCACCGGCGTCGTCGCAAGCGGCAGCATCGCCGTCATTCCGCGGCACCACGCCCACGATTTCGCCCCGAGCGCGGATTGCAGCATGCTGGTGCTCGACGTCGAGACGGCGACATTGCCCCAGAGCGGAACTCCGGTCCTGTTGCGTGGCGAGACGCTGTCGGTGACGCGGGTCGAGCCCTGGCTCTGGCGCATGTTTCGCCTGCTTGGCGCCGAGGTCGAGGCGGACGCAAGCAGGGCCAGCGACGCGGCGCGGCTCGCCATGACCGGCCTGCATCTGATCGATCCCGGTTCCCGCGCGGCCTGGCCGCGTTCGCGTGCCGAGCGCCGCGTTCTCGAGGCCGCCGACGAAACCGGCACGGCGGTGGCCGACATGGCGCGCCGGGCAGGGCTCGGCCAGAGCCGCTTTCATGCCCTGTTCAAGCTGACGCACGGCCATTCGCCGAAACAGCTGCACCTGCTGAAGCTGTTCGACCGGGCGGTCGACCGGCTGATCGCCACGTCCGAACCCATATCCGAGATCGCCTACAGCCTCGGCTACCAGAACGTTTCCTCGTTCAACCGCCAGTTCAAACGACGCTTCGGCGTCACGCCGTCGGAGTTCCGGGCCGCGGGCCGGGCCGAACGCGGCGGCTGAACCGGCGGCCGCAGCTTCGGCCAAGACTATCGGAGCTTTGCCTCATCCGCTGCGCGCGCGGCGGCGCTAGTAGCTTGGCCGCAAGGAGGGCCCTGCGATGCGGCTGACGGATTTCAAGGTTCTCACCTTCGACTGCTACGGCACCCTGATCGACTGGGAAACCGGGCTGTGGAACGCATTGCAGCCGCTGCTCGCCGCAGGGCGGCTCGATATGCCGCGCGAGGCGGCGCTGGCGCTCTACGGCCGGCACGAGGCGGAGCAGGAGCGGGAAACGCCTTCGCTGCGCTATTCCGCGCTGCTCTCGGTGATTCATGCGCGCCTGGCCCGGGAGCTCGGCCTCCGCGTCCACGCCGATCTGCACGACCGGTTCGGCGCGTCCGTACCGGACTGGCCGGCCTTTCCGGACAGCGCGGTTGCGCTCGCCTATCTGAAGCGGCACTTCAGGCTGGTCATTCTCTCGAACATCGACCGACAGAGCTTCACCGCCAGCAACCGCAAGCTCGGCGTCACCTTCGATGCGGTCTACACGGCCGAGGATATCGGCTCGTACAAGCCCGATCCGGCCAATTTCGCTTATCTCCTCGACCATATCGACGCCGATTTCGGCCTCCGGCCCCAGGAGATCCTGCACACGGCACAGAGCCTCTATCACGACCATGTCCCCGCGGCACGGGCGGGACTGGCGCGCGCCTGGATCGACCGGCGCTTCGGCCTCGCCGGCAGCGGCGCGACCCCGGTCCCCGAGACGCGGCCGGACGTCGATTTCCATTTCAGGAGCCTTGGCGCGCTCGCCGAAGCCCATCGCGCCGAGATCGAGGGGCGGTGAATGGCGCGGGCCGGTCCGCGGCGGGCCCGGCCCAGCGCGTGCGCAGCCTCAGCCGGCGCGCTTGTAGGGCGGCTTGTCGAGGCCTTTCGGCGACAGCGTGAAGATCTCCACGCCGGTTTCCGTCACCGCCACGGTGTGCTCGAACTGAGCGGACAGCGAACGGTCGCGCGTGACGGCGGTCCAGCCGTCGGACAGCACCTTCACATGCGGCCGGCCGAGATTGATCATCGGTTCGATCGTGAAGAACATGCCCGGCTTCAGCATGCTGCCTTCGCCGGGCCGGCCGAGATGCACGATGTTCGGTTCGTCGTGGAACATGCGGCCGAGACCGTGGCCGCAGAAGTCGCGGACCACGCTCATGTGTTGCGGTTCGACGAAGGACTGGATGGCGTGGCCGATATCGCCCACCGTATTGCCCGGCTTGACCGCGGCAATGCCCAGCATCAGCGATTCATAGGTGACCTCGATCAGCCGCTCGGCGCGACGCGGGATCTCGCCCACCGCATACATGCGCGAACTGTCGCCATGCCAGCCGTCGAGCACGAAGGTGACGTCGACATTGACGATGTCGCCGTCGCGCAGCGGCTTGTCGTTGGGAATGCCGTGGCACACCACATGGTTGATCGACGTGCAGGTCGAGCGCTCATAGCCACGATACATCAGCGTCGCCGGATAGGCGCCGTGATCCATGGCGAACTCGAAGACGAGCTGATCGATCCGGTCGGTCGGCACCCCGACATCGACCTCGCCGACGAGCATGTCGAGGCATTCGGCGACGAGCCGCCCCGCCGCACGCATGCCTTCGAAGGCTTCCGGTCCGTAGAGTTTGATCTGGCCGTTCTTGCGCATCGGCGCAGTCCCGGCATCAACGTAAGTCACCACTGGCAAATTCCTGATCCGACGGGAAAATAGGCAATTCGCCCAGGCGCGCAAGCCTCGACCGCGGGCATCAGTCCGTCATGGGCTCGGAGACCGCTTCGACGGCGCCGGCCCATGCTCGCGCCGGCGCTCGCGCGCCCCGAGGCTGCGCGGCTGGCGCGCCGCCTCGAGAAGGGCCGGGGAGAGATGAGGCCTATCGGACCGGCGTCACAAATCGGCAATTCATTATCTGCAAGTAATTTGACAGGACCATTCATATTTGATTGCATCAACGCAAAATACGCCAGGGGAGTACCGTCGCCAATGACCCCGCCGCTCGTTTCATGGGACGACTACCGGACCGTCCTGGCGGTTTCGATCGCCCGCTCCCTGGCTGGCGCGGCCGAAGTCCTCGGCGTCAACCAGTCGACCGTCTTCCGCCGCCTCGGCGCGATGGAGGAGCGGCTTGGCGCACGCCTGTTCGAACGCAGCCGCACGGGCTACACCCTGACCGCCGCCGGCGAAGAAATGGTCAAGCTCGCCAACAGGATGGCCGACGACATCGTCGATTTCGAGCGCCGCCTCACCGGCCAGGATCTCAGGCCCCAGGGCGATCTGAGGGTAACCACTAACGATACGCTGCTGGTCCACCTCCTGACACCCATCTTCGCCTCGTTCCGCAAGCTCAATCCCGGCATCACGCTCGACGTGGTGGTCGGCAACGAACATCTGAACCTGTCGAAACGCGATGCCGATGTCGCCGTGCGCGCCACCGTCGAACCGCCGGAGACGCTGGTCGGCCGGCGCCTCGCCAATATTCCCTGGGGTATCTTCGCCGCCAGGAGCCTCGGCATCACCACGCTCGATCCCTCCGACTACCGCGCCTACAACTGGATCGGCCTCGGCGACAACCTGCACAACCTGAAGCCGGCCAAATGGCTGGCGCAGAATGTCGGCGAAGATCGAATCGGCTGGCGAATCAATACGGTGCTCGGCCTTGCTGAAGCGATTGCTGAAGGCGCGGGAATCGGCATCATTCCCTGGTTCATCGCCCAGCGCTTTCCCGACCTCGTGGCGCTCAGCGAGCCGCGCTCGGAATATTCGGGAGCGCTGTGGGTGCTGACCCATCCCGATCTGCGCAACACCGCGCGGGTGCGCACCTTCATGGATCACGTCGCGAGCGAAGTGAGCAAGCAGCGGGCGGTGATCGAGGGGACGCGGCCCCTGCAGCCCGCGCTCTGAGGCCCGTCCCTCAGCGGCCGGCGGTAGCGGGACCCTGGCGCCGTTTGCGTCGCTGCAATGGCGCCGTACCCAGGCGAAACAGGAACCAGCCGGCAAAAAAGCCGCCTATCGCGCTGACCAGGCCTTCGCCGGTCACCGGCACGGCCGGCTCGAAATGGGCGAGGGCGCGCCGGGCGATATCCGGCTCGAATTCGCGCGCGAACAGGCCGAGACGCCGGAACGGCCCGGCCTCGGCATAGGCCTGCAGCTGTCGTTCGAACCGGTCGGCCCGGGCGATGTCGCTTTCGACATGTTCGCCGCGGCTGCGGATCAGCGGATCGGCATTGGCTTTCAGGCGCTCGATGCCCTGGTCGCGGCTCAGGCCGAGCCGCGCCGCGTCCGCATCGAAATCGCCGATCATGCGCCGGATCTCGTCGATCGCGCCGCCCAGGCGCTGCCGATATTGCTGGGCGAATTCCGGCAGTTGCGAGGTGAAGATGCCGCCCAGCAGGGCAAAGAACAGGGCGATCCGCTTGAGGATCATGAAACAGGCTCCAGGCTTCGGGCCGCGAGCCTAGCGCGAGTCGGCGGCAGCGTCGTGTCAGCGCCGGTTGGGCGGCACGAGGCCGGCCTTGTTCATCCGCCGGTGGATCGTCGAGCGGTCGACGTCGAGTGCCCGCGCCACGAGTGAGACGTTCCAGTGGTGCTCGGTCAGCAGCTTCAGCAGGGCATCGGTCTCGGCATCGTGCCCGGTCTGCGGTGCCGGCGGGATCGATACGGCCGGAGCCGGCCTTGCGGCCATCGTGGGGGACGGGCGCAGGGTATCGGGCAGATCGGACGCTTCGATCGTTCCCGCCGCGGCGAAGGCCTTGGCGAATTCGAGCACGTTGATGAGCTCGCGGATGTTGCCCGGCCAGGCGTGGCTGCGCAACAGGGCGCGCGCCGCCTGGCTCAGCCGGAGCAGTCGTCCGCTCGGATCCTGATGGCCGTTGAGCAGCGTCGCCACCAGCCAGTCGAAATCCTCCCGCGCGCGCAGCGGCGGCAGGTTCAGCACCGCGCCGTTGAGCCGGTAATAGAGATCTTCGCGGAAACGGCCGTTCCTGACCTCCTCAGCAAGGTCGCGATGGGTCGCCGCCAGCACCCGGACGTCGACCTTGGTCGGCTTGACCGAGCCGACCCGCAGCACCTCGCGTTCCGACAGGACGCGCAGCAGGCGGGCCTGCAGCGACAGCGGCATGTCGCCGATCTCGTCGAGGAACAGGGTGCCGCCGTCGGCCTGCTCGATGAGGCCCTTCTTGCCCTTGGCCTGGGCGCCGGTGAACGAGCCCGCCTCATAGCCGAACAGCTCGCTCTCGATCAGCGCTTCGGGCACCGCGGCGCAGTTGATCGCGACGAATTTGCCGGCGCTGCGCAGCTCGTGGATGGCGCGGGCGAGGAACTCCTTGCCGGTGCCCGTCTCGCCGGTCAGCAGAATGCTGATCGGGGCGTGGGCGAGCCGTGCGGCCTTCTGGGCGATCTCCATCATGGCGGGATCGCCGCCATGCAGCTTGGCGAGCGGGTTGGGCAATTGCGTGCTCACCCGGCGTGCGCGCGGCGGCGCCTGCGGCTCCATCGCATTGGCGAACAGGATCCTGCCGTCGCGCATGCCGATGGCACGTTCCTCCGTCGGGCAGGCCCGGGTCAGATAGGGCAGGTTGTTGACGTCGTAGTCGAAGAAGCTTTCGAACCGCTCGCCGATCAGCTTGTCGGGGCTGCGCCAGTCGAGGCCGACGCTCGCCGCAAGCAGGCGCTGCGCCCCATGGGTCATGCCGACGACACGGCCCTCGGCCGACAGCGCGACGGCGCAATCGGGATCGACGTCGAGAAATTCCGGCGAGGCGCTGAACCGGATGATCCAGTTGCCGCGGAAGGCCGCCATCAGGCTCGCCATCTCGATATGGCGCGAATAGGACTTCACCAGATGGAAGGCGATCGCCTGGCTCTCCTTCGGCTCGGGCGAATGCAGCGCGGAAATGTCGAGCACCGCGGCGAGCTTGCCGTTGACGTCGTAGATCGGCGCGGCGGTGCAGGTCAGCGGCGTATGCGTGCCGTCGAAATGGTCGGACTGGTGCACCGTCAGGGCTTCGCCGGTATAGATGCAGCAGCCGACCCCGTTGGTGCCGGCACGCTGCTCCTTCCACTCGGAGCCGAGGATGAGACCGGCCTTCTGCAGCTCGTCCTTCATTACGGCATCGCCGATATAGTCGACGGTCACGCCGCGGGCGTCGGTCAGCAGCATGACATAGCGCTGGTCGGCGATCTGCCGGTAGAGCGACTCGAGCCCGAAGCGGGCCGTGCGGATGAGCTGATCGAGGCGCTCACGATGCTCCTTCAGCTCGCGGTTCGTGACGATATGGGCATGTTTCAGCGCAGTCGGATCGAGGCCGTATTCGATGACGCAGCGCTTCCAGGACTCGCGGATCACCTGATCCCGCGCGCTGCCGCCTCCGTCCGCCACGATTTGGACTTCGCGCATGTGATCGCGCAATTGCTGAGCGACCATGGCTTCCTCCCCGGTCTCTCTTTTGGCCGCGAGCAAATCACGAAGGCCCGGGCGCTGTCCAGCAAGGCTATCGCATCCGGCCGCGACAGATGATCCGGCCGCCGTGCAACAAGTGTTGCAGCGCCGTTGCGTCGTGCCACGCCTGTGGTCGGCCGCTTTTTGGAAATATCCGGTCTTTTCAAGGGTCTGTAGTTGGCACGGCCCTTGCGCAAGCTGGTTTCGGCAAAACCATATCTGGAGGAAACAATGCCGAACAGCGTGAAGGGCCGTTCGATCATCGTCACTGGCGCCGGTCGCGGCATCGGCGAGGCCATCGCCAGGGGGCTCGCCGCCTCGGGCGCGAACCTCGTCATTGCCGATATCGACGAGGCCAGCGCGGCCAAGGTCGCCGGCGCCATCGGCGCGGAAGGCGGCAAGGCCGTTGCGGTCAAGGTCGATGTCGTCGACCGCGCGAGCGTCAGGCGGATGATCGCCACGACCGTCGAAGCCTATGGCCGCCTCGACGTGATCTTCAACAATGCCGGCATCGCCCAGGTGCGCAAGTTCCTCGACATCACCGAGGAGGACTGGCGCCGCGTGCTGGACGTCAACGGTCTCGGCGTCCTGATCGGCATGCAGGAGGCGGTGAAACAGTTCATCGCCCAGGGCGGCGGCGGCAAGATCGTCAACACCGCCTCGATCGCCGGCAAGCAGGGCTATGAGCCGCTCGCTCACTACAGCGCCAGCAAGTTCGCCGTGGTCGCGCTGACGCAGGCCGCGGCACGCGCCTTCGGCAGCCACAAGATCAATGTCAACGCCATCTGCCCGGGCGTGGTCGCCACCGACATGTGGAAGCTGATCGACAAGGGCTTCAAGGACGAGGGCCTGACGAGCCGGGAGAACGAAGCCTTCGAGAGCTTCTCGGCGGGCATCCTGCTCGGCCGGCCTTCGACGTCGGATGATCTCGTCGGCGTCTCCGAATTCCTGGCCTCCTCCGGCTCCGACTACGTCACCGGTCAGTCCTTCGTCGTCGACGGCGGCATGGTGCTCGTCTGATCCCGGCCGGTCCGCGCGACCGTCCGAACCTCCCGCCCGGATGTCGCCGGGAGCGCCGGTCGCCGGCGCCCGCGACCCTTATCGAGGAAAGCACGCCATGAAAGCGCTCCGCTTCCACGCGGCCAAGGACCTGCGCATCGAAGAGGTCGCCAAGCCTGGCGCCCCGGGCCCGGGTCAGGTCCTGATCCGCAATCGTTTCGTCGGCATTTGCGGTACCGACCTGCACGAATATTCCTATGGGCCGATCTTCATTCCCACCGCGCCGCACCCTTTCACCGGGGCGAGCGGGCCGCAGGTCCTCGGCCATGAATTCGGCGGGGTGGTCGAGGCGGTGGGCGAGGGGGTCGGCGCCCTGCGGCCCGGCGACCGGGTTTCCGTGCAGCCGCTGATCATGCCGCGGTCCGGCGACTATTTCGCCGATCGCGGTCTCTTCCACCTGAGCCCGCAGCTCGCGCTGGCCGGCCTCAGCTGGCAGGGCGGCGGCATGGCCGACTATTGCCTGCTCCACGACTACAATCTCGTGAAGATCCCGGATGCGATGACCGATGCCGAGGCGGCGCTGGTCGAGCCGACGGCGGTCGCGGTCTATGCCTGCGACCGCGGCGGCGTGCGGGCCGGCAGCAGCGTGCTGATCACCGGCGCCGGACCGATCGGCATTCTCACCCTGCTGGCCGCGCGGGCGGCCGGCGCGGCACGGCTTTTCCTGTCCGACATCAACGATGCGCGCCTTGCTTTCGCGAGGGACGTCGTTGGCGATATCGTCACCATCAATCCGCGCCGCGCCGATCCCGGCCAGGTCGTGCGTGCGCGGACCGAGGGCGAGGTCGGTTGCGACGTCGCCATCGAATGCGTCGGCAACGAGCACGCGCTCAAGGCCTGCCTCGATGCCGTGCGCAAGCAGGGGGTGGTCGTCCAGACCGGATTGCACCCGCACGAGAACCCGCTCGACTGGTTCCAGGTCACCTTCAAGGATGTCGATATCAGGGGCTCCTGGGCCTATCCGACGCAGTACTGGCCCCGCGTCATCGGGCTGATCAGCTCCGGCCTGCTGCCGGCGAAAAAGGTCGTCACGCGGACCATCACGCTCGACCGGGCCGTCGCCGACGGTTTCGACGCGCTGCTCGATCCAGCCGGCGAACAGCTGAAGATCCTGATCGATCTCGGCGCCTGACACGTGCCGCGCCTGTTGCGCGACCGCCTGCAACAGCTGGCGCACGGGGCGCCCGTGCGACGCCCCGCATGCCGTCCAAGTCATTGATATGACGCGACAAGGCCAGGAAGTTTCGACTTGGCGCGCGGCTTGCTGACGGGATCACGAGGAGCCACGAGGTGACAAGCATGACCGGTCCGGTCGTCGGCATCATCGCCAATCCTGTTTCGGCGCGCGACATCCGCCGGATCGTCGCGCATGCCGGCAGCATGCAGGCGACCGACCGCGCCAATATCGTGCTGCGCATCCTCGCAGGCCTCGCCGCCGCCGGTGTCCGGCAGGTGGTGATGATGCCGGAACATGCCGGCATCCGCGCCCATGTCCAGCGCGCCATCGTTCGTGCGGACAATCTCGGCGAGGCCCGCTTTCCCGCGCTCGCCGTCCTCGACATGCCGGTCAGCGGCACGGCGCGCGACAGCGCCACCGCCGCGCGCATGATGCGCGAGCGGGGCGTTGCCGCCATCGTCGTCCTGGGCGGTGATGGAACGCACCGGGTGGTCGTCGGCGCCTGCGGCGCGATCCCGATCGCCGGCGTCTCGACCGGCACCAACAACGCCTTTCCGGAAAGCCGCGAGCCGACCGTGACAGGCCTTGCCGTGGGCCTGGCGGCGACCGGGGCCGTGCCCGCGCGCCAGGCCTTCATGGCCAACAAGCGCCTCGATGTCACGGTCAACGGGCGCACCGAGATCGCTCTCGTCGACGTCGCCGTGGTGGCCGAGCAGTTCGTCGGCTCGCGCGCGATCTGGAAGGCGGAGGGCTTTCGCGAACTTTTCGTGACCTTCGGCGAACCGCATGGCATCGGCATGTCGGCCATTGCCGGCCTGCTGGCGCCAGTCGGACGCGGCGAGCCGCACGGCCGCCACATCGTGTTCGACCGGCCGGAAACCGCGCCATTCCGCCTCGCCGCGCCGATCGCGCCCGGCCTCGTCGCGCCGATCGGCATCGAGCGGGTCGCGCAGCTCGCATTGGACGAGCCGACCCGGCTGACCGTTCCGGCCGGTGCCATCGCCCTCGACGGCGAGCGCGAGATCGTCTTCGGCGGCGACGACGAGGTCGCGGTCACCCTGCGTGGCGCCGCCTTCCTGACCGTCGATATCGAGGCGTGCATGGCGCACGCCGCGGCATCCGGCCGCTTTCTCGACATGGCCGGCAAACGATCGTTTCCAAACATGCAACTGGGAGGATGCTGATGACCAACAACCCGTTCCCTCTGAGCAAGGACAGGCTGATCGAGGCCTATCGGACGATGCGGACCATCCGCGAATTCGAGGAGCGGCTGCATGTCGACTTCGCGCGCGGCGACATACCGGGCTTCGTCCATCTCTATGCGGGGGAGGAGGCCTGCGCGACCGGCATCATGATGCATCTCAACGACAATGACCGGATCGCCTCGACCCACCGCGGTCATGGCCACTGCATCGCCAAGGGCGTCGACGTGAAGGAGATGATGGCCGAGATCTACGGCAAGGTCACCGGCTCCTGCCGGGGCAAGGGCGGGTCGATGCACATTGCCGACCTGTCCAAGGGCATGATGGGCGCCAACGGCATTCTCGGCGCCGGCGCGCCGCTCGTCTGCGGCGCGGCGCTCGCCGCACAGAAGCTCGGCCACAAGGGCGTCGGCATTTCCTTCGTCGGCGACGGGGCGTCCAATCAGGGCACGTTCCTGGAAAGCCTCAACCTCGCGGCGGTCTGGAACCTGCCGGCCATCTTCGTGGTCGAGAACAACGGCTATGCCGAATCGACCTCGGTCGAATGGGCGGTCGCCGCCGACAGCTATGTCGATCGCGCCACCGGGTTCGGCCTGCCCGGCATCACCGTCGACGGCACGGACTTCTTCGCGGTCTATGAGGCCGCCGGCGAGGTGATCCGGCGGGCCCGCGAAGGCGGCGGCCCCTCGCTGCTCGAGTGCAAGCTCGTGCGCTTCCACGGCCATTTCGAGGGCGACGCGCAGACCTACCGCGCCAAGGGCGAGATCGAGGATATCCGCGCCAACCGGAACTGCATCACGGCGTTCCAGGCGCGCCTGCGCGAGGCCGGCGTGATCACCTCGGCCGAGTTCGAGGCGATCGACGCGGAGGTGGCAAGGCTCATCGAGGAGGCGGTGGCCGAGGCCAAGGCCGCCGCCCTGCCGACGCCGCGCGACCTCTTGACCGACGTCTACGTCGCCTACTGACGGCGGCGATTTCCGCCACAGCCAATCCAGCAAACAGATGTCCGGCAAGGGAGGACACGATGGCCCGCAAACTGAGCATGAAAGACGCGATCAACGAAGCGATCGACCAGGAAATGCGCCGAGACCCGACCGTCATCATGATGGGCGAGGACATTGTCGGCGGCACCGGCTCGCCGGGTGAGGCCGATGCCTGGGGCGGCGTCCTCGGCGTCACCAAGGGGCTCTATGCCAAGCACGGCGACCGGCTGATGGATACGCCGCTGTCGGAGAGCGCCTATGTCGGCGCGGCCATCGGTGCCGCGACCTGCGGGCTCAGGCCGATCGCCGAGCTGATGTTCGTCGACTTCATGGGCGTCTGCCTCGACCAGATCTACAACCAGGCGGCGAAGTTCCGCTACATGTTCGGCGGCAAGGCCGAGACGCCGGTGGTGATCCGCGCCATGTGCGGGGCGGGCTTTCGGGCCGCCGCCCAGCACAGCCAGATGCTGACGCCGATCTTCACCCACATTCCCGGGCTGAAGGTCGTCTGTCCGTCCAATGCCTATGACTGCAAGGGTCTGCTGATCCAGTCGATCCGGGACAACGACCCGGTGATCTTCCTCGAGCACAAGAATCTCTACGGCCTGGAGGCGGACGTGCCGGAGGAGTCGTATGCCATTCCGTTCGGCGAGGCGAATGTCGCCCGGGAGGGACGGGATGCGACGATCGTCACCTACGGGCTGACGGTTCACCGTTCGCTGGACGCGGCCGCCGAGCTCGCCCGGCAGGGCGTCGAATGCGAGGTGATCGACCTGCGCACGCTGTCGCCCATCGACATGGACACGGTGCTGGAAAGCGTCGAGGCGACCGGCCGCCTGATCTGCGTGGACGAGGCCAACCCACGCTGCTCGATCGCCGCCGACATCGCCGCGACCGTCGCGCAGGAGGCGTTCGGCGCCCTGAAGGCGCCGATCCGGATGGTCACCGCGCCGCATACGCCGGTGCCGTTCTCGCCGGCGCTCGAAGACATCTACGTGCCGACCGCGGCGGCCATTGCCGATGCGGTGCGCAAGACCATGGACCACCAGCGGAAGGCGGCCTGACGTGACCCATCCCAACATCACGCCCATCGTCATGCCGAAATGGGGGCTCTCCATGAAGGAGGGCACCCTTGCGGCCTGGCATGTCGAGGAAGGGCAGACGATCGTGCCTGGCCAGGAGATCATGGACGTCGAAACGGACAAGATCGCCAATGCCGTGGAAGCACCCGACGGCGGGCTGCTGCGCCGGCGCATCGGCGAGGTCGGCCTGGTCTATCCGGTCAAGGCGCTGCTCGGCGTCATGGCGCCGGCGGAGACGAGCGATGCCGAGATCGACGCCTTCGTCTCGGATTTCGCCGTGCCGACGGCGGGCGGCGGAGATGAGGACGACGGTCCGGTCCATCATTTCGTGCATACGCCCTCGGGACGCCTGCGCTATGCCATGCGCCCCGGGGAGGGCACCCCGACCGTGTTCGTCCACGGTTTCGGCGGCGACCTCGACAACTGGCTGTTCAACATCGACGCCGCTGCGGCGGCAGGTCCGGCCTATGCGCTGGACCTGCCGGGCCATGGCGGCTCCGACAAGGCGATCGCCCGGCCGGGCCTTGCCGCGCTCGCCGAGGCGGTCGCCGCCTTCATGCAGGCGACCGGTCTCAGCGACGCGCATCTCGTCGGCCATTCCATGGGCGGGGCGGTCGCATCTCTCGTCGCGCTGCGTGGCGACGGCCTGGTCCGGGCCCTGACCCTGATCAGCCCGGCCGGCCTCGGCGCAGAGATCAATGCCGGCTATATCGACGGCTTCGTCGCGGCCGAGTCCCGGCGCGAGCTCAAGCCGGTGCTGAAGGACCTGTTCGCCGACGAGAACCTGGTCAGCCGGCAGATGATCGACGACCTCCTGAAATACAAGCGGCTTGACGGCGTGCCGGCGGCTCTCAGAGGCTTGGCATCCGCAATGTTCGCGGGCGGCCGCCAGACGACCGTGCTGACCGACCGGCTGGCCGCGCTCTCCATCCCCATCCAGGTGATCTGGGGCGCCCGCGACGCGGTCATTCCCGCGACGCATGCCAAGGCCTTGCCCCATGCCAAGGTCGAGATCGTCGAGACGGCCGGGCATATGGCGATGATGGAGGCGGCGGGGCGGGTCAACGACCTGATCCGCATGCAGACGCAGGGCGCGGCCTGAACGGCCGCGCTCGTTTCACCCGATCCTGTCGAAGACCAATGGGGTTCGCCATGGCCGAGGCCAAAGCCGCGCTCGATCAGATCAATGCCAGGCTCGCCGGCCTGTTCAAGGCCGAGCGGCAGACGATGACCGCCTTCAAGGGGCTGACGGACGCCGCGATCCGCCGGGGCGTCGTCGATCCTGCGATCAAGGAAATGACCGCCATGGCGATCGCCGTCGCCAAGGGCTGCGACGACTGCATCGTCTATCACACCGCCGCCGCGCTGAAACATGGCGCAGGCCGCGAAGCTTTCGCCGAAATGCTTGCCGTCGCGGTGGAAATGGCGGGAGGACCGGGCGCCGTCTACGCCGCCAAGGCCCTCCAGGCCTATGATCAGCTCGCCGGATAGGCCGGCTCAGAACCGGATATTGGCGTCGCGGACGATGGGCGCCCACTTCTCGAGCTCGGCGCGGATGAAGGCCGCGGCATCGCCGGGAGAGCCGCCGGCCGGCTCGGCGCCGAGCTTTGCGAACATCTCGCGGGCCTCGTCGGTGGCGAGATAGGCGTTGGCCTCGGCATTGAGCCTGGCGACGATGTCGGCCGGCGTGCCGGCCGGCGCCATCAGCGCATACCAGACCGAGGCCTCGAAGCCGGGCAGACCGGCTTCGGAGACCGTCGGCACATTGGGCAGGCCCGGCCAGCGCCGCGCCGAGGCGATGGCGAGCGCCGAGAGCTGGCCGCCCTGAACGTTGGTCACATAGGCGGCCATCGAGTCCATGCCGAGATCGATATGGCCGCCGAGCAGGTCGCTGATGATCTGCGAACTGCCGCGATACTGCACAGCGTTGAAGTCGAGGCCGCCGGAACGGGCCAGCATCAGCCCGGTAATGTGGCCGAGCGTGCCGTTGCCGGGAAAGCCGATGGACAGCTTGCCCGGATTGGCCTTGGCATAGGCGATGAGGGCACCGAGATCGGCGATCGGCGCGCCAGCGCGCGCCACGATGATGACCGGCAGCTTGGCGACCAGCGCGACCGGTGCGAAGTCGCGCTCGGGATCGAAGGCCATGGTGGCGTACATCAGCTTGTTGGTCGCCGCCGGGCCGGTGGTCGCGAACAGGAAGGTGTAGCCGTCGGGCGCCGCCTTGGCGACGGCAGCACCGCCGATATTGCCGCCGGCGCCGCCGCGATTGTCGATGACGACCGGCTGGCCGAGCCGCTTCTGCAGATATTCGGCGAAGGAACGGGCGAGGACGTCTGAGGCGGTGCCGGCCGTGAACGGCACGACCAGCGTGATCGGCCTCGCCGGCCAGCTTTGCGCCTGGGCGACGCCGGTCGCCGGCGCGGCCATGGCAAGCAGGACGAGGACGGCGAGCGCGCGCATGAGGCGCGTTGCGAGGAAGGGCATGGACGTCAGCTCCCCGAAAGCGGCGGGGACAGCCTCCGCCCATTGCTATTGGCGCCGTCTTAGCCGCGCCGCCCGCGCCTTGGGCAGCCGCTTCAGGCCGTTCCGCATCGCGAAACGGCGGCGCGTCAACCTGACCGGCAGGGCCGGTCGGGGGCATGGTGCCGCCGTCGAAGCCCAGCAGAGAGATCAATTCGGCATGAGCGCGCCTCGCCCGGACCCGGCCACCTTCCGCGACCGCTTCAGGCGCGGCGAGACCCTCGTCGGCAGCTTCATCAAGACGCCGACGAGCCACGGCATCGAGATCCTCGGCGGTCTCGGCTTCGATTTCGTCGTGATCGACGAGGAGCACGCGCCTTTCGACCGGGCCGCCACCGATATCGGCCTGCTCGCCGCGCGCGCGGCCGGCACCGCCGGCATCGTCCGCGTGCCCTCGGCCTCGCCCGCCGCGATCCTCTCGGTGCTCGACTGCGGCGCGTGCGGCATCCTCGTGCCGCATGTCGCAAACCCGGACAAGGCGCGCGAGATCGTGGCCGCCAGCCGCTACAAGGGCGGCGCCCGCGGCTTTTCGGCGTCGCCCCGCGCGGGCGGCTACGGCACTTTGAAGATGTGGGACCATGTCGCCGCCGCCGACGCCGCGACGACGGTGATCGCCATGATCGAGGATCCGGCCGCGCTCGACGTCATCGACGCGATCGTCGCGGTCGAAGGGCTCGACGGCGTGTTCATCGGCCGCGGCGACCTGACGGTCGCGCTCGGCGCGCCGACACGCGATGCGCCGGTGGTGAAGGACGCGGTGGCGCGGATCATCGCCGCCGCACGCAAGGCCGGCAAGCCGGTCTGCATGATGGTCGACGGGATCGCCGAGGCTTCGGGCTTCGTGGCCGAGGGCGCGAGTGCCTTCATCGTCTCGTCCGACCAGGGCTTCCTGAAAAAGGCCGCCGCCCAGACGCTCGGCGACTTCGCCGCTCTCAAAGGCTGATCCAGGCCATTCGCGGGCGCACGCCCGGCATTTCCATAGCGGAGACTTCGAGATGTTCCATGCTTCCGATCCGCGCGCGAGCCTTGGCACCGCCGCTGGCGCCAAACCCGCCGCCAAGACCCCGGTGAGCTTCGCCGGTGCGGAATATGCACGCTTCTATGCCGGCCCGCCGCAGGAGCAGGGCGACTTCGGCAAGACCTGGTACGCCCGCGCGCAGAATTTCATCCTGGGCCACTCCGAGACCAATGCCGGCGCGGTGCTGGAGCGGCGCGGCCAGATCGACGAATATTGCCTGATCATTCCCGACGCGGCGACCAGGGTTCAGGTGAGGACGCCGGCCGAAACGGTGGATATTCCCGGCTATTCCATCGTCTTCGTGCCGCCCGGCGACTCGACCGTTACCGTCGTCACCGGCGGCCGCCTCTGCCGCCTGTTCTCGAGCCGGTCGGCGGATCTCGCCGCCCTTTGCGCGAATGCCGCCTCCTATGCCGAGCCGCACCCGAACATCCCGCCGTTCCAGCCCTGGCCGGAACCGCGCGGAGGCTTCCGGGTGCGCCATTACAGCCTCGAAGTGAAGGGCAGCGAAGGCCGCTTCGGGCGGATCTTCCGCTGCACCACGCTGATGGTGAACTTCCTCGACCCGCGCATCGGCCTGCGCGACATCACCAAGCTGTCGCCGCACCATCATGACGACTTCGAGCAGGGCTCCTACGTCATCGACGGCGCCTTCGTGCACGATATCCGCTGGCCCTGGACGCCCGACATGACGATCTGGCGCGAGGACGAGCACGAACTGCTCGCCGCACCCTCGCTGACCGTCATCCCGCCGCCGGCCGTGCACACCTCCCGCTCGGTCCTGCCGGGCTTCAACCAGATGATCGACATCTTCTCGCCGCCGCGCGTCGACTTCTCGCAGAAGCCGGGCTGGGTGCTGAACGCGGACGATTATCCGATGCCCGGCGAAACCGCCTGACGCAGCGGACAGGAAGGACACAGTCATGTCGGATGCATCCCTTCAGCCCGCGCGGGCGCCCCATCCGCGCGCTGCCGAGATCGAGGACCTGCTGGTCGGCGCGGTCGACCTGCATTGCCACAGCGGTCCGGCGGCCATGCCGCGCATTGTCGACCATCACGAGGCGCTGCTGGACTGCGCGGCGGCGAAGTTCCGCGCGCTTGTCTACAAGGACCATTTCTATCTCGGCACCGCCCATGCCGTGATCCTGGAAAAACTGGTGCCGGATACCGGCGTGCGGCTGTTCTCGGGCCTTGCCCTGAACAACGCCTCCGGCGGCTTCAACCCGCATGCGGTCGACCACGCGGTGAAGCTCGGCGCGAAGATCATCTGGATGCCGACCCTGTCGGCCGCCAATCACATCGCGGTGCAGGCCTCCGGCCAGGCCAAGACCTTCCCGAAGACGGCGCAGAAGATGCTGGACCCGATCCCGCTGACCGCGCTCGACGCCAACGGCCGGGTCGCCGATCCGGTCAAGCAGATCCTCGACCTCATCGCCGAGGCCGACGTGATCCTCGCCGGCGGGCATCTCTCGGTCCAGGAACTGTTCCTGGTCTTCGAGGAGGCCCGGTCGCGTGGCGTCAGGAAGATGCTGGTCAACCACCCGACCTACATCGTCGGCTGCACCGAGGAGGACATCCGCGGGCTGGTGGCGCTCGGCGCCTATATGGAGCACTCCATCTGCATGTTCGTCGAAGGCCGCTCGAAGAAGTTCAGCCCGGAGCAGCTTGCCCGGCTGATCGAGGTCGCCGGCGTCGAGCGCACGGTGCTCTGCTCCGATCTCGGCCTCGTCGGCTCGCCGCGGCCGGTCGAGGGCTATCGCGAGGTGGTGGGCACGCTGCTCGACCTGCAGATCGCGAAGGACGACATTCGCGCAATGATCGGCGGCCACGGCGCGAAGCTGCTCAATCTTTGACGGCCCCCATCGACGCGATGGAGAAAAGGCCGGCGCGAGCGATCGGGCCGGCTTCCTCTCGTCCTTCATGGCGGTGAGCGGGCTTCGCCCCGCATCGAGCATTGCCGTGGTTCAAGGCCCGCCGCGCGCACCGCAGCCGACCTCCATGCATGGCAACGCTGCCGGCGATGACGCCGGCCTATTCCAGCGCGATGCCGGCACCGCGGATGATCGGCTCCCACTGGACGATCTCGCCGGCCTGGGCCTTGCGCAGGTCGTCGGGCGTGCCGCCGATCGGCCGGACGCCGATCTGGTCGAGCTTGGCGGCGACCTCGGCCGATTTCACGTAAGTGCCGACAATATCGGAGAGGCGCTTCACGACGTCCTGCGGCATGCCCTTCGGACCGGCGAGGCCGTACCAGGCCGAGACGTTCATGCCGGCCAGGCCGGATTCGGCCAGCGTCGGCACATCGGGCACCTGCGTCGCACGCTTGTCGGCCGACACCGCCAGGCCGCGGATCGAGCCCGTCTGGATGTGCGGAATATAGGGCGGCAGGAAGTCGACGGCGACATTGACATTGCCGGCGAGCAGGTCGTTGGCGAGCGGCGCCGAGCCGCGATAGGGCACATGCGTCATCTGGAAGCCGGCCGTGCGCTGCAGCAGTTCGCCGACGATATGGCCCATCAGTCCGTAGCCTGGGCTGCCGAAGGTCAGCTTGCCCGGATTGGCCTTGCCGTAGGCGACGAGCTCGGCAAAGGTCTTGGCCGGCACCGAAGGATGGCTCGCGACCACGCACTGCACGTCGCCGACGAGCGAGATCGGCTCGAAATCGCTGAGCGGATCATAGGTCAGGGTCTTGTAGAGCAGCTTGTTGCTCGACAGGGGCCCGGACGAGGAGAGGAACAGCGTATAGCCGTCGGGCGCCGCGCGGACGACGCCGCCGGCGGCGATATTGCCGCCCGCGCCGACCTTGTTTTCGACGACGAAACCCTGGCCGAGATCCTGCCTGAGCTTTTCCGCGACGAGACGGGCCAGCACGTCGGTCGAGGCGCCGGCCGGGAACGGCACGATGATGGTCACCGGCCGGTTCGGCCAGCTCTGGGCGAGGGCCCGGCTGGCCAGCGCCGGCGCGGCCAGAAGGGAAGCGAGCGTCGCGGACACGGTGCGGCGCGAGAAGGTCGTCATCGCTGGGGTTTCCTCGGGGTCCCGGTGGATCGATCATGCGATCTTCGTGATGCCGCGAGCCTGCCAGCGCGCAGGAGGCCCCATGGGAAATTTCTTCTTTGTTTCTCCTGATGAAACGGAACTCACCCGTGGTGCCGCGGATGGCGGGCGGGGCCGTCCCGCACAGCGCGGCTGTCGTTCAGCAATGGGCGCGGCCCGCGTCGGTCCAATATGTCAGCGCCCCGGGCCGGCGGCATGGCGCGCCCGCAGCTCCGCCTCGATCGCCGCGGCGGCCTCCTTCAGCGGATAGACGAGCTTCGCCCGCGCTTCCGGCGTCGTCACCGCCGAGCGGAAATAGGTGACGCCGAAGGTCGCCAGCACGCGCTCGCCGAGCATGAGCGGCACGGCGACCGTGGCCGAGCTGCGCGGCTCGACGGCATCGTCGCGCTCGGCGAAGCCGCGGCGTCGCGCGGTCGCCACCTGCCGCTCGATTTCCTCCTCGGACAGGAGGCGGTTTTCCGGATCGGCAGAGACCTTCATGAACTCGATGAGGATGCGCCGCTCCTCTTCCGGACAGAAAGCGAGATAGGCGCGGCCGAGAGCCCGGCCGCCGAGGCTCAGGCGGTAGCCGATCGTCGCATGGAAGGGCGAGATCGGGCTGTCGGGAATGGTCGAGAAGCGCACCACGACGGCGTCATGGTCGAGCAGGCAGACGGCGGTCGGCCATTTGATCCGCCGTGTCAGCGCCGCCGCGAAGGGCCGGGCCGCCTCGATCACCATGGGCGCGCCATGGAAGCCGGCGCTGAGCTCGGCGACCTGCGAGGTCACCTGGTAGCCGCGCAGGCGCTCGTCCCGATAGACGTAGCCGGCCGCCACCAGCGTTTCCAGAAGACGCACGATCGTCGGTTTCGGCAGGCGGGTGCGGCGATGCAGATCGCCGACCGTGGTCAGCCCGGCGCGATTGACTTCGACGAGCAGGCCAAGCGCGCGCACCACGGACTGGACAGGCGGAAACGATGACGACAAGCGCTTCGAGCCTCCGGGAGCCTTGCGCGGAACGCCGGCAAACTAGCCGGCGGCGGGGCGGGGGGCCAGAGCGCTTCGCGTCGGGCGGCCTCGTGCCGGGAGAGGTCAGCCGTCCAGCGACAGCACGACCTTGCCGACCTGTTCGCCCGCATCCATCAGCGCGTGCGCCTTTGCTACGTTCTCGAAGGCGAAGACCGCGCAGACATGGTTGCGGATCCGCCCGGCCTCGATCAGCGGCCAGACCTCGGCGGCAAGCTCGCGGGCGATCCGGCCCTTGTAGGCGGCATCGCGCGGCCGGAGCGTCGAGCCGGTCAGGGTCAGCCGCCGGCGGACGATGTTGCGGACATTGACCTCGGCCATTTCGCCGAGATGGCTGGCGATCAGCACGACGCGGCCGTCGAAGGCGAGCAGGTCGAGCTGCTTTTCGGTATAGGGCCCGGCCTGGGCGTCGAGCACGATATCGACGGCGCGCTCGCCGACGGCGGCGCGCACGGCCGCCGGCCAGTCGCCGCGGTAGTCGACGGCAAAATCCGCGCCGATCTCCCGGCTGACGGCGCGCTTTTCCTCCGTGCCGGCGGTCGCGATGACGCGCGCGCCGCGCAGCAGCTTGGCGATCTGGATCGCCGCCATGCCGACGCCGCTCGTGCCGCCCTGGACCAGCAGGGTCTCGCCGGCCGCGAGCCGGCCGAGCCAGATGACGTTGTTCCAGGCGGTGAAATAGACTTCCGGCAGAGCCGCGGCCTCGACGAAGCTCGAGCCCTTCGGCAAGGGCAGGCACTGCGGTGCCGGCACGACGCAGAATTCGGCATAGCCGCCGCCATTGGCGAGCGCGCAGACCGGTTCGCCGGCCGCCGGCCAGGCGACGCCTTCGCCCGCCGCCTCGACGATGCCCGCTATGTCGAGGCCGGGGAGATCGGTCGCGCCCGGCGGTGGCGGATAGAGGCCGCGCCGCTGCTGAATGTCGGGGCGGTTGACGCCGGCAGCCTTGACCCGCACCAGCACTTCGCCTGGCCCCGGCTGTGGTTTCGGCCGCTCGGCGATCGCCAGGACTTCCGGGCCACCCGGACGCGTGATCTCGATCACCCTCATCGCCACATCTCTCCTTGGGGCTTCAGTCCTGCCGACGCACGGCGTCGAGAATGGCCGGCATGCGCGCCTCGGCCGAGGCCTGCAGGCTCTCGTAGAGGCTGTTGCCGTGGGCATCGATCGCCACCGTCACCGGGCCGAAGCCGCTGACCCGGATGCGGGTCAGGCGGAACTGCATGATGAGATCGTCCCATGCCGTCTCGACGATCGTCTCGACCGCCGCGGACAGCAGGGCCGAGGCACCGCCGACGATGGAAAAATAGACGCAACCGACCTCGCGCATGGCCTCGACCGAGGCTGCGGACAGGCCGCCCTTGCCGCCGATGGCGCTGAGGCGGAAATGCCTGATGATGTCGGGCATCAGCGTGTTGAACCGGGTCGAGGTGGTCGGATTGACGTAGAGCGGCTCCAGCCGGTCGCCATCCTCGCGGCAGCAGATGCCCATATGGACGAAGGCTGCCCCGGCGAGATCGAGCGGCGGCTTCTCGGCGCGGCCGATGCCGGCGAGCAGCCGCTGGTGCGTCGGAAAGCCGGCGGTGATGACCATTTCGCCATCGAGCAGAACGAGATCGCCAAGCACGAGCGTGCGGGCGCGGGCCCGGTCGAGCGGCAGGCTGAGGCGTGGCAGTCCGTCGGACGGCGTCATTCGACCCGCTCCACTCGGCCGGAATTGTAGACGAGCGCGCGCGTGCGCCGGTTGATCCAGCAGTTGAAGCTCACCGCGACCGGCGTGAAGCCGTGGCCGGAGGCATATTCGATATGGACGCCGAAGGCGGTGGTGGCGCCGCCGACGCCCATCGGCCCGAAACCGGTGGCGTTGACCGCCTTCAGCAGCCGCTCCTCCATCGCCGCGACGACCGGCTCGGGATTGCGCTCGCCGAAGGGCCGCAGCGATGCATCCTTGGCGAGCTTCGCCGCGTGATCGAAACTGCCGCCGATGCCGACCCCGACCACCACGGGCGGGCAGTGCTGCCCGCCGGCCTTCAGCACGCAGTCCATGACGTAGTTTTCGATCTGTTCGAGCGTCGGATAGCTGAACACTTCGAGCGCGGCCCAGCGGCCGGAACCGAGCGCCTTCGGCGAGCAGGTGATGTCGAGATAGTCGGCGCCGTCGATGAGGTCATAGGACACGATCGGCATGCCCTTGCCGTGATAGCTGCGCTGGTTGGTCAGCGGATTGGTGACGAATTTGAGGATTGGTGGATCGATCGTCTTCACCAGGTGATCGAACCCGTCGACGATGGCGCGCCTGATGTCGCCCTCGAGCCGCGCGGCGGTGCCGATCTTGATCGTATAGGTCGGCACCCCCGCATCCGAGCAGACGAAGCGCCCGGTCTTCTCGGCGACCTCGGCGCTGTCGAGCATGAAGGCCAGCGTCCTGCGCGCATGAGGCGCAGTTTCGGTCTCCTGGGCGCGCCGCAGCGCGGCCTTCGAATTGTCGGGGATGCGCTTCAGCGACCAGGCATAGAGGTCGGCGGTCACTTGCCTGACCAGATCATAGGTGATCGCCACGCCAGCCCTCCCTCGGCAATGCGCGAACGATAGCCGGCCGGCACGACGGCGCCCGCCGAAAGCCGGCCCATTTCGGAGTATGAAACGAACCGGCTGGAACGACACCGCCGAACCGGCAGGTCTTTAAGTCGTGCGCGGAGCAGGACGTCGGGAGGCGCGGAGCGATGACGCAGGCACCAAGGCCGGAACCCGCGGCTGGCAAGATCAGGGTCGCGGTCGCTGCGCTGACCGACGCGGTGACGCGCCTGTTCGTGGCGGCCGGCCTCGGCGAAACAGCCGCGCGGACCATGGCCGCGGCGCTGATCGAGGCCGAGCGGCAGGGACTCGCCTCGCACGGTCTCATGCATCTGCCGCTCTACCTCGACCGGCTTCGGGCGGGCTCGGTCTCGGCCGCCGAACGGGCGAGCCTCGTCAGCGATCTCGGCGCGCTCGCCGTGCTCGATGCCGGCCACATGTTCGGCCATCTCGCCGCCGATCAGGCCATGGCGCTGGCGATCGACAAGGCACTCGCCTTCGGCATCGGCGCGGTGGCGGTACGCCGCGGCTTTCATTTCGGCGCCGCCGGCCGCTACGCGCTGCAGGCGGCAGCACGCGGCTGCATCGGCATGGCCATGTCCAACACCCGGCCGATGATGCCGGCGCCCGGCGGCGCCGAGCCGCTGGTCGGCAACAATCCCTTGAGCATTGCCGTGCCGACAGCCGACGCACCCGCCATCGTCGTCGACATGGCGACCAGCGAAGGCGCGCTCGGCAAGATCCGGATGGCGGCACGCGCGGGCAAGCCGATCCCCGCGAACTGGGCGGTGACGTCGGAGGGCGAGGCGACGACCGATGCGGAAGCCGCGATCAAGGGCATGCTGCTGCCGACGGGCGGACCTAAGGGTTTTGCCCTGTCTCTCGCCATCGACCTTATCTGCGGGCTCGTTTCCGGCGGGGCGATGAGCGCCGAGGTGCAGCCGCTCTATGGCGATATCGCCAAGCCCAACGATTGCTCGTTCCTGTTCCTCGCCCTGCGCGTGCCCGAGGCCGCGGCAGGCCGCGCCGACGCGGTGAGCGAGCGCATCCGCCATTCACGCCGCGCCGCCGGCCAGGAGCCGGCAAAGGTCCCCGGCGCGGGCAAGGCCGAAGCCGGGCGGATCCAGCGGGACTGGGTCGACATCGATGCAGCCGTGCACGCGGCGATGGCGGCGCGCGGCTGAAGCGCCCGTCACCGGCAGGCAATGCCGCTTCCGGGCCGGCCGGAGGACCCCAGGCCGAGCCTTGTCCGTCAGTGCGCGCCACCGCCGCCGGCCGGCTGCGGCCGCGGCTTGCGCATGATCGGTACCAGCACGATGGTTGCGACGAACAGAACCGAAAGCACGAAGAACACGTCGCCGAGCGCCATCACATAGGCCTCGCGCCGCACCATGGCGGCAAGCTGCTTGAGGGCGGCCTGGTCGGCATCCGAGCCGAGGCTCTGGAAGGCCTGGCCGAGCTGCGTCAGCGTTTCCTCGGCCCGGAACCGGCCCCAGGCCACCTGGTCGCGCAGGCGCTGCAGATGCAGGTCGGTGCGGTCGTTGAGCAGGGTGTTGATCATCGCCAGCCCGACCGCGCCGCCGAGATTGCGGGTGAGATTGTAGAGGCCCGAGGCGTTCTTCATATGCTGCGGCGCCATGGTGCCGAGCGACAGGTTGTTGATCGGCACCATGCACATCATGAGCGCCGCGCCGCGCAGCACCTGCGGCACGAACAACTCCCAGAAGGTCCAGTCCTTGGTGATGAAGGAGGCCTGGAAGGTGCCGAGCGCGAACAAGAGGAGGCCACAGATCAGCATCAGCCTGAGGTCGACCTTGGTCGACAGGCGGCCGACGATGGGCGCCGCGACGAACATGACGATGCCGGTGACGAACATGGTCTCGCCGATCATCAGCGCCGAGAAGCCGCGCACCTGGCCGAGATAGACCGGGTAGAGATAAGTCAGGCCGTAGAGGCCGATGCCGAGCACGAAGGAATTCAGGCAGCCGGCCCAGAAGTTGCGGTTCGAGAAGGCGGTGAGATCGACGATCGGGTCCGGATTGGTGAAGGCGCGCCAGAAGAAGAGGATGCAGGCGGCCGACATGAACAGGAAGACGATGAAGACGTGATGGTCCTGGAACCAGTCCTTGGTCGGGCCTTCTTCCAGCACATATTCGAGCCCGCCGAGGAACACCGCCATGGCGGCGAAGCCGATCCAGTCGAAACGCCTCAGCAGCGAGAAGTCCGGCTTGTCGAAATCGACGAGGCGCCAGACAGTGATGGTGACGATGATGCCGGGGGGCACGTTGACCAGGAACAGCCAGTGCCAGGAGAAGAGGTCGGTGAGATAGCCGCCAATCGTCGGGCCGATGGTGGGCGCGAGCGTCGCCACCATGCCGATGAGGGGCGAGACCATGGCGCGCTTCGACGGCGGAAAGACGGTGAAGGCGGTGGCGAAGACGGTCGGGATCATCGCGCCGCCGATGAAGCCTTGCAGGGCGCGCCAGACGATCATCTCGCCGATCGTGGTCGAGAAGGCGCACATCACGCTCATCGCGGTGAAGCCGGCGGCCGAGATCGTGAAGATGACGCGGGTCGACAGCGCCCGGGACAGGAGCCCCGACAGCGGGATCATGATCACTTCGGCGATCAGATAGGAGGTCTGGACCCAGGGGATCTCGTCGGCGCTCGCCGACAGGCCGGCCTGGATGTCGCGCAGCGAGGCCGAGACGATCTGGATGTCCAGGATCGCCATGAACATGCCGAAGACCATGGCCATGAAGGCGATCAGCCGGCCGGCGCTGACCTTGTCGCCAGCGGGAGCGTCAGTCGGCGCCGGCCGGCCGGGCAGGGCGGTCGCGGCCGCGCCGCCGCTCACGGCCGGGCGCTCCCGGCCTGCTCGTTGGCGCTGACGCGCGCCGGCAGCGGCGCGCCCTGGTGGACCGTGCCGACCCGCGCGGGCTCCGCGTCGGCGCCGACCCTGATGGTGGCGACGACCGACATGCCGGGCCGCAACTGCCCGTTGGCGACAGCCTGCGGATCGAGCTTGATGCGCACGGGAATACGCTGGACGATCTTGGTGAAGTTGCCCGTGGCGTTCTCCGGCGGCAGCAGCGAGAAGATCGCGCCCGAGGCGGGCGAAATGCTTTCGACCCGGCCATGGATCGGCCGCGCGGAGAAGGCGTCGACCGCGACATTGACGGTGTCGCCGAGCGCGATGCGGGCGAGCTGGGTTTCCTTCAGATTGGCCTCGACATAGATCGAGGCGGTGGCGACCAGCGCCAGCATGCGGGTGCCCGGCTGGACGAACTGGCCGATCTGCACGACGCGGTTGCCGACGACGCCGTCGACCGGCGCGCGCACCACGGTGAATTCGAGATCGCGCCGCGCCCGATCGAGCGCATTCTGCAGCTCGGCCTTCTGCCGTTCGGCTTCGGCGCGCTGGGCGGTCAGCACGGCGAGCTGCGCCTCGGCGCCGGCGACCGAGGCCTTCGCCTGCGCCACCTGCGCGACATTGCGGTCGCGGTCGGCGCGGGCGGTATCGAGCGCGGCCTGGCTCGCAAATTCCTGGGTGTTCAGCCGCTGAGCGCGGGTGAGGGCGGAAACCGTGCGCTGCGTGTCGGCCTCGGCCACCGCAAGCTGGGCGCGGGCCTGGGCGACCGCGGCCTCCTGTGCGGTGCGCTGGGCCTCGATGCGCTGGATGGTCGAATCCTGGGTCGCGACCTTCGCCGCGGCGGCCTCGACGGCCAGGCGATAGTCGCCGTCGTCGATCCGGGCCAGCACGTCGCCGGCGCGCACCGCCGCGTTGTCACGCGCCGCCACCTCGGTGACGTAGCCGGAAATCTTGGCCGCGAGAATGGTCGTGTCGGCTTTCACATAGGCATCGTCGGTCGACACCTGGAAGCGGCCGTTGACGTACCAGTCGTAACCGAACCAGCCGCCGCCGATGACGGCCGCGGCGACGAGCGCGAGGACGATGCGCTTGCGCCCGCTCTTCGCCGGCGGCGCGGCAGGCGGCGAGGGTGGGGCCGTGAGGCCGGCGGCGGGAGCGGGCATGGCGCCGGGCGCCTCGGTCCGGCGATCCAGAACCGGCGAGCCCGCGGCCATATCATCGCGCGCATCGGCCATGACCATCTCCATCCATGCGTCATCTTGACCGAACCGTTCGGTTCGATCGGCCTTGACATACACATGGTGCCTGCGCTTTACAAGATCAAACTGAACCGTTCGGTTCGATCCAAGGAAGAAAGATTTGAACGACGCCCTGACCGACCCGCCAGCCAAGGCCATCGGCGAGACCGACGTCCTGGACACGGCCAAGCGCCGGCAGATCCTGGAGGGCGCGCGGCGGGTTTTCCTCGAGCGGGGCTTCGAGGCTGCCAGCATGAACGACATCACGCGGGCGGCCGGCGTCTCAAAGGGCACGATCTACGCCTATTTCTCGGGCAAGGACGAGCTGTTCGAATGCCTGATCGCCCAGGAGAAGCGCGAGCAGGCCGAACGCATGTTCGACCTCGACCGCAATGCGCCGTCGATCGCGGCGGAGCTCGAAGAACTCGGCGTACGCCTGGTGACCGCGATCACCCAGCCGGAATCGGTCGCGCGCATGCGCATGGTGGTCGGCGTGACGCAGCGGCTGCCCGAAATGGGCCGGGCGCTCTACGAGGCCGGGCCGAAGGTCGGCAATATCAGGCTTGCCGCCTATTTCGCCGATCTCGACGCCGCGGGCCGGATCCGATTCGACGATCCGATGCAGGCCGCCCGCCAGTTCCTGGACCTGACGGTGAGCGATCCGGTCCGCCGGGTCATGTTCGGCCTGGAACCGGTGAGCCAGGACGAGCTGCGCCGCACCGTGCGGGCCGCGACCGCCATGTTCCTCAGGGCCTATCCGCTGCGCGGTTGACGCGGGCCGGGCAGCGGCCCGGCTAGCGCAGGACGATCCGGTTGATGGTTCCGGTCTCGAATGACGAGCGGAACACCAGCCGGCCGTTGCCATAGGAATTCAGCACGAATGTTTCGTTGATGCCGCGTTCGCCCGATGTGGCGCCGCCGACCTTGCGGTTGATCGACCTGAGGCTGTCGCCGAGTGCGACGTCGACCACCGTGCCGGAGAATGGCGGGTCGAGGACGATCCGCATCACCTTGCCATCGGGGCCGAAGAACACCGTGATGCCGCGATCGGCCGCGGCCAGCGCGGGTTCGCGCCATTCGGGATCCACCTGCGGGGCGTTCGACAGGCCGAGCGCAGCCTGGGCCTCGGCGACGGTCTGGCCGATCTGGACCGGCAGCCCCTGCGTCGTGATCGTCTCGGCGCGGACGGTCGGCGGCGTGGCGGGCGGCCGCGCGCCGAACCGCTCGCGATAGGCGCCCGCCGCGAGGTCCAGGACGGCGCGATCGCGGTGAATGCTGTCGATGACCGGCCCGCTCATCGCTTCGCGGATGCGGGCATCGCAGCGCATGTTGCGCCAGCGCAGCGCGGTGCTCTCCTCGGCCTGGGCGATGTAGCGCCGGTCATCCTCGATGAGAAAGGACGGCAGCTCGACGGTCGGGAAGCGGCGATAGCCGTCCGCGCAAGTGGTTGAAAACAGATTGTACTGGACGATTCCGGCGCGCAGCCGCGCAGCAACCGTGACCACGTCGTCGCGCAGCCGGCCTTCGTCGATCTCCCGTCCCCGCTTGACGAGCCCGTCCCGCCGCGCGGCGTCGAGACCGGCATAGGTCACTGCGCCGGGCTCGGGATTGCCGAAGAACCGGACCCGCAGGTCGCGCACGCGCTCCGACGGATCGAAACGGTAGAGGCCGAGCGACTGGCCGGCCTGAAACAGGCAGACGAGGCCTGCAAGGACCGCAAGGACGGTGCGCGGCAGCCAGCGCGGCGGGTGGCCGTAGGAACCGTCGTCGCGCAGCATCTTGAACACCATGATGATGCCGGCAATGGCGAGCGCGAGGCCGAGAATGTTGAGGCCGGAATCCTGCACGACCCGGCCGTTGACCGTCGCCTTCTGATGGAATCCGAAGAACAGCCAGAACGGCAGAATGCCGAGGAGCAGCGCGATCGCCGGAGCCCTGAGGCCGGGCCAGCGGGGCGGCGGCGCAGTCAGGCTCGCGCGGGGCGGGCTCGGTTCGGTCTGGCGTGGCAGCTCTGCACTCACGATGCTCATGCTCCTGTCATGTCGCGCCGGATGGGGCCGAGACGGCCTTCGCGGCTCCGTCCGAAGTCAAATGCAGACAGGAAATGTAAAATGAAAACATCGCACGGGATCAACCGCTTCATCGTTGCCATGATGCCGGCCCGGGATGGCGGGTCGTATCAGGCGCCGCCGCTGCGTTTGGAATCGGACGACCTGGAATTTCGGCACCGGATGTTGCTGCCCCTTGCCGCGGCGCGATGAGACTGTTGCAGGCTGAGCCGTTACGGCGCCCGCAGGATGATCCGGCTGATGACATCCGTCTCGATCGACGTCTGGAATGCCAGTTGACCATTGCCATAGGAATTGACCGCGATCCCTTCGGCAAGGCCTCGCGGTCCGGCGGCGGCGTCACCGACATGGCGGTCGAGCGACCTGAGGCTGTCGCCGATCGAGACGTTGGTGACCGTGCCGGCGAATGGCGCGTCGAGCACGATCTGCACGACCTTGCCGTCCGGCCCGAACACGACCCTGATGCCACGGTCCGGAAAAGCAAGGGCCGGCTCGCTCCCTTCGGCCCCGGCCGTCGGCGCGGCCGAGGTGCCGAAGGTCGCCTGAACCTCGGCGACCGTCGCGCCGATCGCAACCGGCAGGCCTTCGGTCGTGACCTCCTCGACCCGCACCGTCTCCGCCGCAGCCGGCTGGTTGGCGCCGAAGCGCGCGCGATAGGCAGCCACCTGCATGGCCAGTACGTCGCGGTCGCGGTGAACGGCATCGACCAGTGGACCCGGAATGAACTGCCGCTCACGCACCGTGCAGGGCGCCGCCCGCCAGTGCTCCAGGGTCGCATTTTCCGCCTGATCGACATAGGCGCGATCCTCGGCCGTCAGGAAGGACGGCATGTCGACCCGCCGGAAGCGCCGATAGCTGTCCTCGCAGCGGATCGCATACTGGTCGTATTGAACGATGGCTGCGGCAAGCCGCGCGGCGGTCGTCACCACGTCGTCGCGAAGCCGGCCCTCGTCCGCCTCGCGCGCCCGCCTGGCGAGAGCCTCCCTCCGCGCGGCATCGAGACCGGCATAGGCCACGGCATGCGGCTCGCGGCTGCCGAGCAGCACGACGCGCAGATCCCTCATGGTGTCCGCGGGATCCACGCGATAGATGCCGAGCGACTGGGCGACCTGGAACAGGCAGGCGAGGCCGGCAAGGAGGCTTAAGGCCGTGCGCGGCCACCAGCGCGGCGGGCGGCCATACGAGCCGTCGCGGCGCAGCATCCTGAACACCATGACGATGCCGGCCATCGCCAGGATCAGGCCGAGAATGTTGAGGCTGTAATCCTCGACGACGCGGTCGTTCGCAGTGACCTTGTGGTGGAAGCCGAAGAACAGCCAGAAGGGCGCGATGCCCAGAATGAGCGCGATGGCAGGGTCCTTCAGATCGGGCCAGCGCTTGGGCGGCGGAACGAGCCCGCGCCTGGCGCGTGCCGGCGTCGGGTCTTGCGGGACCGGATGCGCGGCGGTCTCATGCGGCGGCTCTGCATTCACTGCGGCGGACACTCCTGACATGTCGACGCAGCCAGTCTTGGCGGCCGCGGTTGCCGCCGCGTGCCGCAATGCACGAATGTTTGTTGCCCTGCGCCGCCCGGACGAGCACGGCTTGTGCCGTTACGGCATTCCGGTCTGCCAGCGCGAGATCGCCTCGAACGGGTGGATCAGCATGACGATGTTGAGCGTCAGGTTGTCCCGGATCATCCAGGCGAGGCCGATCTCGAAGACGATGGCGATGACGATGGTCAGCGCGACGGGCAGGCGCCGTGCCAGCACGAAGCCGACAATCATGGCCAGCATGTCGCCGAAGGAATTGACGATGCTGTCGCCATAGTAGTTGAGCGAAACCGCCGTCGCGCGGTAGCGGTCGATCACCATGTTGGTGTTCTCGACGATTTCCCAGCCCGCCTCGACGGCGACCGCAAGCGCCAGGCGCTGGCCGAACGAGCTGCGCGGAACGACGAGCCAGATCAGCAGGTAGAACAGGAAGCCGTGCAGGACGTGGCTGAACGTGTACCAGTCGGTGAGGTGCTGGGAATTTTCCGAGCTTTGCACGATGCCGTGCCAGAGCTTGACGGTGCCGCAGGCGCAGATCGGGTTTCGCCCCATCAGGTAGAGCGTCAAGACCTGGCCGATGACGAGCCCGGCAATGATCAGGAGACAGGTGCGGCTCACTCCCGCGCGCGCATCCGGCACCAGGACCGGCGCTGCCGCCGGCGCGGTCTCAGCCGTCGTTTTCTGCATTGAGGTCTTCGAGCTCCAGCGCGGCGGGCGAGCTGTCGGCCGGCATGAGATCGCGGCTGACGGCCCATTCCCGGAAGATCGCCCTCAAGGCTTCCGGCCGGCTCGCTCCCGGCCGCTCGCGCGCGATATGGGCATCGAGCACGGCGAGAAGATCGGCCGGAAAGCGCAAGCCGATCGGCGTCGCGTCGGCGCGTGGCCGGCCGCGGCCCTTCCGTTCCCGCGTTTTGATTCCCGAGGTCACGACCCATTTCTACGGGAAAGGGCCGGTCCCGCAAAGCACGGCAAGGTTGCGCGGCCGCCGCGACCGGCCGATCAGGACGGAATCCGGACCGGCAGCGTCTCGTAGCCCTTGATGAAGCAGGAATAGACGCGGCGCGGCTCGCCGACCACTTCGATCCTGTCGAACCGCTTGAGGATCTCCTCCCAGACGATCTTCAGCTGCAATTCCGCCAGCCTCAGGCCGACGCAGCGGTGAATGCCGAAACCGAAGGACAGGTGCTGGCGCGGCCGGGCACGGTCGATGATGAAACTGTCGGGATTTTCGATGACGTCGCCGTCGCGATTGCCCGAAACGTACCACATTACCACCTTGTCGCCCTTGCGGATCAACTGGCCGCCGAATTCGACATCCTCGAGCGCGGTCCGGCGCATATGGGCGAGCGGCGTCTGCCAGCGGATCACCTCCGGCACGAAACTGTCGATCAGCCTGGGATTGTCGCGCAGCTTGCGGTCCTCGGCAGGGTTTTCGTGCAGAGCCAGCACCGAGCCGGTCATGGTGTTGCGGGTGGTGTCGTTGCCGCCGACGATCAGGAGGATGAGGTTGCCGAGCAGGGTGCGCGGATCCATGTCGCGGGTGGCCTGCGAATGCGCCATCATCGAGAGGAGATCATTGCCGGGCGGATTGTCGAGCCGTTCGTTCCAGAGCCTGGCGAAATAGGCGCCGCACTCCTCCAGCTCCGCCTGGCGGCGCTCCTCGCTTTCCCGGTCGCCGACGAACATCGTCGCGACATCGGACCAGTGCGTCAGTTTCCGCCGTTCCTCCCAGGGAAAATCGAACAGCACCGCCAGCATCTGCGTCGTCAGCTCGATCGAGACCCGGTCGACCCAGTCGAAGGTTTCGTCGCGCGGCAGGCTGTCGAGGCACTCGGCAGTGCGCTGGCGGATCGAGCCCGCAAGCTCATCCATATGCGTCGGCGTGAACATCGGCGCCACGGTCTTGCGCTGGGCGCCGTGCAAAGGCGGATCCATTGCGATGAACATAGGGCGGCGAAACTGCGGCGGCGGATCGGTGATGGTGATGCCGCCGAGGCTCGCATCCGACGAGAACACCGCGTGGCTGGTCTCCACCTTCATGATGTCGTCGTAGCGGCTCACCGACCAGAACGGGCCGTAGAGGCTGTCGCGGCAATAGTGAACCGGCGCCTCGCGGCGCAGCCGCTCGAAATAGGGCCAGAGCGTATTGGTGCGGAAGAGCTCGGGATCACCGACATTGATATCGGCGAGCGGCGTCGCATAAGCCTTGTCGCGGGCCGCCTGGAGGGCGGCCGCCGAGTCGGCCGAAGGCACGAGATCCATCTGCGCGAGGTCCATCGCCATTCTCCGATCTGTCCTTGTCCGGCACCGGCACGCGCTCCTTTCGTGGCGACCCGTGATGACAGCTGTGCGCGTCGCGATGGCGGACCGCGGGGATTGTCGGCTTCAATGACCGAACCGGCAAGCTGCCGGTTCGGGGGCGCAGAGCAGATCGCGTCTGGGATCGGAAGATCGGAACCTTGGATCGCATGCGGCGGATGCTACTGGCTGCGCTTGCCGCTCGTGTCGAACTGTCTGAGATAGGCAATGAGATTGGTGATCTGGGCGTCCTGTCTGAGGCCGGCGAAGACCATGCGCGTGCCCGGCGTCACCTGGCGGGGATCACGGATATAGGTGGTGAAATTGTCCTCCGACCAGACCTTGGAGGCGACCTCCGGTCGCTTGAACGCATCGGAATAATTATAGCCGGGCACGGTGCCGGCAGGGCGTCCGAACAGCCCGTTCAGCTGCGGGCCGACGCCGTTTCGAGCGGTTTCGCCGACCTGATGGCAGGCGCGGCACTGGGCGAAGACGCGTTCGCCCGCGGCGGCATCCTGCGCGGTGGCGGCGGAGGGGCCGGCCAATAGGAGACCGGCGCAGAGAAGGAGGATGGAGGGCAACGCGCTGCGCATGATCGATCCGGGATGAGGGATGGAACGGAGCCGCCGGCTACGGGTGAGCGTCGGCCGGCGACGGCGGTTCAGGAGAACATGTCGGCGGTGATGGCACCGTACCAGGCCATGTTTTCGCCCTGGGTCTGCTTGCGCAGGTCGGCACTCTCGCCGGTCTGCGAGATGAAGGTCTCGATCGCGCCGATCTTGCCGTCCTTCGCCTCGTAGCGGCCGCCGACCTTCACCGCGTCGTCGGTTTCGATCAGGCTCCAGCAGGTATTGGTGTAGCGGGCCGGGAAGGTGCGGGCGTTGCGGAGCTCGCCGCGCACCATGAGCGCGGCGACCTTGGCCTGACTGTTGGCGGAGAAGGCCGATTTCGGCATGTCGCCGGCGATTGCGGCATCGCCGACCACGTGGATGTTCGGATCGACGGCCGACTTCATGTTGGCCGGATCGATCGGGCAGAAGCCCGACCCATTGGCGAGGCCGGCCTCGCGCGCGATCGCGCCAGCCATCTGGGCCGGAATGACATTGACCAGCGCAGCGTTGCGATAGGTCTCGAACCCCGTGGTCACCGTGTTGGTCGTCGGATCGACTGACTTGATGCCGTCATGGATGCGCGGCCCGAGCCACTCGATCATGCCGGGATAGTGCCTTTCCCAGCCTTCCTGGAACAGGCCCTGCTTGGAGAAGGAGTCCTTCGGATCGAGCACGAAGATCTTGGCATCGCCCCGGCCGGTGCTTTTCAGCACATGGGCCATCATCGACACCCGCTCATAGGGCCCGGGCGGGCAGCGATAGGGATTGGGCGGGGCGATGACCACGATGACGCCCTTGTCTGGCACTGCGTCGAGCCGGCGCTTCAGGAGCACCGTCTGCGGCCCGGCCCGCCAGGCATGCGGCATGGTCTCCTCATGCTCGCGGCCCCAGCCTGGCACCGAGTCGTATTTGAGGTCGATGCCGGGCGAGAGCACGAGCCGGTCGTAGGCGAGGCGCGAGCCGTCGGCGAGCAGAACCTCGCGCTTGTCGCGATCGATCCGGCTTGCGGCCTGCGCATTGACCTTGAAGCCGTGGGCGGCCGCCGCCTTGTCGTAGCTGTGGGTGATCGAGGTGAGGTCGCGATAGCCGCCGAGAAATAGGTTGGAGTGGAAACAGGTGACGAACTGACGCTGCGGCTCGACCAGCACGACCTCGATGGCGCCCTGACTGTCCTTGGCGATGTATTTCGCCGCCGTGACGCCGCCCGGGCCGCCGCCGACCACGATGGCGCGCGGCTTGGCCTGGCCGAGTACGGCCGGCGCAGCCAGCGCCGCCAGGCCATAGGCGCCGGCGGAGGCGAGGAAGGCTCTGCGATCGATCGTCATGCTGTTTCCCCCCGTTTGGTCCTGCACATGCCGGTTGACCCGGTATCCCGTGCGGCCTCATCCCACTTTCAGATAGGCGAAACCCTTGGCCTGCAAGGCCCCGACGGCGGCAACGCCCGAGGGCACGAAGGCCATGAAATCGGCTTGGCGCACCTTGGCGCGGTCGAGGTTCAGCCGCTGGAAGGTGATGTCACAGAGGAACACCTTCAGCCCGTTCTTCGCCTGGGCGACAACCCGTTCGAAGGCCGGCAGCACGGCCGTCTCCTCGCGCCAGGGCGTACCCTCGAGCGTCTCCAGGAAAAACTTCACGCCTGCGCCATGCGCCACCACCGCCAGCTGGATGTCGAAAGGGTTGGCGCCATAGGCGGAGAAATGATTGCCGATATTGGTGATCATCTGGACGAACCGCGGCGGCTCGCCGAAGTCGCAATGATAGAGGCAGGCGACGTCGGCCTCCTTCTTCAGGTCCGCGAGCTGCAGCATGGGGGTCGCCGCGCCCGCCGGTCGCGCCGTGGCCAGAACCCCGGCCACCGCGGCCCCGCCCAGCAGCATGCGCCGATCGACATCCGACATGACCGTCTCCTCCCTGCTGGCGCTCAGCGCGCCGCCTCAGCCGCGATGCTGCCAAAATAGGCGGCGAGCGCTTCCATCTCGTCGTCCGAGAGCCGGGCCGCCACCGTCTGCATGATCGGATTGTCGCGTTCCTTCAGCCGATAGGACTTCAGCACGGCGACGAATTGGGCATCGGGCCAGCCGGCGATCGCCGGAATGCCGTCCTGCGCGGGCGCCGAAAGCCGATGGCAGGTGACGCATTCCCCCGCGAGATATTCGCCGAGCGCCCGGTCGCCGGCCCGCGCCATCCCGCTCGGACCCACCGTGCAGGCCGCCATCAGCCCGGCGAAGGCGGCGCGCGCGATCATTCCACCCTCGGACCCGAACGGCTGTCGGGCGTGACGTCGATGACGCGCGCGCGCGCCGTCACGCGCGGCTCGGGCCGGCAGTTGTTCATGCACGGATCTGCCTGCCAGAACGCGCGTTCGGTCGTCTCGCGGTCGTCGTCGTAGAAACCGTCGGCATTGGGCAGCCGGACGCCAGCGAAATTCTCGCGGCTCAGCTCGAAATCCTCCTTCACCACATCGTTGAGAAACAGCAGATAGGCGGTGAGGGCGTAGGTCTCGTCGTCGCTGAGCGAGCGGGCATTGCCGTAAGGCATCGCGCGGCGGACATAGTCGAAGGTGGTGGAGAGGTAGGGCCAGAACGAGCCGATCGTCTTTTCCGGATTGTCGGCGGCGAGCGAGCCGCGCCCGCCGGCCAGCACGGGCCAGCGCCCCGCGCCCTCGCCGAACTCGCCATGGCAGGCGGCGCATTGCGCCTGGTAGATCTCCTCGCCCTGCTTCACGGTGCCGCGGCCGGCCGGCAGGCCCTGGCCATCGGGACGGATGTCGGTATCCCATGCCGCGACCTCGGCGGGCAGCGCCGCGCGGCCGAGCCCGAGCTTGGCCGGGGCGGGGGCTGCGGCCGGACGGGCGGCGGGAGCCGGCGAGGCGGTCGGCGAGCGCTGCTGGGCATAAACGACCCCGGCAAGGCCGACCGCGATGAGCGCACCGAGCGCGGCCTTAACCGATCTCGACATTTTCGGTCTCCCCGTTGGCGCGCACCAGCCAGGTCTGGATGCCGTTGTTGTGGTAGATGGAGTTCAGCCCGCGCACCTTGCGCAGTTCGTCCTTCGTGGGCTGGACGTAGCCGGTCTCGTCGATGGCCCGCGACTGGATCATCATTTCCCGGCCGTCCCAGTCGAAATCGACGTAGAAGCGGGTCAGCGACATCGGCAGGACCGGCCCGTCGATGCGGGCGGTCCGCCAGTTGCGACCGCCGTCGATGCTGACATCGACCCGCTTGATGGTGCCGCGCCCGGACCAGGCAAGTCCGCTCAACACGTTCGGCCCCTTGTGTTTCAAGGGCGCCTGGGGCGAGGGATTGGTCACCACGGATTTGGCGTCCATGATGAAGGTGAAGCGCCGCGACCGGCCGTCGGCCAGGAGGTCGGTATATTTCGAGGTCTCCTCGCGGTGGTGCCAGGGCTGGTCGCCGACCTCGATCCGGCGCAGCCACTTGATCCACATATTGCCTTCCCAGCCGGGCACGACCAGACGCAGGGGGTAGCCCTGCTCCGGTCTCAGCATCTCGCCGTTCATGCCCCAGACGACCAGGCAGTCCTTCAGGCCCTTGTCGAGCGGGATCGAGCGGGTCATGCCTGCGGAATCGGCACCTTCGCCGAGCAGCCAGCGGGCATTGGGCTTGAGACCGGCTTCGTCGAGCAGGGTCTTCAGGGGGATGCCCGAATACCAGACATTGTGGACCATGCCGTGGGTGAACTGGCAGCCATTGAGCTGGGCGCCGCGCCATTCCATGCCGGAATTGGCAGCGCATTCCAGGAAATAGGCCCGGGTGACCCGGCCTGGGAAACGCTTGAGGTCCTCGAGCGTGAACACCATGGGCTTGTCGACAAGGCCGTTGATCATCAGCCGATGCTTCGCCGGATCGATTTCGGCGACGCCGCCGTGATGGCGCTCGAAACAGAGCCCGGACGGTGTGATGATGCCGTCGAGGGCGTGAAGCGGCGTGAAATTGACCGAGGATTCCCGGCTGGCGGTCAGCCATTCAACGTCGCGGCGGATGACGTCCCTCTCGAAGCTCGACGGCTTGCCGTAGGGCCTGGCCTGGACGCCATCGCCGAGCATCCGGTTCCAGTCCTGCACCTCGGTGATGGCGGGATCCGGTGCGGGCGCGGGGGCAGAGGCGGGGGCCTGGGCGCGGGCCGCGGCGCCGGCGGCAAGGCCTTCCGGGCGCCGGCGGCGGCGGTCAGGAAGCCGCGGCGGTCCATGCGGGAAACGGTCGGCGCTCGGTTCATGCCTGATCTCCTGAAAGTCCGGCCGGCCACCTCAGGCGCCGGTCACCTTGACGGCGCTGTTGGGTTCGAGCCGAACGTTGCGCACGCGCGCGACATATTTTTCGACGAGCTCCCAGACCGGCGGACCTTCGGTGCCCTGGTTGACGCTGGCCCAGCCGGCGACAGTGTAGCGGCGCGCCGGATCGAGCGGCTGGCCGGTCTTCAGGAGGGTGAGGTCGGATATGCGCTGGCCGGCCGGCTTGCCGATATCGATGGCATAGCCCGCGCCGCCGACCCGCACCATGTCGCCGCCGCCCTGAAAATAGGGATCGGGATGGAAGATGTTGTCGGCGACATCCTCCAGGATCTCCTTGATCTGGCGGCCGGTCATCTCGGTCCGGTAGCAGGCCGGATAGGTCATTGCCGTGGCATTGGTGATCGCCTCGAAGGTGATCGGATCGCCCGGTAGCAGCGTGCCGCCCCACCGGAAGCCCGGCGAGAGGGCGATCTCCGCGTCGCGCTCGGTGAGGATCGCCTGCGCGATCAGGTCGTCGAACGTGCCGTTGAAATTGCCGCGCCGGAACAGGAGGCTGTCGGCGCGGCCGATCTCGCGCGCCAGTTCCGCGGCATAGGGCTTGCGGATCGCCTCGATCATCGCCGCCGTCTCGGCATCGGGCGTGATTGCGTCGGCGAAGACCGGCATCAGCTTGTAGCGCAGCCCGGCCATCCGGCGGTCCTTGACCTCGATGTCGAGACGCGAGACGAACTTGCCGTGCGAGCCGGTCGCGACCAGCGCGGTATCGCCGACCTTGACGATGCCGGGCATGGCATCGTGGGTGTGGGCGGTCAGCACCACATCGAGGCCCTTGACGCGCGCGGCGAGCTTGGCATCGACGTCGAAGCCGTTGTGGGACAGCAGCACCACGATGTCGGCGCCCTCGGCGCGGGCCTCGTCGACCTGCCTGGCGAGGTCGTCCTCGCGCAGGCCGAACTCCCATTTCGGGATCATCCAGCGCGGATTGGCGATCGGCGTGCGCGGGAAGGCCTGGCCGATGACCGCAATCTTGGCGCCGCCCTTTTCGAACATGCGGCGCGGCTCGAACACGGGTTCCTGCCATTCGGCGTCGCGGATGTTCTGGGCGAGAAAGGCGATCTTCGAACTCTCGACGATCGCCTTGACCCGGTCCTCGCCATAGGTGAACTCCCAATGGGAGGTCATGGCCTCGACGCCGAGCGCCTCCATGAGCCCGACCATGTCCTGGCCTTGGGTCTTCAGCGAGGTCCACGATCCCTGCCAGGTATCGCCGCCGTCGAGCAGCAGCACCTTGTCGGCGCCGCGCTCCGCCCTGACCGCCTTGATCAGCCGCGCGACGCGGTCCATGCCGCCCATCCGGCCATAGTTGCGGGCAAGCGCGGTGAAGTCCTCGCTGGTCAGCGCATACGCATCGGCCGAGCCGGCTGCGATCTTGAAATGGGCGCGGAAAGCGGCATCGGTCAGGTGCGGCGGCACGCCCTTGGCTTCGCCGACGCCGAGATTGACCGAGGGCTCGCGGAAATAGAGCGGCACGAGCTGGGCATGGATGTCGGTAACATGCAGGATGGTCACCGTGCCGAGCGGATCGAAGCGGAGAATGTCGGCCTCGGCCAGCCTCTGCTGGGCCGCGACCTTGCCGAGCGGCCCGAGCCCCGAGCCGATGGCGAGCGCCTGCGCAGCCGCCGTCGCCTGCAGGAATTGCCTGCGCGAAATCATCTGTACGGTCCTCTCGGGGCGCGCCGCCGAAGGCTGCCCGCTGTCGCTTCACCCGGCCCCTGCACCGGCTCCGGCCGGGTTGCCAGAGGCGATAGTTAGGCAATGTCGGGATTTACGAGGGGCTTCTCACCTCGAATCGCCGCTCAGGAAACGGCGATCTTGTTGGTCGACGAATATTCCGAGCCGTCGTCGTCCTTCCAGACGAACTTGAACTCGCCGCTCTCCTTCACCTTGTAGAAGAACGACTGGTAGGGATTGGCCGAGATCGCCGGGTGCCAGTCGGCCTGGAACACGGTCTTGCCGTTGAAGGTCGCCGTGAAGCTGTTGATGATCTTGCGCGGGATCGGCTTGCCGGCGCCGTCGCGGCGCTGGCCGCTTTCCATCTCGTGCGAGATCAGCGTCTTGATCTCGATCATGTCGCCGGCCTTGGCCTGGGCGGGAACGCGGACGCGCGGGGTGGGTCTCGTGGACATGGCGTTTCCTCGACTTTTCCAGATTGCTCAGCCGCCGCAGCCGCCGATGGTGACCTTCACCTCGGCCTTGGTGGTGAACAGCGAGCCGTCGGACATCTCGGCGACGCAGACGATGTTCTGGGTCTGGGCGAGCCGCATGCGGGTCGAAGCCGCCGCCCGGCCGCATTCCGGCGAGAAGCGGAAGGTGAAGACACCGGGCTGCGGATTGCCGTCGGCGAAGACGTGCACCGCCTTGACGTAGTCGGCTTCCGTCATCGGGCTCTCGACCTCGACGGTGACCGGCACGACGAGCCCGTTCTCGGCGATCTGCGGTACGTCCAGCTTGACCCGGCCCTCGGCCATGGTCTTGCCGCCATAGAGCTTCTTCAGCTCGTCCTCGACCGCCTTGGCATCGGCGGCGGCAAGCTTCGGCGCCAGCGCCGCCGCGACGAAGGCCAGGGCCGCGCCGCGCAGGGCGGCGCGCCGGGTCGGGGAGGCGAAGGATCCCGCCGATGATCTCGCCAATCGTCGTGCCATCCCTTGCTCCTCAACGTTCCTCGATGGCCCGGTTGATCGGGCTTGACGGCGCAGCTTTCGAGCCGCACGCTTAAACATATCGTGATATTGTTTTTTTTGAATGTAAAGACCATTCTAGCTTGCCGATCACGAAGCGGACCGCCCCGGACAAGAGGGCGCCCAAGAGGTCCGCGGCAGGGGAAGGAACGAAGGAGGAGGGAACATGACCCGGAGCGGGTGGATGCTGGCCGGCCTCGCGTCGGCCGCGCTCGGCGTGCTGTCGACGCTGGGCCTGGCGACGCTGGGCTTTGCGCAGGCGCCGCAGGACGACAGCGAACGCGAAATCGAGCGCTATCGCGCGATGATCAACGATCCCATGGCCAATCCCGGTTATCTCGCGGTCGATCGCGGCGAGGCGCTCTGGGCCGAGCGGCGCGGCAGCCGCAACGTCTCGCTGGAGACCTGCGATCTCGGCGAAGGCCCGGGCAAGCTCGAAGGCGCCTATGCCCGCCTGCCGCGCTATTTCGCCGATTCGGACAGGGTCATGGATCTCGAGCAGCGCCTGCTCTGGTGCATGGAGAAGATCCAGGGCCTCGACACCGCCGACGTCGTGCGGCGGCGCTTTTCCGGGCCTGGCAGGGGCTCCGACATGGAGGACCTCGTCGCCTTCATCGCCAACAAGTCGAACGGCATGACGATCCAGCCGCAGCTTGCCCATCCGCGCGAGCGCGAAATGGCGGCGATCGGCGAGGCCATGTTCTACCGCCGCGCCGGCGTCATGGACTTCTCCTGCGCGACCTGCCATGGCGAGCCCGGCAAGCGCATCCGCCTGCAGGGGCTGCCCGACTTTTCCCGTCCGGGAGCCGCGCCGCGCGAGGCCATCGGGTCGTGGCCGACCTACCGCGTGTCGCAAAGCGCACTGCGCACCATGCAGCACCGGATGTGGGACTGCCTGCGCCAGCAGCGCTGGCCGGAACCCGACTACGCCTCCGACGGCATCACTGCGCTGCTCGTCTATCTCAACATCCAGGCGGCGGGGGGCGAGATCAACGTTCCCTCCATCAAGCGCTGAGCGAGGCTGCCATGACCAGATCATCCAAGGGAATGCTCCCGGCCCGGTCGCTCGCATCGGCCTTCGCACTGACGCTCGCCCTGGCCCCACCGGCTCTGGCGCAGGGCCAGCCGGCGGCACCGGCCGCGGCCCAGCCTCTGCCACAGGTCAATGCCCAGCGGGTCGAGGAGGTGATCCGCAGCACCTTCACCCGCGCTCCGGCCGAATGGCGTGCGCGCGTCGAACTCGACGAGACGCAGCGCATGTGCACGGAGCGGCGCAACCAGGTGTCGGGCGCCGAAGCCGACGCGATCCAGGCGCGCGAGCGGGCACGGGTCGTGCTGCCGCCGGACGGCCGTTTCCTCGGCGATTGGCGGCGCGGCTTCGCGGTCGCCAATAGCGGCCGCGGCGGACAGTTCTCCGACGCCGCCAATACGGTAAGTGGCGGCAATTGTTATGCCTGCCACCAGATGGACCCGAAGGAGCTGAGCTTCGGCACGCTCGGCCCGAGCCTTGCGGGTTATGGCCGCGACCGCAACTACGATCCGGAACTGATCCGCGAGGCCTATATCAAGATCTACAATTCCCAGGCGGTCGTCGCCTGCTCGAACATGCCGCGCTTCGGCACGACCCATTTCCTCAGCATGGACCAGATCCGCGACGTCCTGGCCTATCTCTTCGACAAGGATTCGCCGGTCAACAAATAGCCGCGGCGGCCCGCGGCCGGATCAGCCGATCCGGCCGAAGACCGGCACCATCTCCAGCATGAAGCCGCCGATCCGCGCCATCTGGCCGGAAGCGATCAGCAGACCGGTCGCGACCAGGACGAGGCCGGCGGCCATCTGAAGCCGACCGAGATGGCGCCGGAAGCGGGCCATCCAGCGCAGGAACGGGCCGGCAAAGGCCGCGGCGGCGATGAAGGGCAAGCCCATGCCGGCGGCATAGGCGCCGAGCAGCAGCATGCCGCGCGCGATCGTCTCCGACGTCGCCGAGACCATCAGGATGGCCGCGAGCACCGGACCGACGCAGGGCGTCCAGCCGAAACCGAAGGCAAGTCCGGTCCCATAGGCTCCGGCAAGCCCGGCCGGGCGGCGGCTCACCTCATGGCGCATTTCGCTCATCAGGAAGCCGAGCCTGAGGATGCCCGCCATGGCGAGGCCCATGACGACCAGGGCAAGCCCGGCAACGACCGCGAGGACGTCGAACCAGCGGCTCAGCGCCTGGCCGAGCGCCGAGGCGGTCGCGCCGAGCAGGACGAAGATGGTGGCGAAGCCGAGGACGAAGGCGAGAGCCCGGCCGACGAGCCGGCCGCGCGCGGTGGCGCCGGCGGCCGCGCTCTCTTCGAGTTCGCTGAACGACAGGCCGGCGAGAAAACAGAGATAGGCCGGCACCAGCGGCAGCACGCAGGGCGAGGCAAAGGACAGAAGGCCGCCGAGGAAAGCGCCGGCGAACGAGACATCGAGCGCCACCCGCGCCTCCATTGGCAAATATATTCGAATGCGTCTATATTTTAGGAATGAAGCGCGGCTGGCGGCAATTCCTTCTCGGGTCCTTCCTCGGTCTTTTTGCCGTGCTGGGCGCGCATGGCTCGGGGGCGACGGCCGAACTCGTCATGTTCGAGCGCTCGGGCTGTGCCTGGTGCATGCGCTGGGATCTCGAGGTGGCGCCGGGCTACGAGCGCTCGGACGAGGGGCGCATTGCGCCGCTGCGCCGGGTCAGCCTGGACAATGGCCAGCCGCGCGACCTGCCGCTCGCCGCTCCCGTGCGCTTCACGCCGACCTTCGTCCTGATCGATCGCGGCCGTGAAGTCGGCCGCATCACCGGCTATATGGACGAGGCGACCTTCTGGGGCCTGCTCGGCAAGATGATCGAGCGCCTCGGCAACAATCCTGGACGCGCGACGGCCGGCGCGGCCGCGCCTGGAAGGCCTTGAGAATGACGGCAATCGTATCGAAAGAGATCGAGGACGAACTGCGCTCCGGCGCGGAATATTCGGCCGAGCTCGAACAGCTCATGCGCAATGCGCGCGAGGCCAGCGACTTCCTCAAGGCGCTGTCGCATGAGAGCCGGCTGCTGCTGCTCTGCCTGCTGGCGGAGAAGGAGCGCTCGGTCGGCGAATTGGAGAACATCCTGTCGCTGCGCCAGCCGACCGTCTCCCAGCAGCTCGCCCGGCTAAGGTTCGACGACATGGTCACCACCCGCCGCGACGGCAAGACGGTCTATTACAGCATCGCCAACGAAAATGTCCGTCGTGTCATCAGCGTGATCTACGATATCTTCTGCGAACGCGGCGGCAAGACCACAAAGTGAAGAAGACCGCGAGGTGAAGAGGCTGGCCCGCACGGGCCCGCACAGGGGCGGACGGCTCTTCGGGGAGGACGCATGACCGGGCTGCCGGCCACTGCCGTCGGCGCAATGGGGTTCCTGGTCGGCATGGCCGCTGGCGCCGCCGTGCAGCGGGCGCGGCTGTGCTCGTTCGGCGCGGTGGAGGACGCCCTGGTCGGCCATGACTGGCGGCGCATGAAGGTGTTCGGCCTGGCGCTTGCCGTCGCGCTCGCCGGCACCCAGCTTCTGGTGATCGCCGGCCTGTTCGAGCCGACCGAGACGACCTATGTGCCGACCCAGGTCGCTTTTGCCGGCGCCTTCGCCGGCGCGCTAATCTTCGGCATCGGCATGGCGCTGGTCGGCACCTGCGCCTTCGGGTCGCTGGTGCGGCTCGGCAGCGGCGACCTGCGCAGCCTGTTCGCGCTGATGATCTTCGGCGCGGTGGCCTATGCGACGCTGCGCGGCGTGCTGGCGCGGCCGCGCATCGATTGGGTCGAGCAGGTGGCGGTGCCGATGCCGGGCGGCAGTCCCAGCGCTCTGCCCGACATTCTCGGTGGCTTTGCCGGGCTCGACCTGCGCCTCGTCCTGACCCTGCTCGTCGCGGCCGTCCTGATCGGCATTGCGGCGCGTGACCGCCGCCTGTGGCGCGCGCCGCGCCTCGTCACCGCGGGCCTCGTGCTCGGGCTCGGCGTCATTGCCGGCTGGGTGGCGACCGGCATCGCCGTCGACCTGTTCGACCGGGTCGTGCGGATCCAGAGCCTCACCTTCGTCTCGCCCGTGGCGCGCGGCTTCTATGCGCTGATGACCGGCGAAGGCACGCTGGCCGATTTCGGCGTGATGAGCGTGCCCGGCGTCGTGGTCGGAGCGACCCTGGCGGCGCTCATGGGCCGCGAATTCCGCTGGGAAGCCTTCGATGACCAGCGCGAGATGCGCCGCCACCTGGCCGGCGCCGCGCTGATGGGTTTCGGCGGCGTATTGGCCGGCGGCTGCACGATTGGGCAGGGGCTGACCGCCGGCTCCCTGATGGCGCTGACCTGGCCGCTGACTGTCGGCGGCATGATCGTCGGCGCCCGCCTCGGTATCGCCATCCTCGTCGAGGGCTCGGCCATCGACTGGGCGCGCGCCAGCCTCGGCGGCTTTTTCGCCGAGCGCCACGGGCGCAGGCCGCCGGCCGAATAGGCCGGCCGGCGCTATTGCCGAGGCCGCGATCCAGCGTCAAAATCATGTAAAATTGAACTTCCGAGACCGAGGGCGTGATGGACGCGTTCTTCAGCACCCGCGACACGCCCGCGCCGGAGCGCAGCCGGCGCTGGCAGGACATGGTGTCGGCGACCTATTTCCCGCTCGACCTGCGCTTTCGCCGGCCCGACACCTTCAGTGGCCAGCTGGTGCGCTGGAAGCTCGGCCAGGTCTCGCTGTCGCGCCTGACCGCCGATGCGCTGCTCTACCGCCGCACGGCGCAGCATCTGGCCTGCGAGCGGGAGGAGCAATATCTCGTCACCGTGCCAGGTCTCTCCGATGTCGGCTTCCTGCAGGGCGGTCGCGACATCCGCTGCCCGCCGGGCGGGTTCCTGATCGAGCGTGGCCACGAGCCCTATGAATTCAGCCATGGCGAAGCCAATGACCTCTGGGTGCTGAAGGTGCCCGGCGACGCGCTGCTCGGCCGGCTGCGCATGCCCGAACGCTATTGCAGCCTGACCTTCGGCGCCGACAGCGGCGCCGGCGGCCTGTTCGCCGATCTCCTGCGTCTCCTTCCGGGCCGCCTGCCGTCCATGACGGCGGACGAACGCAGCCAGGTCGGCCGCCACCTCGTCGACCTCCTGATCATGGCGGTGGCCGGTGACGAGCGCGCGCTGACGAGCGGCGGCACCACGGTGCGCGCCGCCCATCTCGCCCGCGTCGAGGCCTATATCCGCGCACATCTCGGCACGCGCGACCTGAGGCCCGACGACATCGCGGCCGCCTGCGGCATCTCGCTGCGCTATCTGCACGACCTGTTCCGCGGCACGGGCGAGACCTTGAGCGAGTGGATCCGCAGCCAGCGGCTCTTCGCCTGCCGCGACGCACTCGGCAACCCGGCCGACCGGCGCAGCATCGCCGAAATCGCCTATGACTGGGGTTTCGGCGACCAGGCCCAGCTGTCGCGGCATTTCCGCGCCCGGTTCGGCGAGACGCCGAGCGATTATCGCAGCCGCCGGTCGATGGCCGCGCGCTGAAGCGGCACTGCACGGATCGCCAAGGGATCGTTCCCGGGCAGACAAGACCGCGTCCCGCACAGCCTTAAGCTCGGGTCTCAAGCATCCTCAACAGATGCGACGGCGGAACCCATCCGCCGGGAGACAAACGCCAGAGGGTTTTCGGGACGTCGGTGCGACGGCAGGGCTGAGGCCGGCCGCGGCGCGCGTCCGCCTGCGCGGCAGGCGGCGCCGGCACATCCCGCCGACCTGATGGCGCCGATCAGCGAGGCCATCATGACCCCCGAAGCCGTCGATCCGATCACCCTGTCCGTGGTGCGCGGCGTCCTGGAGACCACCCAGCGCGAAATGACCCTGGCGCTGGAGAAGACCGCGCGCTCCAGCGTGTTCAACCTTGCCCACGACTATTCGACGGCACTGTTCGATGCCAAGCCCGAAATGATCCTGCAAGGCCAGGACATTCCGATCCATCTCGGCTCGCTGATCCCCGCCATGAAGGCCGTCGCCGGCTTCTTCGGCGACGACATCAACGAGGGCGACCTGATCCTGCACAACGACCCGGCCTATGCCGGCAGCCACATCATCGACACCTGCATGTACAAGCCGGTGTTCTATCGCGGCGAGCTGGTGTTCTGGACCGTCTGCAAGGGCCACCTGACCGATATCGGCGGCCCGGTGCCCGCCGGCTACAATCCGGCGGCGACCGAAATCTATGCCGAGGGCCTGCGCATCCCCCCGGTCAAGATCTGGGACCGCGGCAAGCCGCGCCACGACGTGCTGAACCTGCTGCTCACCAACATGCGGGCGCGCCGCGACCAGGAGGGCGATTTCAACGCCCTGATCGGCGCCTGCCAGGTGGGCGAGCGCAATCTCCTCGCCCTCATCGAGAAATACGGCCTCGCTGCGGTGAAAGGCTGCATCGGCGAGCTTCTGGACATGGCCGACCGGCAGATGCGGACGCTGATCCGCGCGGTGCCTGACGGCCGCTACCAGGGCACGGCGATCCTGGAGGATGCCGGCCACGGCTTCGGCGACTTCGAGATCTCCGCCACCGTGACGATCAAGGACGACACCTGCCACATCGCCATATCGAGCCCGCCGCAGGTGCCCTATTTCATCAATTCCTACGAGGGCAATTCGTATTCGGGCGTCTATCTCGGCCTGATGATGTTCGCCCAGCTGCCGCCGCCCTACAATGAAGGGCTCTACCGCTGCGTCAGCGTCGACATGGGCCCGAAGGGCACGCTGTGCAATGCACGCGAGCCGGCGCCGCACATGAACTGCACGACGACGCCGATGGAAACCCTGACCGATGCCGTCCGGCTCGCCTTCGAGCAGGCCGCGCCGGCCAAGGTCAGCGCCTCCTGGGGCCATGCCAATGGCTGCAACATTGCCGGCCGGGACACGCGCCACGACGAGGAATATGTCACCATGGTCCTGGCCTCGATCATATCGGGCGCCGGCGCGACGCCGCAGCAGGACGGCTGGCACGCCTGCGGGCCGGAATGCTGCTTCGGTGCGCTGACCTCGGGCGACATCGAGCTCCTGGAATATTCCTATCCCGTGATCATCCATCGCTACGGCCTGATCACCGATTCCGGCGGCGCCGGCGCCTATCGCGGCGGCTCGGGCACCTGTTGGGAGGTCGAGCCGCTCGACAAGCCGATGACCTTCATCTCGTTCGGAGAGGGCCGTCGCATTCCCGCCATGGGCGCGGCCGGCGCCCGCTCGGCGCTCGTCGAGCCGAAGGTGGGCCGCATCGAGATCCGGCGAGGCGACGCGGTCGAGGTGATCCGCAAAAACGTCATCGAGACCATCCGGCCCGGCGAACGCGCCGCCAACTTCAATCCGGGCGGCGGCGGCTATGGCGATCCCTTCACCCGGCCGGTCGAGAAGGTCGTCGACGACCTGAAGAACGGCCTGGTCTCGGTGGAGGGCGCGCGCGCCGACTACGGCGTCGTCGTCACCGATGCCGCGGCGCTGACTGTCGACCACGAGGCGACACGCCGGCTGCGCGCCCGCTGAACGCCGTCCGCTTTTCCCAGATCCGTCTTCAGAGGCACTGCCATGACCACCACTTTTCGCCTCGGCGTCGATGCCGGCGGGACCTTCACCGACTTCGTACTGGCCGACGACAGCGGCAAGACCCGCCTCTACAAGGCCCTGTCGACCCCTGACGATCCGACCCGCGCCATCGAGAACGGCCTGAAGCTGATCGCCGAGGATCTTCGGATGTCGCCGCGGCAGATCGTGTCGCAATGCGATCTCTGCATCAACGGCACGACGGTCGGCCTCAATGCGCTGATCCAGCTCAAGGGCGCGAAGACCGGGCTGATCTGCACGGCCGGACACGAGGATTCGATCGAGATCCGGCTCGGCCACAAGGAGGACGGCTATCGCTACGACCCGAACTATCCGCCGGCGCCCATGCTCGCGCCGCGCCATCTGCGCCGCGGCGTGCGCGAGCGGGTGATTTCGTCGGGCGAGGTGCGCACCGCGCTGCACGAGGCGGACGTGCGGGCGGCTTGCGAACTGTTCGCCCGCGAGGGCGTCGAGAGCATCGCCATCTCGTTCGTCTGGTCGGTGCTGAACCCGGCCCACGAGCAGCGCGCGGCGGAGATCGTCCGCGAGATGCTGCCCGATGTCGTGCTGACGATCGGCAGCGAGCTCTATCCGCAGGCCCGCGAATATACCCGCACCTCCACCGCGGTGACCAACGCCTATCTCGCGCCGATCATGAAGCGCTACGTCGACGCGGTGGACGCCTATTTCCGATCGCTCGGCGCGACCCAGCCGGTCCGCTATTTCCAGTCGAACGGCGGGCTCGCGGTCGGCGAGATCGTCAGCGGCCGCGCGGTCTATGCGATCAATTCGGGCCCGGCCTCGGCGCCGCAGGCCGGCACCTTCGTCGCCGAGCCCTTCGGCCGGCACAATGTCATCACCGTCGACATGGGCGGCACCTCATTCGACATCACGCTGACCAAGGACGGCCGCACCAATCTGAACAAGAACACCGATTTCCTGCGCTATCGCATCGGCGTGCCGATGATCCAGGTCGAGACCCTCGGCGCCGGCGGCGGCTCGATCGGCTGGATCGACGGCATGGGCCTGCTGCAGATGGGACCGCAGAGCGCCGGCGCCAAGCCGGGGCCGGCCTGCTACGGCCGCGGCGGCACCGAGCCGACCGTCTCGGACGCCAATCTGGTGCTCGGCTATCTCAATCCGGGCGGCCTGCTGGACGGCCGCATGCCGCTCGACAAGCAGGCCGCGCGGGAGGCGATCCGGGTCCGGATCGCCGAGCCGCTCGGCATTTCGGTCGAGCGCGCCGCCTATGGCATGTTCACGATCGTCAACAACAATATGGTCAACGGCATCCGGCGCGTTTCGGTCGAGCGCGGCTACGATCCGCGCGATTTCGTCCTGGTCGGGGCAGGGGGCGCGACCGCCGCGCATATCACGGCACTCGCCCGCGAGATGGACATCGACACCATCATCCTGCCCAAGCTCGCCTCCGGGCTCTGCGCCTTCGGCCAGATCATTTCCGACGTCAAATACAACTACATGGCGACCTGTCCGGTCAGGCTCGACAGCGCCGCCGCCTATGCCAGGATCGACGGCCTGTTCCGTGAGCTGGAAGCCAAGGGCACGGCCGACCTCACGGCCGACGGCTTCGCGCGCGACCGCATTTCCGCCCGCCGCAGCCTCGACATGCGCTATGTCGGGCAGGTGCACGAATGCACCGTCGACATCGAGAGCTTCACGATCGATGAGAGCACGATCGAGCGGGTGAAGGATGCGTTCCACGCCCGGCATGCCGAGCTCTACACCTATAGCGAGCGGCACAATCCGGTCGAGGTGGTCAATATCGAGAGCACCCTGTTCGGCCATATCGACAGGCCGAAGCCGCCGCGGCTCGGCGAAGGCGCCGCCGCCGAAGCGGCCATCAAGGAGCACCGGCCGCTGATCTTTTCCGCAGATGGCGAGGCCCGGGAGGCACCGGTTTATGACGGCGCAAGGCTCGGGGCGGGCGCGAGCCTCACCGGCCCGGCGGTCATCGAGGAGCCGACCACGACGATCGTGGTCGAGCCGGGGTGGACTGCGCGCGTCGACGTCAGCGGCAGCTACATCCTGACGCGCCAGCGCTGACCGGCCGGCGGCCCGGAACCACGGCCATCTCCTGACGGCGCGGCCTGCCGCGCCCGATGCCGGCGAAGCGCGATCCGCTCCGCCGGACCTGCCCCGCGGACGCCGGCCTCGGCATGCGTCCCGCGGGGACCCCCGATCGCCCGATGCTCCGGCGCCTACCGCCGGCTCGGCGCAACAACAAAGACAATCACCTCAAGGGAGACCCAAGGCCATGGCCGGAACCATCACGCGCGCCGACGCGCCAGCCGAGACGTCGGATTTCTCGGCAATTGCCGTACCCGCCAATGCCCGCATGCGGCGCTGGCCGCTCACCATGGCCTGGTGGGCGGTATGCAGCGCCATGTTCTACATCGTGGTCGCGGCGACGCTGGCCTTGAATTTCGGCACCCGCAACGCGCTCATCGGCATGGTCCTGTCGGTGATCGTCTACGGCGCCGTCAACGCCGTGCTCAGCCGCTACGCCATCCGCACCGGCCTGTCGGTGGCGCTGTTCTCGCGCATCCTGTTCGGCAATGTCGGCGCCGCCATCGCGACCCTGATCTTCTTTGCCACCGCCATCTATTACGCCGTCTTCGAGGGTTCGGTCATCGCCGTCGCGATCTCCACCGTCTTCCCGTCGATCTCCTATCCCATCGCCGCGCTGATCGTGGTCGCCTACAGCGTCCCGCTGATCTTCGGCAGCATCCAGACCTGGCTCGACAAATTCAACGGCGTGCTGCTGCCCTTCTACATCGCCGGCCTCGTCGCCGCCGTCGCCTTCGCCATCGGCTCCTACGGCTACAGCAATGCCTGGCTCAGCTTCGGACCGGCCGGCGGGTCGCCCGCGAACGGCTGGTGGGATTGCTTCGTCTATTATATGGGCGTGTGGATCCTGATGATGTTCACCTTCGACTATGCCCGGTTCGGTCGCGAGGAGGACGCCGACTATCACGCGCGCGTCAATTTCGGCGCGCCGTTCTATCTCGTCACCTTCCTGATCAACGGCGTGGTCGGCATCTTTCTCGCCGCGACCATCCCAGTCGATGGCGCGGTGAGCGAAGTGTCCGTGGTTCTCGCGCTGCTCAAGCTGATGGGTCTTGCCGGTCTCGTCTTCGTCTGGGTGTCGCAGACGCGCATCAACACCGCCAACTATTACCTCGCCGCGACCAATATGGAGGCCTTCGTCGCCCAGCTCACCGGCCTCAATGCCGGCAAGCTCGTCTTCGCCTTCGTGGTCGGCGCCATCGTCTACGTCCTGATGCTCGCCAATGTCTTCCACTACATCCTGCAGGCGCTCGCCTATCAGGGCATCTTCGTCGTCGCCTGGGTCGGCATCGCGCTCGCGCACATCCTGACCGGCGCCTATGACCGGCTGTTCGGCGCGACGATCGAATATCGCGCCGAGCACATTCCGGCCTTCAACCCTTGCGGCCTCGTCGCCTGGTTCGGCGCGACCGCGCTCGGCATCGTGCTGCTCAATGCCGGGGCCGGCTATGCGAGCTTCTCGGCACCGGCGACGGCGCTCGCGGCGGCCGGCCTCTACGCCGGGCTGCTGACCTTCGCGCGGCCGGGCTGGTTCGTCTCGCGGCCCACGTGAAAATGCGCCGCCGGGGGGCCGCATCATGAACCGGCCCTCTGACGGCGTCAGGCCGCCGGCACGAACCGATAGGCCGTGCCGGCGCGCTCGACACGGCCGAGCCCGCCGCCCGGCAGGTGATAGGTCGCGACCAGCGTCCGCTCCTGGGCGAGCCGGTCGGCGAGCTGGCGGCGTGTCGCGGAGGCCCGTTCCGGGTCCTGGTCGAAGGCGGTCGCCCATTCCGGGTGCCGGAACGACAGGTGCCGGTGGGTGAAGACATCGCCGAGGATCATGAGATTGCCCGATCCGGCGGCGACCGCATAGGACACGTGGCCCGGTGAATGGCCCGCCGTGTCGATCGCGGTGATGCCCGCCACGATCTCGGCCCCCGGCCGGAACCGGTTGAGTTGCGGCTCCAGCGCCTTCAGCACCCGCTGGGCACCGGCGGCGAAGGCGTGGCGCTCCTCGGGCAGGCGGGCGAAGACGTCGGCCGCGGTCCAGAACGCCCATTCGGCCTCGGCGATATGATAGGTCGCGTTCGGATAGGCCGGCGTGTCGAAATCGTCGAGCGCGCCCCAGAGATGGTCCGGATGGGCGTGGGTGAACAGGACCTGCGTCACGGCGGCCGGGTCGAGCCCGGCGCCTTCCGCGGCCTGCGGCAGGCGGCCGGTGCTCGGCAGGAAATTGCGCCCCGCGCCGCAATCGAACATGACCACCTCGCGGCCGAGCGCCAGGACCGGCACGTTGAGCGCATTCTGGTTGACCGCGACCACCGGCCCCGCTTCGGCGAGCGCCGCCCGCAGCACGTCGGGCTGCACGTCGCGCACGAGCTGGGTGATCGGCGTGCTGATCGAGCCGTCGGAGAGGATCTGCAACGCGGCATCGCCGACCTTGGCCGTCGCGATCGCCTGGGCGCGCGCCGTGCCGGGCAGGGCCAGCGACAGGGCCGCGCCGACGAACAGGCGGCGATCGAGATTCGACATTTCGGCCTGGCTGGTCATCTCGGCTCCACGGGCGGCTGGGATATGAGGCAGCCTATCGGGTCGCGCCGGCCTGTCCATGGCCAAGCTGGCAGTCAAGCCATGTCAGCCACGTGACTTTTAATCACGTTCGTCAGTATCGGGAGATGAGCGGCCTGAGACACAGGTGACAGATCGTACCGGACACATGGGTTACAGTTTCCGCTTTTGTTCTGGAAGCGGAGGGTGGGATGCCATGGAAGGAGTGTTCGGTCATGGACGAGCGTCTTCGCTTCGTTGCCCGCCTGCTGGATGGAGAGGCGATGACGGAGGCCTGTCGGGCCTTCGGCATCTCACGCAAGACCGGCTACAAGATCTTCAGCCGCTACAAGGAGCACGGACAGGAGGCCCTGAGCGATCGCTCGCGCCGGCCGGTGCGTTATGCCAACCAGTTGCCCGGCCAGATCGAGAGCCTGATCGTGACGCTCAAGCGGGACAAGCCGCACTGGGGCGCGCGCAAGCTGCGCGAACTGATCGTGCGGCGGTTGGCCGGCGACGTACGGGTGCCGGCTCGTAGCACCATCCATGCGGTCCTGCATCGCCACGGCCTGGTGAAGCCGCCGGGGCGCCCGCGCCATCGGGCCCATGGCACGGCGCTGTCGCAAGGGGCGGTCGCCAATGCGCTGTGGTGCGCCGACTTCAAGGGGGAGTTCAAGCTCGGCAACGGACAGTACTGCTACCCGCTCACCGTGACCGACCACGCCTCGCGCTTCCTGCTCATGTGCGAAGCATTGGACTCGGTGCGGGAAGAGCTGGCGATCACGGCCTTCGAGCAGTTGTTCCGCGAGCGGGGCCTGCCGGAGGCCATTCGCTCCGACAATGGCGTGCCCTTTGCCAGCCCGAACGGCCTGTTCAATCTGTCCAGGCTCTCGGTCTGGTGGCTCAGGCTCGGCATTGCCATCGAACGCATCCAGCCCGGCCAGCCGCAGCAGAATGGGCGGCACGAGCGCATGCATCTCACGCTGAAGAAGGAAGCGACCCGTCCGGCCGGCCAGAACAGCCTGCAGCAGCAGGGCCGGTTCGATGCCTTCCAGAAGGAGTTCAACACCGAGCGTCCTCACGAGGGGCTCGACATGAAGTGTCCGGCCGAGGTCTATACGCCATCATGCAGGCCCTACACGGGCCTGCCGGAGCTCAGCTATCCCCTGCATGACCGCGACGTGATGATCACCGCCTGCGGCCGCCTGTGCCTGCACCGAAAGAAGATCAACGTCTCGACCGTGCTCGCCGGTCAGCGCGTCGGCATCAAGGAAGTCGACGAGGGCATTTGGCTCGTCAGCTTCATGAGCTACGATCTCGGCTACTTCGATTTGGAACAGAAAACCCTGCAGCCACTCGACAACCCGTTCGGGCCAAGAGTGTCACCCATGTCTTAGGTACAATCTGTTACCCATGTGTCCGGGTCGGACACAGAGCTTGGATGGTGAGCGGGGAGGGGATCGAACCCTCGACCACATGATTAAAAGTCACGTGCTCTACCGCTGAGCTACCCGCCCATCCGGGCGCGGGTTTGGCGGATCGCGCCCGGGAAGTCAACGGCGAAGGCTCAAGCCCTTGCAATTCTTGCGTTGATAAGCGCTGGTGCGTCAGAGCGCGAAGCCGCCGTCGGCAAGGTGGATCTGGCCGGTCGTGTAGCTCGATTCATCGGAGGCGAGGTACAGCGCGAGAAAGGCGATCTCCTCGGCCGTGCCGAGCCGGCCGATCGGCTGGCGGTCGATGAAGGCCTTGCGGGTCGCGTCCAGCGACTGGCCGGTGGAAGCGGCGAGCGCCTTGATCCGCTCGTCGAGCGAGGGCGACTGGATCGTGCCCGGGCAAATTGCGTTGGCGCGGATGCCCTTGCGGATGAAATCGATCGCCACCGCCTTGGTCAGGCCGATCACCGCCGCCTTGGTGGCGCCATAGGCATAGCGGTTCGGCACGCCACGCACCGAGGAGGCGCCGGAGGCGATGTTGACGATCGAGCCGCCGCCCTTCTCCAGCATGCCCGGCAGGAAGGCCTTGATGGTGCGGTGCATCGACTTGACGTTGAGGTCGAAGGAGAAGTCCCAGTCCGCCTCGCTCGTATCGAGCACCGTGCCGTGGTGCACGAATCCGGCGGCGTTGACCAGGATGTCGATGGGGCCGGTCTTGGCGGCCAGCGCCTCCACCGCCCGTGTCGAACGCACGTCCAGCTTCAGCTTCTTCGCCCTGGCGATGCCCTCGAGCTTCGCCCTATCGATATCGGTCGCATAGACGGTCGCGCCCTCGGCCGCGAACAGTTCCGCGATGGCGCGGCCGATGCCGTGCCCCGCCGCCGTCACGACGGCAATCTTGCCCGTCAGCCGCTTCGCCATGTCGTCTCGCTCCCGTCCAGCGCCTGTTTTCGCCGTCTTTGCGGCGCCGCGCCCCAAGACGTGGCATGGGCCGGACGAACCTGTCCAGACCGGCAGCTACCCGCCGAAGCGCTGGGAGAGTTGCGTGTCGAAGGTCTTGAGATCGCCGAGAATGCGGTCGAGCAGGGCGGCATCGCGCAGCCGCACCGCTGTTGCCACCACGTCGAGGCCAGCGACGATCGGATCGGCCAGGCGGCGATATTCCGCGTCGGTGGAGACTTCGGTGGCGGCATAGGCGTCGCAGCGTTTCAGCGCCCAGCGATAGACCGCTGCCTTGGCGACGACATCGCTGCGCGCCTCGCCGCGCGTCATGTCGGGCGGCATGCGTTTCAGGGCCATGAAGGCATCGAGCGCATCGGTCGCCTCGTCCAGGCATTCGACCAGCCCGTAGAGGCCGGCGGCCTTGCGCAGCATGATCCATTCGCGCCGGAGCGGGGCAAGCTCGTCGAGCGCCGCCTCCACGCGGTTGTCGCCGAGCGCCTCGCCGGCCCGCTTCAGCCGCGCGCCGGTGCCGTCGAGAGCTTCCGGGAACATGTTGACGCGGGCGAACATGGCCGGCGGATCGTTGCGATAGGCTTCCGCCGCCTCGGCCCACAGTGCGATCAGGCGCTTGAGGCTGGCATTGGCTTCGTCGGCCTGGCCCGCCCTGAGGCTCGCCGTGGTCGCGCGATAGAGCGCCTGCGCCTCGCCGAGCTTGGCGACGAAGCTGCCCGCGCCGGCGCGTGCGAGCCCGCCCGCCGGTGTCCAGAGGGCCATGGCGGCGACGGAGATGAGGAAAATAATCCGACAGAGTGCTTTCACGGCGCGCACCATAACCGAAGCCTCCCGCCGATGCATCCCGACGGCGATGCCAGCGCTGCGGCTACCGGAAGGCCGGCAGGACGAAGATCGCGATGTTGACGACAAGGCCGGCCAGGTAGGCGAACGAGCGCGCGGTCGCGACGTCGCCGATATAGAGCGCCGCGTGGAGGGCGCGCAGCAGGATATAGGCCGCGGCGAGCGCATTCAGCGCCGGTTGCGATGCGCCCGAGGTCACCGCGATGATCACCGCCGCCGCGAAGAAGGGGAAGTTCTCGTAGCCGTTCTGATGCGCCGCATAGGCCCGCTGGCGCGCGGGCGGCAGCCGGTCGAGGCCGGCGCGGGGGTGATGATTGTGCCCCTCCGGTCCGGCCTTGGCATAGGCAACCACCGCAAGCGGCAGGAGCGCCGCGACGCGCACGCACCAAGGCGAAGGGCATGGCGATGGCCTCTCGGGCGAGGGGAAGGCCGCGAGTCGGCCCACGACGTGAATGCCATGACAGCGATGTTGGGACACGGAACGGTTGTCAACATGGTGCCGTGCTCTACCGGGCGAAGACTACGCCACCGTGTCAGGCGCCGCGTAGGAAGGCCTCCAGCCGGTCACGCCCCGGCATGCCCTTGCGGCCGCCGAAGGCCGTGCATTTGAGTGCGGCGGCGCCATTGGCGAAACGCACGGCCGATGCCAGCGGCTGGCCTTCAGCGAGCGCCACGGCCAGCGCGCCGTGCCAGGTATCGCCCGCGCCGAGCGTATCGACAGCGGCCACCGCGAAAGCCGGCACGTGCCGGGCCTTGCCGTCCTCCATGTACCAGGCGCCGCGCGGCCCGTCGGTGACGAGCAGGACATTGGCGGCATCGCGCGCGGCATGGGCGAGGGCCGCGGGCAGGTCATCGATGCCGGTCAGATCGCGCAGGGCGGTCTCGGAAAAGCCGACATGGCTGGCAAGGCCGACGATTTCGGGCCGGGTCGGCCGGCGGTCGGCATCGAGCACCGAGGGAATGCCGGCGGCGCGCGCCTGCGGCAGGACCGTGAAGGCCGCCTCGATCCAGCGCGTCTCGGCATAGATGGCATCGGCGCGCCGGCCGAGATCATCGGGGATCCAGTCGGTTGCCGCGGGCATGTCCGGATCGGAATAGCTCACCACCATGCGCTCGCCGGCGGGATCGACCATGACGGCCGAAACCGGCGAGCGGTGACCGGGGCAGGTGCGGACCAGCGCGCAGTCGATGCCGTCGGCGACGAGCTCGTCGCGCATGGCGGCGGCCGGCGGGTCGTCGCCGAGCCGCGAGATCAGGCTGACGCGCGCGCCGAGCCGCGCGCAGGCGGTGGCGGCATTGCCGGCGAGCCCACCGCCCGACAGGGTCATGTGGCGCGAGCGATATTTGACCGGCGCGGCCGGAAGGGCGTCGAGCTGATAGATATAGTCGAGCGTGGTGATGCCGGCGCAGACGATGCGGGTCATGAATGCGGCCTCGTGCCGACATAGAGCGCGGATGCCGCGAGGCAAAGCCCGGAGGCGGCTACGGCGATCGGCGGCGCCGTGAGAATGACGATGAGCCACGACAGGGCCATGGAACCGATGGCGATGACCTTGATCCGCGGCGCGATGGCGCCGGTCGCGCGCCAACGCCGGACCTGCGGCCCGAGCTTCGGATGATGGATCAGCCACGCTTCGAAACGGGGCGAGGACCGCGCGAACAGGCCGGCGGCGATGATCAGGAAGATCGTGCCGGGCAGGCCGGGCAGCACCAGGCCGACAGCGCCGATGGCGACGCAGAGCCAGCCGACGGCCATGAGGAGCAGGCGCCAGGGCTGCCGCATGACCGTCAGCCCGCCTTGATGAGGCGGATCGCCTCGTCGCGCCCGAACAGATAGAGCAGGTCACGCAGCGCTTCGCCCCGCGCGCCCGTCAGCTTCGGATCCGTCTCGATCACCAGCCGGGCGTCGTTGCGGGCGGTTTCGAGCAGTCCCGCATGATGTTCGAGCCGGGCGAGGCGGAAGCCGGGCATGCCCGACTGCTTGGTGCCGAGCACGTCGCCTTCGCCGCGCAGCTTCAGGTCCTCCTCGGCGATGCGGAAGCCGTCCTCGGTCTCACGCATGATGTCGAGCCGCTTGCGCGCGACTTCGCCGAGCGGGCCCTTGTAGAGCAGGATGCAGGTGGAGGCCGTCTCGCCGCGCCCGATCCGGCCGCGCAGCTGATGGAGCTGGGCGAGGCCGAAACGTTCGGCATGGTCGATGACCATGACGGAGGCGGCCGGAACGTCGACGCCGACCTCGATGACGGTGGTCGCGACCAGCAGCTGGCTGTCGCCGCGCTGGAAGCGCAGCATGGCGGCGTCCTTGTCGGCGCCTTTCATCTGGCCGTGAATGAGGTCGACGCGCGCGCCGAAGCGCTGGCCGAGCGTTGCGAAGCGCTCCTCGGCCGCCGCCATGTCGATCTCCTCGCTCTCCGCCACCAGGGGGCAGACCCAATAGACCTGCCGGCCGGCCTCGATGGCGCGGCCGATCGCATCGATCACCTCGCCGAGCCGCTCGAGCGCGATAACGCGGGTGTCCACGGGCTTGCGACCGGCCGGCTTTTCGGTGAGCTGCGATGAGTCCATGTCGCCGAAATAGGTCAGCACCAGGGTGCGCGGAATGGGTGTCGCGGTCATGACCAGGAGATCGACCGCCTCGCCCTTGGCCGCCAGCGCCAGGCGCTGATGGACGCCGAAGCGGTGCTGCTCGTCGATCACGGCAAGGCCGAGATCGTGGAAACGCACCGTCTCCTGGAACAGCGCGTGGGTGCCGACGACGATCGAGATCTCGCCCGTTTCGAGCCGCGTGAGGATCCGCTGGCGCTCCAGGCCCTTCTCGCGGCCGGTGAGCACAGCGATCTCCAGCCCGGATCCGCTGGCGAGCGCCATCAGCGTCTTGGCGTGCTGGCGCGCCAGGATTTCGGTCGGCGCCATCAGCGCCGACTGCCGGCCGGCCCCGGCCGCCGCCGCGCAGGCCATCAGCGCGACCACCGTCTTGCCGGAGCCGACATCGCCCTGGATCAGCCTGAGCATGCGGGTATCGGCCGCCATGTCGGCGGCGATATCGGCGATCGCGCGCTGCTGCGAGCCGGTGAGCGTGAAGGGCAGGCCGGCTTCGACCCGCGCCCTGACCGAGCCGTCGCCGACATTGCGCCGCCCGGCCGGCCGCCGGAGGTTGGCCCGGACGAGCCCGAGCGCCAGCTGGTTGGCCAGCAGCTCGTCATAAGCAAGGCGCGACCAGGCCGGTCCGTCGGCGGCGAAATCGTCGGGAGCGGCCGGCACGTGCACCGTGCGCAGGGCGGTCGCGAAATCCGGCCAGGCCCGCCGGTCGAGATGGTGCCGGTCCTGCCATTCGATCAGTTTCGGCAGCTTGGCGAGCGCGGTCTCGCAGGTGCGCCGGATCAGCGCGCCGCCGAGCCCCTCGGTCATCGGGTAGACCGGCTCGATCAGCGGCATGCCGGCGGCCTGTTCGGCGGTGACGACCCGGTCCGGATGGACCATCTGGCGCATGCCGTCGAACAGCTCGATCGTGCCGGAGACGATCCGCGTCTCGCCGACCGGCGCCATCTGCTCGATGCGCGCGCGATGCGCATGGAACCAGACGAGCGTCAGGTCGCCGGTCTCGTCCGATGAGAGCACCCGATAGGGCGCGCGCGATTTGCCGGGGGGCGGCGGCCGGTGGCGATCGATCGTCACCTCGACCGTGACGATTTCGCCGGGCCGCGCCTCGGCGAGCGTCGGCCGGGCCCGCCGGTCGATCAGCCCGCTCGGCAGGTGAAACAGCAGATCGACAACCCGCGGCGGGCCGTCGGTACCGAGCAGGCGCTTGAACAGGGCGTCGAGCTTCGGGCCGACGCCTTTCAGTGTGCCGAGGGGGGCAAAGAGGGGATCGAGTCGCGTGGGACGCATGGCGGCAATGTTATAGCCGCTTTCCGCCAGCTGCAGCGGTTCCAAGCCGCGCCAAGCTTTGCTAGGACAGCGCGCGAACCGGGCGGCGCCTTTCAAGGGGTGTCCCCGGCTTTTGCCGTTTGGCCCGAGAAGACGAACCCGAAGAGCCCGTCCATGACCGGAACCAGCCGTTCCAGCGCCGATCTCGACCCCCGCCGCCGCAAGATCCTGTTCAGGTCCTGGCATCGCGGCACGCGCGAAATGGACCTGATCATGGGCCGTTTCGCCGACGTCCATATCGGCGCCATGAGCGAGGCCGAGCTCGACGATTATGAGCGCCTGATCGAGGTGCCCGACCGGGATCTTTTCGCCTGGGTCACCGGCAAGGCCGAGACACCCGGCAATTACGACACCGAGGTGTTCCGGACGCTGAAAACCTTCCACGCGGAAGGCAAGGGAGCCTGGCTCGGCTGATGGCGAAGAGATCTCCCGCCGATATCGTTGCCTCGCGCGGCCGCCTGACGCTTGCCGGCGTACCGCAGGGCTTCGACGCGCTCGTCATCGCCGATCTCGCCCGCCAGCTGCACGGCAAGGGCGACCAGGCCTCGCCCGAACTGATCGTCATCTGTCGCGACGGCCCGCGCATGCAGGCGCTCGAACAGGCGCTCGGCTTCTTCGCACCGGGCATCGAGGTGCTGACCGTGCCGGCCTGGGACTGCCAGCCCTATGACCGGGCCTCGCCCAATGCCGCGGTCATGGCGCGGCGCATGCTCACCCTGTCGCGGCTCGCCCGCATCACCGGCCGCGCAACGCCTGCCGTGGTGCTCACGACCATCAACGCCGCGCTGCAGCGCGTGCCGGCCAAGGCGCTGCTCGCGGCGCAGTCGCTGTCGGCGGCGCCAGGCAACGTCCTGTCCATGGCCAATCTTTCGGCCTGGCTGGAGAACAACGGCTATCTGCGCACCTCAACCGTGCGCGAGGTCGGCGAATATGCGGTCCGCGGCGGCATTCTCGACCTCTATCCGCCGGGCCTCGACGCGCCGATCCGGCTCGATTTCTTCGGCGACACGCTGGAATCGATCCGTGCCTTCGATCCGGAGACCCAGCGCACCACCGGCCAGCTCAAGCGGCTCGATCTCGTGCCGACCTCGGAGGTGCAGATCACCACCGAGACCATGGTGAAGTTCCGTCTGTCCTATGTCCGGGCCTTCGGCGGCTCGACCAAGGGCGACGCTCTCTACGAGGCGGTGTCCGAAGGCCGCCGCCATCCCGGCGTCGAGCATTGGCTGCCGCTGTTCCACGACCGGCTCGACACGCTGTTCGACTATCTGCCCGACAGCGGCGTCGTCCTCGACGGCCTCGTCGAGGAGGCCGCCAGGGAGCGGTTGACCCTGATCGCCGACTACTACGACGCGCGCCGCACAGCGCTCGACCAGGAGGGCGCGGGCTACAAGCCGCTGCCGCCCGAGCAGCTCTACCTGACGGCGGAGGAATGGGACCGCAGGCGCGGCGGCGAAGCGGTGGTCAAGCTCTCCGCCTTTGCCCTGGCGGGTGCCAGCGACGGCGCGCTCATCGACCTCGGCGGCCGGCGCGGCCATTCCTTCGCGGCCGAACGGGCCGACGAGACGGCCAATGTCTTCGACGCGGTGGTGGCGCATATCGCCGCGCTGCGGGCCGACAAGAAGCGCGTGGTGCTCGCCGCCTGGTCCGAAGGCTCTCGCGACCGGCTCCAGCAGATCCTCGGCGATCACGGGCTGAAGGCGGGGCGGCCCGTCGCCAGCTGGGCCGCGGCCCAGGCGCTGCGCGGCGACGAGATCGCGCTCGCCGTGCTCGGCATCGAGGAAGGGTTCGAGACGCCCGACATCGCCATCATCGGCGAGCAGGACATTCTCGGCGACCGCCTGGTGCGCGCGCAGAAGCGGCGCAAGCGCGCCCAGGACTTCATTGCCGAGGCGACCAGCCTGTCGGCCGGCGATCTCGTCGTCCATGTCGACCACGGCATCGGCCGCTTCGTCGGCCTGAAGACGGTGACCGCCGCCGGCGCGCCGCACGACTGCGTCGAGATTCATTATGCCGGCGGCGACAAGCTGTTCCTGCCGGTCGAGAACATCGAGCTGCTGTCGCGCTACGGCTCGGAGGATGCCGAGGCCCAGCTCGACAAGCTCGGCGGCGGCGCCTGGCAGGCGCGCAAGGCGCGGCTCAAGAAGCGCATTCTCGAAATGGCCGGCGAGCTGATCAAGATCGCCGCCGCCCGGGCGCTGCGCGAGGCGCCGAAACTGGTGGCGCCCGACGGTGCCTATGACGAATTCGCCGCCCGCTTCCCTTACGAGGAAACCGAGGACCAGGCCGGCGCGATCGATGCCGTGCTCGACGATCTCGGCTCGGGGCGGCCGATGGATCGCCTCGTTTGCGGCGATGTCGGCTTCGGCAAGACCGAGGTCGCGCTGCGCGCTGCCTTCGCCGCGGTGATGAACGGCCGGCAGGTGGCGGTGGTGGTGCCCACCACCTTGCTCGCCCGTCAGCATTTCAAGACCTTCGCCGAGCGTTTCAAGGGCTTGCCGGTCAATGTCGCCCAGGCGTCCCGCATGGTTGGCTCGGCCGATCTCGCCGCCGCCAAGAAGGGCCTTGCCGACGGCACGGTCGACATCGTGGTCGGCACCCATGCGCTGCTCGGCAAGGCGATCGCCTTCAAGGATCTCGGCCTCGTCATCGTCGACGAGGAGCAGCATTTCGGCGTCGCCCACAAGGAGCGGCTGAAGCAGCTCAGGGCCGAGGTGCACGTGCTGACCCTGACCGCGACGCCGATTCCGCGCACCCTGCAGCTCGCCATGACCGGCGTGCGCGACCTCTCGATCATCGCGACCCCGCCGGTCGACCGCCTGGCCGTCCGCTCCTTCGTGACGCCGTTCGATCCGCTGATCGTGCGCGAGGCGCTGCTGCGCGAACGCTATCGCGGCGGCCAGGCCTTCTTCGTCTGCCCGCGCATCGAGGATCTCGGCGAGGTCGAGGCCTTCCTGCGCGAGCATGTGCCGGAGGCGAAATTCATCGTCGCCCACGGCCAGATGGCGGCGACCGAGCTCGAGGACCGGATCGGCGCCTTCTACGAGGGCAAGGTCGACATCCTCCTGTCGACGACGATCGTCGAATCCGGCCTCGACATTCCCGCGGCCAATACGCTGATCATCTGGCGCGCCGACATGTTCGGCCTTGCCCAGCTCTATCAGCTGCGCGGCCGTGTCGGCCGCTCGAAGACGCGTGCCTATGCGCTGTTCACGCTGCCGGAAAACAAGCCGGTCACGCCGCAGGCCGAACGCCGCCTGAAGGTGCTGCAGTCGCTCGACACGCTCGGCGCGGGCTTCCAGCTCGCCTCGCACGATCTCGACATCCGCGGCGCCGGCAACCTGCTCGGCGACGACCAGTCCGGCCATATCAAGGAGGTCGGCTACGAGCTCTACCAGCAGATGCTGGAGGAGACGGTCGCCATGATGAAGACCGGCCTCGTCGAGGATACGGTCGAGGACAAGTGGTCGCCGCAGATCACGGTGGGCACCCCCATCCTGATCCCGGAGCTCTATGTCGAGGATCTCAACCTGCGCCTGTCGCTCTACCGGCGCCTCGGCGACCTGGAGACCGACCAGGAGATCGACGCCTTTGCCGCGGAAATGATCGACCGCTTCGGCCCGCTGCCCGAGGAGGTCCAGCACCTCGTCAAGGTGGCCGTTGTCAAGGCGCTGTGCCGGCGCGCCAATGTCGACAAGGTCGATGCCGGCCCGCGCGGCATCGTCCTGTCGTTCCGCGAGCAGAAATTCGCCAATCCGCAGGGGCTCGTGCGTTACATCGGCGAGCAGGGATCGCTCGCCAAGGTCAGGCCCGATCAAAAGATCGTCTTCATCCGGGACTGGCCGAAGCCGGACGACCGGCTGCGCGGGGCGACGACCATCCTGCGCAACCTCGTCAAGATCGCCGAGGCCAGGCCCGCCAAGGCCTCGTGAGCGCCGGGCCATCCTCGCCACCGGAGCCGCGTCGCCAGGCGCGGCGAGCCGCCCGCGCATCGATGCGGTGTCGGCAACGACCGCCGACCACAGGCCGCCCGCTCAGGCGTTCGGCTTCAGATTGACGATCACCACGCCCGCGAGCGCCATCACGCCGCCGACGATGCCGAGCGTGCCGGGCACCTCGCCGAGCCAGATGAAGCTGATCACCATGGCCATCGGCGGCACGCAATACTGGAAATTGGCGGCCCGGGCCGCTGGCAGCCGCGATAGGGTGACGGCCCAGGTGCCGTAGGCGACGACGCTGGAGACCAGGGCGAGCCAGGCGACGGCCCACAGCGCCTGCGCCGGCGCGGCCGGGATCTCGGCCAGTGCGCCCGGCAGGAAGGGCGACAGGGCAAGGCCGCCGATGGCCATGTTCCAGGCCGCGACGACCAGCGGCTTGTGGCGCGCGAACAGCGGCTTCTGCACCACCGTCGTGATCGCGTTGCAGAAGGCGGCGCCGAGGATCAGCAGCACGCTGGCGCCGACGTCGAGGTCCAGCCCGTTGCCGAGCGCGATGACGCCGATGCCGGCGAAGGCAAGGGCCGTGCCGGCCCAGGCGCGCAGGCTGAAGCGCTCGCCGAGGATCGCCATGGCGAGCGCTGCGGTCATGATCGGGTTGGTATTGATGATGAAGCTCGCGGCCCCCGCGGGAACGACCCGCTGGCCGAGATTGAGCAGGATCGCATAGAGCGCGATGAAGACGATGCCGCCGACAAGGAAGCGCCAGATATCGGCGCGATCCGGCAGGCCGGCGCGGGTGGCCACGAGAAAGAGCGTGGCGGGGATGCCGGCGAGCGCGAACCGCAGCGCCGCGAGCTCCAGCGCGCCGAAGCCTGCGAGCCCGGCCCGGATCGCCGGAAAGGACGCCGCCCAGGCAATGATCGTGAAGGGAATGGTGAAGGCGAGCACGGGATCGAGCCCGGAGCCGGAGCGGCTGGGCGAGGCGGGCGAGGCGGAGGTCATGGCGGGCCCTGTCGGCTGTCGGTCTTGTCGCCTTCGATAGACGCCGCGTTGAGCTGATTGACAAACGAGTAATTCGATGACGAGCTGTGAGCATGGATCACAGCTTGAACTTGCCGCCGCTCGATACCTTGCGCGCTTTCGAGGCGGCCGCCCGCGGCGGCAGCTTCTCGGCGGCGGCCGAGGCGCTCAACCTGACCCATGGCGCGGTCAGCCGCCAGGTGGCGAAGCTCGAGCACTGGCTGGGCCTACGCGTTTTCGAGCGCAAGGCGCGCGGCGTCGCGCTGACGCCCGAGGGACAGCGCCTGTTCCAGCGCACCCAGCAGGCCTTTTCGCTGTTCGCCGACAGCGCCGATCGCTGGACCGAGCCGCGCGGCGCCGCGGTCGTGCGCTTCAGCGCCACGCCCTCGGTCTGCTCGCTCTGGCTGATGCCGCGCTGGCAGCGGCTCGAGAGCGGTGATCCCTTGCTGCGCATCGTGCTGCAGGTCGACCACCGTCGCGTCGATCTCAGCGACGAGGGCATCGACCTCGCCATCCGCTGCGGCCGGGGCGGCGCGCCGGGCCGCGTCTCCGAGCAGCTCTTCGAGGAATGGTGCTATCCGGTCGCTTCGCCGGCGCTTGCCGCCGCGATCGGGCAGGGCGGCCCGGAACGCCTGCTGGACCAGCCGCTGATCCATGATTCCGACGCCGCAGGCTGGCGCGCCTGGTTCAACGCCCAGGGCCTCGACTACCGTCCGCGCCCGCAGGACCGCCGGTTCGAGGACTACAACCTGGTGCTCGACGCCGCGGCGTGCGGGCTCGGCGTCGCGCTGGCGCGTCCGCCACTTGCGCAGGCCCAGCTCGATGCCGGCCGCATCGCGGTGGTCGATCCGCGAACTGCGCTGAACCCGGTCTCCTACTGGCTCGACCGGCCGGTCGGCCAGCCGCGGCCGGCGGCGGTTGCGCTCGCCGGGCGGATCGCGGATGAAGCGGGTCTGCCCGCGGCACGCCTCGCGGCGTTCCTGAAAACCGAACTTCGCGCAGCCTGATCCCCGATGCCCGACCGATCCCCATCAGTCCGCCCCGCGCCGCCGGAACCGGCGCGCCCGACGGGCATCGTGGTCGAAGGTCACGCCATCGTTTCGGTCGAGGGCATGATCGCCGCCCGGGACGGCAGCATGCCGCAGGCCCTGATGAACGATGCCGACTGGCGCATCTTCCAGGCGGCCCTCGATCGTGCTGCGCTGGTGGTGCTCGGCCGTCTCGGCCATGTCAGGCATACCAATCCCGGCCGGCGCCGGCTGGTGCTGACCACTTCCGTCGCTGGGCTTGCCGCCGACCCCGCGGACGCCAGGGCGCATTTGTGGAACCCGGCGCATGCGACATTTTACCATGTGCTGGAAAGGCTGGGGATCGATGCCGGCACCGTGGCGGTGACCGGCGGCACCGGCGTCTTCGATCACTTCCTCGGGATCGGCTACGACCGTTTCCTTCTCTCGCGGGCTCCCGCGGCCCATATTCCGGAAGGGCGTCCGTGCTTTAGCGGCGGCCCGCCGGAGGCGGTGCTGGCCGGTCACGGCCTTGCGCCGGTCGGAACCCGCCTGATCGATGCCTCGGCCGGGGTGACGCTCACCACCTGGCGGCGCGCCGCGGTTGCGGCAGGTCGCCGACAGATGCCCTAGCGGGCAGCCGGAGCCGTGCCTATTATTAGCCTCAAGCTTCGGCTTGAATGGGGTCGGCCTCCTTGCATGATTCTGGCATCCGTTCCGTCGACAGGCTCATTTCGGGCACCTCGGGCCACCGGGGCGCGAGCACACAATGACTGACAACGCAGTGCTGATTCAGACTGGCTTTCTACTGTCGCCACGGGCCGCAGGCTCTGCTGTCACGATGGCGGGCAAACGCGACGAGCGGGACCAGGACCCCGGAGGGCCGGGGACATCGGTCATCACGAAGACGCGTCCGCAGACCAAGCGGCCGAACCTCTACAGGGTGCTGCTGCTGAACGACGACTACACGCCGATGGAGTTCGTGGTGCACGTGCTGCAGAAGTTCTTCAACAAGAACGGCGACGACGCCACCCGCATCATGCTGCACGTTCACCAGCACGGCGTCGGCGAGTGCGGCGTCTTCACCTACGAGGTTGCCGAGACCAAGGTGACCCAGGTGATGGATTTCGCGCGCAAGCATCAGCATCCGCTGCAATGCGTGATGGAGAAGAAGTAGCCTTCAGGTTTCGTGTCCCCGTCGACGCATTGATATTTCAAGAGGTTCCCTTGCCCTCATTTTCTCGCAGTCTGGAACAATCGCTTCATCGGGCACTGGCGCTCGCCAACGAGCGCCGGCACGAATATGCGACGCTCGAGCACCTGCTTCTGGCGCTGGTCGAGGACCAGGACGCCGCGGCCGTCATGAAGGCCTGCAGCGTCGACCTCGAAAAGCTGCGCAAGAGCCTGGTCGGCTACATCGACGCCGAGCTCGAAAATCTCATCACCGACGGCTCGGAGGATTCCAAGCCGACCGCCGGCTTCCAGCGCGTCATCCAGCGCGCGGTCATTCATGTCCAGTCGTCGGGCCGCGAGGAGGTGACGGGCGCCAATGTCCTCGTCGCAATCTTCGCCGAACGCGAGAGCCACGCGGCCTATTTCCTGCAGGAGCAGGACATGACGCGCTACGACGCGGTCAACTACATCTCGCACGGCATCGCCAAGCGCGCCGGCCTGTCTGAGCCGCGCCTGCCCAAGGGCGCCGACGAGCCCGAAGAGGCCAAGGACAAGACGACCGAGGAAAAGAAGAAGGGCGACGCCCTCGACACCTATTGCGTCAACCTGAACAAGAAGGCGCGCGAAGGCCGGATCGACCCGCTGATCGGCCGCGACACGGAGATCAGCCGCACCATCCAGGTCCTGTGCCGCCGGCAGAAGAACAACCCGCTGTTTGTCGGTGACCCGGGCGTCGGCAAGACCGCCATCGCCGAGGGCCTCGCCAAGCGCATCGTCGAGAACGATGTGCCTGAAGTGCTGCGCGATGCCACGGTGTTCTCGCTCGACATGGGCACGCTGCTCGCCGGCACCCGCTACCGCGGCGACTTCGAGGAGCGGCTGAAGCAGGTCATCAAGGAGGTGGAAGCCCACCCCAAGGCGATCATGTTCATCGACGAGATCCACACGGTGATCGGCGCCGGCGCCACCTCCGGCGGCGCGATGGATGCCTCCAACCTCCTGAAGCCGGCGCTCGCCCAGGGCACGCTGCGCTGCATGGGCTCGACCACCTACAAGGAATACCGCCAGTATTTCGAGAAGGATCGGGCGCTGGTGCGCAGGTTCCAGAAGATCGACGTCAACGAGCCCTCGGTGCCCGATACGATCGAGATCCTCAAGGGCCTGAAGACCACCTTCGAGACCTATCACCGCCTGCGCTACACCAACGAGGCGATCAAGGCCGCGGTGGAGCTGTCGGCGCGCTACATCCATGACCGCAAGCTGCCGGACAAGGCGATCGACGTGATCGACGAGTCGGGTGCGGCCCAGATGCTGGTGCCGGAAGCCAAGCGCAAGAAGGTGATCGGGCTGAAGGAGATCGAGGCGACGATCGCCACCATGGCGCGCATCCCGCCCAAGACCGTCTCCAAGGACGATGCCGAGATCCTGCGCAACATCGAGACCACGCTGAAGCGGGTCGTCTATGGCCAGGACAAGGCGATCGAGGCGCTGTCCGCATCGATCAAGCTCGCCCGCGCGGGCTTGCGCGAGCCGGAAAAGCCGATCGGCAACTACCTGTTCTCCGGCCCGACCGGCGTCGGCAAGACCGAGGTCGCCAAGCAGCTCGCCTCCGTTCTCGGCGTGCAGCTGCTGCGCTTCGACATGTCGGAATATATGGAGCGCCACACCGTTTCGCGGCTGATCGGCGCGCCTCCTGGCTATGTCGGCTTCGATCAGGGCGGCCTGTTGACCGACGGCGTCGATCAGAACCCCTATTGCGTGCTGCTGCTCGACGAGATCGAGAAGGCCCATCCGGATCTGTTCAATATCCTCCTGCAGATCATGGATCATGGCAAACTCACCGATCACAACGGCAAGTCGGTCGATTTCCGCAATGTCATCCTGATCATGACCACCAATGCGGGTGCGGCCGACCTCGCAAAGCCGGCGATCGGCTTCACGCGCACCAAGCGCGTCGGCGACGATACCGAAGCGATCAACCGGCTGTTCGCGCCGGAATTCCGCAACCGTCTGGATGCGGTGATCGCCTTCGGCCACCTCTCGTCCGAGGTGATCGGCAATGTCGTCGAGAAGTTCGTCATGCAGCTCGAGGCGCAGCTCGCCGACCGCCAGGTGACGATCGAGCTGTCGCCGGACGCCAAGGAATGGCTGATCGAGCGCGGCTACGACGAACAGATGGGCGCGCGGCCGATGGCTCGCGTGATCCAGGAATATATCAAGAAGCCGCTGGCCGAGGACCTGCTGTTCGGCCGGCTGAAGAATGGCGGCCATGTCCGCGTGATCGTCGAGAAGGACGAGGAGGGCTTCCCCGTTCTCGGCTTCGATCACCCGCAGGGCCCGGTCACCCCGAAGCCCGAGCCGGTGGCGCCGGACGTCCGCGCCATCGTCAAGCGGGCGAGCGTCAAGCGCAGCGCCGCCAAGGCGGCGCCGAAGCGCAAGCCGCGCGGCAGCGGCAAGGGTGGCGGCCAGGGCGGCCTGCCGGTGCCGGTCGAGCCGAAGCGGCCGTCCGGCTCCGTGCCGAAGGTTCCGCTCAAGACCGAATGACGCGCGAGCGACCTGCTTGACCGATCCGAGCCCCGGCCCAGTGCCGGGGCTCCGCTTTTGGAAGGGCGACCCCGTCGGACCGCACGCGGAATGGGCCACATGCATGGGCGGATCTTGCCTTCCTGCCGCGGACCGCGAATTTTGGCGGCGGTCATGACCACCGCATCGCCCCCCCAAACGATCTCGCAGGCCGGCTGGTACCGCCGGGGCCTCAGGCAGTCGGCCGGCCTGCCCGCCGTGATCCTGGCGGCGACCTTCATCGGCATCGGCTCGGTCTGCGCCGATTTCGGCATGCCGCTCGCCTGGGCCATGCTCGCGACCCTGCTCATCTGGGCGGGACCGGCCCACCTCATTCTGGTCAACGGCCTCGGCACCGGCGCCACCTGGCTCGCGGTCGGGCTGACGGTTGGCCTGTCCTCGGTGCGGCTCCTGCCCATGGTCGTGTCGCTCATGCCCTATCTGCGCACCGACAGGCGGCGCCACCCGCTGATCATGATCCTCTGCACGCACATGGTGGCGATCTCGATCTGGGTCGAAGGCCTCAGGCTGCTGCCTTCGGTCGACAGCGAGGGCAGGGTGCCCTTCTTTCTCGGGCTGGCGACCGGCCTGCTCGCCTCGGCGACCCTTGCCACCGCCGCCGGCTACGGCCTTGCCGGCATCATTCCCCATGCCTTCGCGGCCGGGCTCTTGTTCCTGACCCCGATCTTTTTCCTTCTGTCGCTGTTCACCACGGCCCGCACTTTGTCCGACCGGCTGGCCATCGGCATCGGCATTGGCGGGCTGCCGCTCGCCTCGCTCGCCGGCGATGGCCTCGAACTGCTCTGGGCGGGGCTCGGCGGCGGCACGCTGGCCTATCTCGCCGCACGGCTTCTGCGGCCGAGGGCCGCGGCATGACGCTCGTCGGCAGCGACCTGACGCCCTATCTTGCGCTGATCATCGCCGGCTTCCTGCCGAGCGAGGTCTGGCGCTGGCTCGGCCTGGTGCTTGGCCGCGGCCTGAACGAAGGCTCGGAGATCCTGCTGTGGGTGCGGGCGGTTGCCACCGCGACGCTCGCAGCGGTCGTCGCCAAGCTTGCCTTCTATCCCGCCGGCGTGCTCGCCGGGCTGCCGCTCGGCTGGCGCGCCGGCGCCATTGCCGCCGGCGTCGCGGCCTATTGGCTCGCCCCCCGCTCGGTGCTGGCGGGCGTCGCCGTGGCCGAAGTCATCGTGGTCGGCTCGGCCTTCTGGCTCGGACTGAGGTGAGGGGCGGGTGGTGAATGGCGCGTAGGGATGCCGCCGCACGCGTCAGCTATCGTCCGTCCCCTCCGCGGCCTTGCCCGCCATTCGCTATTCGCCGCCACCGAGAGCAGCACGGATCTTTTCGGCATGCTGCGCGAGAACCGCGGGATCGGCCATCGCGCCGGTATGTGGGCGCAGGGCGACGCCTTCCCAGCGCGGCAGCACATGGACGTGGATGTGGAAGACGACCTGGCCACCGGCGCTTTCGTTGAACTGCTGGATGGTCAGGCCGTCGGCGCCCATGCCGGCCTTCACGGCCTTGCCGACGATCTGCGTCGCCTTGGCGAGCTCGGCGAGGTCGTCGGGCGCAATGTCCAGGAGGTTGCGGGCCGGGCTTTTCGGGATCACCAGAACATGGCCGTCGGCACGCGGCATGATGTCCATGAAGGCCAGGACCCGGTCGGTCTCGTAGACCTTGGTGGCCGGCAGTTCGCCCCGGAGAATGCGGGCGAAGATATTGCTGGAATCGTAGGCGGGCACGGACATGAAAACACCCTCGCGCTGGTCTGTGCGAGGGTGTCGCAGGCCGTCAGGCGGCCGTCAAGCGAGGTCGGCGCAGGGCTTACCAGACGCGATAGAGGCGGCAGACGCGGCCATAGCCGGTCCAGAAGCAGCGCCGCACCAGCCGCGGCCGGCGCCGGTAGACATAGACCGGACGACGGTAATAGTAGCGGCGATAATAATATTGCATCTCGCGCGGCTCGGCGGCCGGCGTAGCGCTCAGGCTCTCGCGCAGCCCCGCAACCGTGGTCGGCGTGTTCGCGGCAGACTGAGCCCCGGCAGCGACGGGCGCGGCCTCGGCCCGGCTTGCGGCAACGCCAGCGGCTGCAGCGCCGGCAATGACGGCCAGGAACGAACGACGATCAAGCATGGGCATCTCCAGAACGTATCAGGCTTCGGGATTCCGTGACGCGGGCCATCCTACGGAATGCGCGTTGCCTAGCATCGGTATGTTTCCCGTCTGTGTCGGATAATTTCAGCAAATGGTTGCCGGCGCCTGACCATGGCCGGCGCCGGCCGGATGCTGCTGGCCATGTCGGCCCGCGGTGGCGCGCGCCTTACCAGTAGCCGCGGCGCCAGTAGCGGCGGCGCCAATAGCGCCTGCGCCAGCCCCAGCGACGGCGGCGACGCCAGTACCAGTATTGCATTTCGCGGGGTTCGGCGCCTGTCGCCTGCGCGGCGGAGGTCCCGGCGGAAGGCGTGCCCGGCGGCAGGGCCGACGGCGCAGCGGGGGTCAGGACCGGACCGGCTTCCGCAGCGGCGGTGCCAGCGAGCGCGGCAGCACCGGCGAGGAGTACCAGAAATGTACGACGATGCAGCATGTCAATTCCTCCACGATGAATTGGCTGAGCGCCCCATTGTCGCGATACTACACATTCCCTTGCGGCAGTTCGTCTGGATATTCCCGTAGAACGTTCGGAAATCAAGAAGACGCCCGGCATCGCGAGGATGCCGGGCGGTCACCGCATCGCTCAGTGGCGATGCCGGCGGTGGTGCCGGTGATGGCGATGCCTGTGATGCCGGTGGCGATGATGGCGATGGCCGTGGCGGTGCCCATGCCGATGACCATGGCGGTGGCCATGCATTTCGACCGGCTCGGCCGCGGCCGGCTCGGCGGACGTCGCGGCGGGAGCAGGGGTCAGGGTCTCGGCGACGAGCGGGGCGGCCTCGGCGGCCTTGCTCCCGGCGATTGCGGCGGCCGCGACACCACCGACCAGGGTGGCGAAGAAAGCGCGACGATCCAACATGGAACCTCTCCTTGTGACGATGTCGGACGATCCGACTGCGGCCAGAATGAGCCGCGCAATCTGAACTGCCAATATCGCAAGCGTTTATCTGGCGTTCAGAAACCGCAGCCTTGCCAGGCGAATCGACTGGATGTTTACCGGCTATTCACCGTCAATCCGGTTCGTTTTCCGCGCCTTGCCTGCGGAACGGCGCCAGCGCGTCGAGCTCGTCGATGGCCTCGGTCACATGCCGCCGCTCGCGCTCCAGATAGTCGCCGACCGCCCGGCGCAAGCCTCGGTCCGCGATGAAATGAGCCGACAGGGTCTCGACCGGCCGATAGCCGCGCGCCAATTTGTGTTCGCCCTGCGCGCCGGCCTCCACACGCTGCAATCCGGCGGTGATGGCATAGTCGATCGCCTGATAGTAGCAGACCTCGAAATGCAGGAACGGGTGCTCCTCGATGCAGCCCCAATGACGACCGTACAGCACGTCGCGCCCGATGAAATTGATGGCGCCGGCAATGTAGCGCCCCTCGCGTTCGGCCATAACGAGCAGGATCCGGTCGGCCATGCGCGCGCCGATCAGCGAAAAGAACGACCGGGTCAGATAGGGGCTGCCCCATTTGCGCGAGCCGGTATCGGTATAGAAGGCGAAGAACGCATCCCACACCGCCTCGGTCAGATCGGCACCGGTTAGCCGGCGAATGGTAATGCCGCGCCCTTCGAGCGCATCGCGCCTTTCGCGCCTGATCACCTTGCGCTTGCGCGAGGAGAGGGCGGTCAGGAAGGCTTCGAAATCGGCATAACCGGCATTCTCGAAATGGAACTGCGTGTCGGTGCGCTGGAGATAACCGGCCGCGCCCATCAGCTCCCATTCGTCGCGGGTGCAGAAGGTGACGTGCAGCGAGGAGACCCCGCGCTGCAGCGCGACCTGGGCCGCGCCCTGGGCGAGGGCGGTGCGCGCCAGGCCCTGCTGGGGGCCGGGCCGGGCCAGCAGGCGCCGTCCCGTCGCCGGCGTGAACGGCACGCTGGCCTGCAGCTTCGGATAGTAGCGTCCGCCGGCACGCTCATAGGCCTCGGCCCAGCCATAGTCGAAGACATATTCGCCGCGCGAATGGCTCTTCAGGTAGCATGGTATGACGCCCTGGATCCGCCCGCCCGCGTCCTCCAGCACGAGGTGATGGCCGAGCCAGCCGGTGGCGCGCACGGCTGACCCCGACTCCTCGAGCGACAGGAAGAAGGCATGGTCGAGGAACGGATCCACCGCACCGGTCTCGTCGGCGGCGCAGGCATTCCAGTCGGCGGCGGGAATCTCGGCAAGGCGCGAGACGATGCGGATGGTGAAGGGCGGGGCGCTCATCTCCGCCTATACTAAGCCCGGTAGCCCTCGAACGTCACTTGGTCGGCGTGGCGCGCGCCGTTCAAACGCTCGTCATCGGTGCGCACGGTCCAGCAGATCACCGGCCGTTTCAACGCGCTGCGATAGAGCACGGTCGCGGCATTCGGCATGTCGGCGATCTTCCACGACAGGAAATGCGGATCGGTCGCGGCAAAATGGCTGAGCGCAGCCAGGTCGCGCTTCATCTCCGCCGGCATGCGCGCCCAGGCCGGACCGGCGGGCGTCGATTCGGCAACGATGCCGCGCACCAGGCCGGGCGCGTTGGCCTTCAGCCAGGCGATCGGCCCGGGATCGAAGGACATGAGTGCCAGCGGCCCCTGATAGGCGCCCGCGAGCTTGGCCACACGCTGCGTGAGGCCGAGCCTACCGTCGAATTCCGACTTGATCTCCACCACCAGGGGCACGCGGCCTGCGACCAGCGCGAACAGCTCAGGCAGCGCCAGCATGCGGTCGGCGGTCGCCTTGAAGGCGACGGCCTTGAGGGCCGATGCCGTCAGAGCATCGACCCGGCCGCCGGCCTCGGTCAGCCGGTCCAGCGTGTGGTCGTGAAACACCATGGCCTCGCCGTCCGCGCTGGGCTGGACGTCGCATTCGATGGCATATCCGCCGGCGACCGCCGCCGCGAAGGCACGTGGCTGGTTCTCGACCACGCCCGCCTCCAGGCCATGCAGGCCGCGATGGGCGATCGGCCTGGCCACCAGCCAGCCGAGATCATCGGGCGCAGCCATCACGCAACCTCGACCAGGGCTTCGACTTCGACCAGGGCATTGGCGGGCAGGGCGGCGACACCGATGGTCGAGCGCGAGTGACGCCCCTTGTCGCCGAACACCTGGACCATCAGATCGGAAGCTCCGTTCATCACCTTTGCCGCATCGGCAAAGTCCGGCGTGCAGTTGATGAAGCCGCCGAGCCGGACGATGCGTGTGACCTTGTCGAGATCGCCGGTCGCCGCCTGGATCTGGGCGAGCACGTTGATCGCAGCCTGGCGCGCCGCCTTCTGGCCGTCCTCGATCGACACGCCGCCGCCGAGCTTGCCCGTCAGCACGCCCTGGGGCCCGGCCGAAAGCTGCCCGGAGACGACGAGCAGGCTGCCGGTGCGCACGAAGGGCACGTAGTTGGCGATCGGCGCGGCTGCCGTCGGCAGGCTGATGCCAAGTTCGGTCAGGCGGCCTGCGGCCGAACCCGCGGCGAAACCCGGCCGGCTTCCGGCCACCACGGCCGCGCCGAGAACCGTCAGGAACCTGCGGCGATCGAACATGTCTCCCCCCTTCGGCAGCCGGAGGCGGAAGCGCCGAACGGCGCGCATGCCAACGGTCCAGGGCACCTCCGCGGAGGCCCGGACATGATGTTTGTCAGGCTGCGGGCGACAAGTCCACTGCCGTTGCCGCGTGATGCGCAGGATGACGCGGGCGGCGCATGGCCGCCCGCCGCATCGTCAGGCGATCTCGACCAGGGCCTCGACCTCGACGGCCGCGTTCACCGGCAGCGCCGCGACGCCGATCGTCGAGCGGGCATGGCGGCCCTTCTCGCCGAACACCTCGACCATCAGGTCCGAGGCGCCGTTCATCACCTTGGGAGCGTCGACGAAATCCGGCGTGCAGTTGATGAAGCCGCCGAGCCTGACGATTCGCACGACATTGTCGAGATTGCCGACGGCCGCCTGGATCTGGGCGAGCACATTGATCGCCGCCTGGCGCGCGGCCTTCTGGCCGTCCTCAATCGATACGCCGCCGCCGAGCTTGCCAGCCAGCAGGCCTTCCGGCGCAAGCGAGATCTGGCCGGAGACGACGAGCTGGTTGCCGGTGCGCACGAAAGGCACGTAATTGGCGATCGGAGCGACCGGAGTCGGCAGGGTGATACCGAGTTCGGCGAGACGGTTGGCAATGGTCGACATGGCAGATCCCCGGGGGTTTCGCACGAGATAAGGGCGGCGCCGGAACCTGCCCGAAGGCGGCGGGCGGCGCAAGGCAAGGCTTCCCGGCCGGGCGGCCCGGATCGTCCGCGCCGGACACAGCGGCGCCGCGTTGTCGCCTCCGATCCGCCCTCCTATGCTGGCCATTCGGAGCGCCCTTGAGTCCTGGAGCTACATATGCCGTCGATCCGCCCGCTCGCACTCGCCGCAGCTCTCCTGGTCAGCGCGTCGGTGCCGGCGGCCTTTGCGGCGGAACCGGTGCTGACGCCGCACCGGGGTGTCTACGATCTCGCGCTCGACGGCCGGCGCGCCGCCCGCGGCGTCGATACCGCCCGCGGCCGCATCCTGTTCGAGACCACCGGCAATGTCTGCGAGGGCTATTCGACAACGTTCCGCCAGGTGGTCGAGCTGGTGGTCAACGGCAATCCGGTCGTGATGGACGTGCGCACGGCCAATTTCGAGGAGGGCGACGGCACCGGCTTCCGCTTCACGTCGCGTTCGACCGAGAACGGCACGCCGCGCGAGGAGACGGACGGCAATGCGACCCGCGCCGCCGGCGGCATCCGCATCGCCGTCACCAAGCCGCGGCCGGCGCAATCCGAGATCGACGGCCAGACGATCTTTCCGACCGAACATCTGCGCCGGATCATCGATGCCGCCCGCGCCGGCCAGACGATCCTCGAGGTCAAGGTCTATGACGGCGCCGAGACCGGCACCAAGCTCTACAATGCGACCGCGGTGATCGGCCGGCGCATCGAGCCCGGCGCCGGTGGCGAGGTGGAGGAGGCCGCACGCGATCCGCGCCTGGCGCAGCTCGCCCGCTGGCCGGTGACGATCAGCTATTTCGAAGCTGGCAAGGACAGCCCGACGCCGGCCTATTCGATCGCCTTCGAGCTCTACGAGAACGGCGTGTCGCGCCAGCTCGTGGTCAATTACGGCGAGTTTGCGCTGCGCGGTACGCTCAGCCGGATCGAGTGGCTGGCCGAGAACCCCTGCAGCCGCTGAGCGACCGGCAGGGGCTCCCGGCGAAGGCCTTCAGCCGCTCCGCCTGAGCAGGCCGAGCGCCGCGAGGGTGATCGTCCCCATGGCTGCGCAATAGGCGACGAGCGGCCATGCGGTGTCGGCGGGCAGGGCGATGACGGCAAGCGTTCCGGCGGCGCCGACGATCGCGCTCTGGACGGCGTAGTAGAGTGCCACCGCCGCGCCGGCCCGGTCATCGAAACCGGCAAGCGCGCCATTGGCGGTCACCGAGACGACCAGCACCATGCCGGCCGCCATCACCCACATCGGCGCGAGGATCGCGGCAAGCGACGGCCCGCCGCTGCCGGTAAGACCGGCAAGCAGGCCGGCGCCGGCCAGCATGACACCGAGCCCGCGCACCAGCGTGCCGTCGATGCCCCGACGCGCCGGCAGGCCGCGCGCGAGGCGGGCAACCACGATCATCACCAGAGCGACCGACGCGAAGGCGATGCTGAAGGCGAGTTCCGACAGGCCGAGGCGAGAGATCAGGATGCGCGGCGCAATCGAGAAGAACACGAAAAAGGTGCCCATGGCCGCCGCGAAGCCAAGCGTATAGGTCCAGAACGCACCGCTGCGCAGGATCGCCCTCGAGCTCCGAGCCGGAATGCGCGCCCGGTCAGGACGCGTTTCGGGCCAGCGCGCGAGGGCCTGCAGGGCGGCGGCGAGCGCCAGCAGCCCGAGGGTGGCGAAGATCGCGCGCCAGCCCCATTGCCAGGCGATCAGCGCGCCGAGGATCGGGCCGAGCGCCGGCACGAAGGCGAGCATCGCGCTGAACAGGCCATAGACGAGGGTGCCTTCGGGCCGGTCGGCATAGACATCGCGGACGGTGGCGAAGGTCGCGACCAGCGTCGCGGATGCCGCAAGGCCCTGGACGGCGCGCAAGGCGACGAAGACAGGCCCGCTGCTGGTCGCGGCGAGGCCGAACGAGGCCGTGGCGAAGAGCAGCGCGCCGCCGATGACGACGGGCCGGCGTCCGATGCGGTCCGACAGCGGGCCGAAGAGGACCTGGCCGAGCCCGAGCGCCGCCATGTAGAGGCTGAGCGTGAGCTGGACGAGCCCCGGCGACGCATCGAGCGCGCCCGGCATGAGCGGTACCACCGGCAGGTAGATGTCCATGGCCAGCGATGCGATGAGGTCGAACGGCGCCATCAGCAGCAGCGCTGACGGCAGGGAGGGGGGCCGGCGCTGCGCGGTGGCAGCGGGCCTGATGAGATGGGACATGAGCGATCATCCGCACAAACGGGGAGTTTGGCGGCGACCTGCCTCGATCATGGTTCCGAAAATGCAGACCGCCGCAACAACGACAGGGTTGTTGCGGCTCAGCGGGTTGCGGACGGACCGCCTTTCATGGCGCAGCTCCCAATGACCGGATGCCGGTTAGCAGCCGGTGCCGGCGCGGGCAACCTTGCCCTCGAAGAACGGCGGCCGGATCCCGACCGCTACTCGTCGAGGGTGATGCCCTTGACGACCGCCGCCCTGCCGAATTTTGCGCGCAGCGCATCGACCGCCCCCTCGACCTTGACGTTCCTGGCGATCGAGGTGTCGACGAGATCGGCCGGATCCGCCTTGTCGAGACCGGTGAGATCCGAAAGGCCGATGCCGATCAGGCGATAGGCGGTGCCGTCGGCTTCCTTCGCCAGCATATCGCGCCCCGCCTCGAACAGGCGTGCGGCGAGCACGGTGGGCGAGGACAGGGTGCGCGAGCGGCTGCGCAGCTTGAAATCGGAGCTCTTGAGCTTGAGCGTCACCGTCGAGCCGGCGAAGCCTTGCGCCTTCATGCGGCTCGACACTTTCTCGCACAGTGGAAACAGGCGCTTCTCCAGGGTGCGGCCGTCCCGGATGTCGGTGTCGAAGGTGGTCTCGGCCGAAATCGACTTGGTTTCGTCGTCGGGTGAAACCTTGCGGCTGTCGATGCCGCGGGCGAGGCGCGACAGCCGCTGGCCGACCACCCCGTAGCGGCGCATCAGCTCGGCCTCGTCGAAACGGCGGAGATCGGCAATGCGCCGCAGCCCGTCACGTTCGAGCGTCTGCGTCATGGCCTTGCCGACGCCCCAGATGGTGGAGACCGGCCGGGGTCCGAGAAAGTCGAGCGTCTCGGCCCGGCCGATCACGGCGAAGCCCCTCGGCTTGTCGAGGTCGGAGGCGGTCTTGGCCAGGAACTTGTTGTGCGACAGGCCGATCGACACGGTGATGCCGATGCCGCGCTCCACGGCCTTGGCAAAACGGGCCAGCACCAGGGCGGGCGGCGCGCCGTGCAGCCGGTCGGTGCCACTGAGATCGAGAAAGGCCTCGTCGATCGACAGGGGCTCGACCAGCGGCGTCAGCGCCCGCATCGCATCGCGCACCTCGCGTCCGACGCGGGCATATTTCTCCATGTTGGGCGGCAGCACGACGGCGTCGGGGCACAGTTCCAGCGCCTTGAACATGGGCATGGCGGAGCGCACGCCATTGATGCGGGCAAGATAGCAGCAGGTCGAGACGACCCCCCGCTTGCCGCCGCCGACGATCAGCGGCCGGTCGGCAAGCGATGGATCGTCGCGCTTCTCGATCGCTGCATAGAAGGCGTCGCAGTCGACATGGGCGATGGCCAGCGTATCGAGTTCGTCGTGCCTGACGATGCGCGGCGAGCCGCAGGCCGTACAGCGCACCGCTGTCGGCGCGAAGGCCGTGAAACAGTCCCGGCAGAAGGCGAGAAGGGCCATGACGCACGATCTTGAAGCCGGGGCCGAGCGCCGGCAAGGGGCAGGTCAGGCGAAGCCGCGGTCCCAGGGCACGATGCCGAGCGCCCGTGCCGTCTTGACCACCGTTTCCGGCGTGACGCCCTCATGTGCGGCAAAGCCCAGCAGCAGCGGCTCGTCCGACATCAGGTGCTCCATGACCGCGGCGAGAAAGCCCGGCTGGCGCGCGGCGTCGCGGATCGCCCCGGCATCGATGCCGGCAAGCGCCAGGAAGCGCTCCAGCCGGTCCGGCTCGGCGGCTAGGAATGCCAGCGCCTTGACCGCCATCTCCTCGGCCGCGGCGCGGCCGCCACTGTCCCGGGCTGGTGCCATGGTTTGCCTTTCTGAAAGGAATCCCGGCTACCTTGTGTCCCATTCAACAAGGTGCGGCAACTGGCCGGATCTTGCGATGTTACGGATCATGCGATGTCGAAGACCGTCATGATCGTGGAAGACAACGAGCTGAACATGAAGCTCTTCCACGATCTCCTGGAAGCCAACGGCTACCGGACCATTCAGACCCGCAACGGCACTGAGGCGCTGGCGCTCGCCCGCAGTCACCGGCCGGACCTGATCCTGATGGACATTCAGCTGCCGGAAGTCTCCGGCCTCGATGTCACGCGCTGGATCAAGGAAGACGAGACGATCAGGCATATCCCGGTCATCGCGGTCACCGCCTTCGCCATGAAGGGCGACGAGGAGCGGATCAGGGCCGGCGGCTGCGAGGCCTACCTGTCCAAGCCGATCTCGGTCGCCAAGTTCATCGAGACCGTGCGCCACTTCCTGGGCGCAGCCTGAGAACGCGAGGAAGCAACGTCATGACCGCGCGGGTCCTCGTCGTCGATGACATCCTGGCCAATGTGAAGCTGCTCGAAGCGCGCCTGTCGGCCGAATATTTCGACGTCATCACCGCCATGTCCGGTCCGGAAGCGCTGGCCATCTGCGAGCGCGCGCAATGCGACATCGTCCTGCTCGACGTGATGATGCCCGACATGGACGGCTTCGAGGTGTGCCGGCGCCTCAAGTCGAGCACCGCCACCCAGCATATTCCGGTCGTCATGGTCACCGCGCTCGACCAGCCCTCCGACCGCGTCAGGGGACTCGAGGCCGGCGCCGACGATTTCCTGACCAAGCCGGTCAACGATCTCGCGCTCGTCACGCGGGTGCGCTCGCTCGCCCGCCTGAAAATGGTGCAGGACGAGCTGCGCATGCGTGCCATGACCTCGTTCGAGATCGGCATCGGCGATCCGCGGCTGGAGACGGTCAGCGACAACGGGCTCCACGGCCACATCCTGGTGGTGGACGACCGCCAGTCGTCGGTCGAGCGTATCGTCCACGCGCTGCACAAGCAGCAGCGGGTCGATGTCGAGACCCGCGCGCAGGAAGCCCTGTTCCGCGCCGCCGAAGGCGACTACGACCTCGCCATGGTGTCGCTGAGCCTTGCCGATTTCGATCCGCTGCGGCTGTGCTCCCAGATCCGCTCGCTGGAGCGTACGCGCGGCCTGCCGCTGCTGGTCATGGCCGAGCCGGAGGACGACGCCCGGCTGATGCGCGGCCTCGACATCGGCATCAACGACTATCTGATGCGGCCGATCGACCGGAACGAAATGTCGGCGCGGGTGCGCACCCAGGTCCGCAAGAAGCGCTATTCCGACCGCCTGCGCGACAATGTCCAGCAGTCGATCGAGATGGCCATCACCGATGCGCTGACCGGCCTGCATAATCGCCGCTACATGGAGCGCCATCTCGGCACCCTGGTGGAGCAGGCGATCCTGCGCGGCAAGCCCCTGTCGGTGCTCATCCTCGACATCGATCATTTCAAGGCGGTCAACGACACGCATGGGCATGATGTCGGCGATGAGGTGCTGCGCGAGTTTGCCGCGCGCATCCGCAAGAACGTCCGGGGCATCGACCTGACCTGCCGCCTCGGCGGCGAGGAATTCGTCGTCATCATGCCGGATACCGACGCCAGCGTCGCCTCGATCGTTGCCGAGAGGATCCGCGCGCGGGTCGCCGGCGATCCGTTCCCGATCCAGAAGGGCGCCCGGGCGATCGATGTCACAGTGTCGATCGGCATGGCGCAGTGCCGGCCGACCGACAGCGGCGCCGAGCCGCTGGTCAAGCGCGCCGACCAGGCGCTCTACCAGGCCAAGCGCAGCGGCCGCAACCGCGTGGTGCTCGACGCCGCCTGACCGGCCGCATCACCCCTGCCGCGTCGCCGGAAGCCCCCGGAATTCCGCGATCTTTCGCGCGATCTCTTTACGTTAAGACGACCGGCCGCAGCCAATCCCGGCGGCATGCGTTGAACCCACCCCGACCGGTGGCTAGGTGTTTAGTCCCACGGTGTGATGGCGTATCGTTATCGTCATCAGAGAGGGACGCGCTATGGGCCAGGTTCTTCACGGGAGCGCCACGACCACGCACGCCGTTCGAACGGAGCTACAGCGATCGCAAGCTTCGGCCGCGGAGCTCGCGCGGCGCTTCGGGATCAACGAGAAGACCGTGAGGAAGTGGCGGTCCCGGCAGACGGTCGAAGATGAGCCGATGGGTCCGAAGGAAAGCCACAGTTCCGTTCTCTCTGCCATCGAGGAGGCCGCGATCGTCGCTCTGCGTGTGCAGGCCCGCCTGCCGCTGGACGACGTCTTCGTCGCGCTGAAGGACGTCATCCCGCATCTGACGCGCTCGTCGCTGCATCGCTGCCTTCAGCGTCACGGAATCTCTCGCCTGCCGAAGGCCGATCGCGAAAAACCGAAGCGGTTCAAGGCCTACGAGATCGGCTACTTCCACATCGACATCGCCGAGCTGCGCTATGAAGGCGGCAAGGCCTGTCTGTTCGTGGCCGTGGACCGGACCTCCAAATTGGTCTTCGCCAGGATCTACCGGAAGGCGACAAAGCTCGTAGCGGCGGGCTTCCTCAAGGCGCTGGTCAGGGCCGTTCCCTACAAGGTCCACACGGTGCTGACGGATAACGGCGTTCAGTTCGTCCAGCACGACAAGAGGGCCGAGGGCGGCTTCCTCGCTCACGCCTTCGGAAGAGCCTGCGCCGAGAACAGCATCGCGCACAGGCTCACCAAGCCCTATCATCCGTGGACCAACGGCCAGGCGGAACGAATGGTCCGAACCATCAAGGACGCCACCGTCCGCACCTTCCACTACGCCTCGATCAACGACCTGAGGCGCCACGTCCGGGACTGGCTGCTGGCCTACAATTACGCCAAGCAGCTCAAGGCGCTGCGGTTCAGGACCCCGCTTGAGGCCATCAAGCAAATCAGCACCGAAAAGCCAGAGCTGTTCAGCCGTCGGCCAGGCCATGACATGCTGGGACTAAACAGCTAGGCTTCCCCGATCGCGGCGCCATACCCTGCGAATGCTCAGGTCCGCCGCATGTCCTGGGATCGTGGGGTCGGCCGGTCGGACCGGGCAGGGATGGCCTCTCCCTGTTGCGCCTTGTCCGGCCGGCCACCGTCGCGGCACGACTGCGCCCGCGGCCAACGCTCCGACGTCCCGTGGCTAGTCTTCGAACCGTCCCGCCGCGTCGCGATCGCGCTCGTATCGGCGGGTGAGCGGAAACGGCGGCAGCCAGGCCTCGCGCCGGATGATCCAGCTTTCGTAGGTCGGCGTCAGTTGGTCCGTCGCGTCCAGCACCCCGACATTGACTTCGATTTCATCTGCGCTCCGCCCGAATACGGACGAGCCGCAGGTGGGGCAGAAGCAGCGGCCGGCATAGTCGCGCGTCTCGCCTTCGATTGTGACGGCATCCTGAGGAAAGATCGCGGATGCGTGGAAAAGAGCGCCATGATGCTTGCGGCAGTCGAGGCAATGGCAGAGACCGACCCGATAGGGACGTCCTGATGCCACGATGCGGACATTGCCGCACAGGCAGCTGCCCGTGAACCGGTCCATGATGCGCCTCCTTGACGATCTGGCGGAGGGCCTTTGTGCCGCGAAGGGCAGCCTCGTGGCAATCACCTGCGCCGCGCAGACGGCGCGACGCCCTGCCGGCGCGCATGACGGGTGATGCGTGCCCCGCTTTGCTTCATGTGCTGTTCGGCCGAGTCGCCAAGCCTCGGCCGGCGCGCTAACCGATGCGGCGTCACGGCCGGCCAGCACCGCCTGACCCGATATATGTGCCTGCAGCGCGCGCCAGCGACTGAGACCGGGGAGATGTGGCATGACAGAAACACGAGGCGAGACCGTGACTTATGCCGAAGCCATTGCGCGGTTCAGCCCTGCGGCCGAGGCCGCGGCCCTGTCCGGCAGCCTTGCCGACGGCATCAATGTCTGCGTCGAATGCTGCGACCGGCATGCCGCAGGCGGCGGCACGGCGCTGATCTGGGAGAGCCAGGAGGGCCAGCGCGGCACGGTGACCTTCGCGGATCTGCAAGCCCGCGCTGCGCGCTTCGCCAATCTCCTCGCGCGTCACGGCGTCGGCCGCGGCGACGTGGTGGCCGGCATGCTGCCGCGCACGCCCGACCTGCTGACCGTCATTCTCGGCACCTGGCGCGCCGGGGCCGTCTATCAGCCGCTGTTCACGGCCTTCGGGCCCAAGGCCATCGAGCAGCGCTTCGACACGAGCGAAGCCAGGCTGGTGGTCACCAATGCCGCCAACCGCGCCAAGCTCGACGATGTCGCGAACTGTCCGCCCGTCGTGATGGTCGATGCTCCACGCCCGAGCGACATCGACTTTCACGCCGCGCTCGCCGCCGAAGCCGACCAGTTCGAGCCGGTCATGCTGACCGGCGAAGACCGCTTCCTGATGATGTCCACATCCGGCACGACCGGCGCGCCGAAGGGCGTTCCGGTGCCGATCAAGGCGCTGCTGTCGTTCCAGGTCTATATGCGCGACGCGGTCGACCTCAGGCCCGAGGACGTGTTCTGGAACATTGCCGATCCGGGCTGGGCCTACGGCCTCTACTATGCGGTGACCGGGCCGCTGCTGATGGGGCACGCCACCACCTTCTACGACGGGCCGTTCACCGCCGACAGCACCTATGCGATGATTGCGCGCTACGGCATCACCAATCTCGCGGGCGCCCCGACCGCCTACCGATTGCTGATGGCGGCGGGACCGGCGGCGGCCGAGGCCGTCAAGGGGCGGCTGCGCGTCGTCTCCAGCGCCGGCGAACCGCTCAATCCGGCCGTCATCACCTGGTTCCGCGATCATCTCGCCGTGCCGATCCACGACCACTACGGCCAGACCGAGACCGGCATGGTGGTGGTCAATCATCATCGCCTGAAACACGCGGTGCATGCCGGTTCTGCCGGCCTGGCCACGCCCGGCATCCGGATCGTCGTGCTGTCGGCCGACGGTCGGGAATTGCCGCCCGGCGAACCGGGAGAACTCGCCACCGATCTCGCCCGCTCGCCGCTGCACTGGTTCTCCGGCTACTGGAAAAAGGAGACGCCGAGCATCGCCGGCGGCTACTACCGGTCGGGCGATTTCGTCCAGATGGAGCCGGACGGCACCTTCACCTATGTCGGCCGGAGCGATGACGTCATCACCTCCTCGGGCTACCGCATCGGTCCCTTCGACGTCGAGAGCGCCCTGGTCGAGCATCCCGCGGTGATCGAGGCCGCCGTCATCGGCGTGCCGGACCCGCAGCGCACGGAAATCGTCAAGGCCTTCGTGGTGCTGGTCGACACGGTCGTCGGCGATGCCGCGCTTGCCGACGAGCTTCGGCTCCATGTGAAGGGCCGGCTGTCCGCCCATGCCTATCCGCGCGACATCGCATTCGTCACGCAGTTGCCGAAGACGCCGAGCGGCAAGGTGCAGCGCTTCCTGCTGCGGCAGGCCGAGATCGACAAGATCCGGAAGGCCGACGCCTGATCGGCACCGCGGAGGCCAGGCAAGCGCCCCGCGCGGATGTCCGGCGGGGCGCAGGGGCCGTCAGGCCTTGATAAGGCCTTCGGCGATCATCGCGGCCTTGACCGCCGGCCGCTCGGCGACACGCTTCTGGAACGCCAGCAGCGACGGGAACTCGGACAGGTCGAGCTTCAGGATGCGGGCCCAGTTGGTCACCGTGAAGAGATAGGCGTCCGCCGCAGTGAAATCGTTGCCGAGCAGGAAGGGCTGGCCGGCGAGGATCTTCTCGATGAGGCCGTAGCGCCGGCGGAGATACGCCTCCCGCTCCGTGCGGGTTTCCGCCACCGTATCGGGCCGGAACAGCGGGCTGTAGGTCTTGTGGATCTCGGTCGAGATATAGTTCAGCATTTCCTGCAGGCGCGAGCGCGCCATGGTGCCGTTGGCAGGGGCAATGGTCGAGCCGGGCTTCTGATCCGCGAGATATTGCGAGATGGCCGGGCCCTCTGTGAGCACATCGCCGCTGTCGAGCTGGAGGGCCGGCACCGACCCCTTCGGATTGACCGCGAAATAGTCGGCCCCCGCCTCGGTGGTCTTGGTGGCGAGCGCGACCTTTTCCAGCTGAAGCGGCAGTCCCAGCTCCTGCGCGACGATATGCGGGGCGAGCGAACAGGCGCCGGGAGAATAATACAGCTTCATGGACGAAAGCTCCTCGTAGGAAATGCCGGACCGAGACGCCGGCCGGCAGCGTGAAGGCAAGTTCGATCTACCATAGCCCCTGCGGAGAGGTGACGGCATCTGTGTCGAGCGGCCGATGCGATGGAAACCGTTCTCTCGGCCTGGCACGGCCGCTAGGATCGCCGATCACGGCCGTGGCTGTGCGGAACCCGGCCGGCGGCTCTCCCGGAAAACGTGCAGCAGCGCGCCAGCGGCACGCCGGCCGGCTCGACGATCCGACGGCGAGCACTAACGTGCGGCTGCAGTGCGCCGAGAACGCACGTCAGGGGGGTACCATCATGCGTAGGGTCATGTCCGCCGTGCTCGCGGCGGCAATGCTGGCTGGCTGCGTCACGACCGACCGCGTGTCATTCCGGCCGACAACCGCCTCGCAAATGCCGATCTACCGCGACGGCCGATCGGCCATCGTCTCGACCGGATCGTTGACGCGGGTGGTGATCAGCCCGAAGCTGCGCGAGCAGACGCGCGGGCAGCGGCCGATCTTTGTCGTCGCCATCCAGAATGGCGGGTCGGCGCCGGTCAATTTCACCCTGGCCACGGTCAATGCCGAGCTCAATGTCGGCGGCGCGCCGCGCCCGCTCCAGGTGATCAGCTACGAGCAGCTCGTCCAGGAGGAGCGCACCGCCCAGGTCGCCGGCCTCATTCTCGGCGCCGTCATGGTCGGTGCGGGCGCGGCGGTCGCCTCCGGCCGACCGACCTACCGCAACGCCGTCCCCGCCGGATCGCTCGCCGGCGCCGGTACGGCGACCATGATCGCATCAGCCGACCGCGGCGAAGAGGCGATCGCCCGCTTCGAAGAAACCGTGATGAAGGATCACACGGTGCTGCCGGGCGAATGGTTCGGCGGCCAGATGCATCTGGAAGCGCCGCGCGACGTGCCCCGTGAGCAGGTGGCGAACTATCGCCTGGTCATCCGGCTCGGCCCGGATACGCATACATTCGACATCGCCCAGACGCCGGCGCCTTAGCCGGACGACGGGGCCGCGACGGGAGAAACCGCCCCTGGCCGGCGATCCCCCCAACAAAAATGGCCCCGGAAGGGGCCATTTCAGCATGCGCGGAAAAGTCGGTCGAAGCCGTCTTACTTGATCTTGGCTTCCTTGAACTCGACGTGCTTGCGCGCGACCGGGTCGTACTTCTTCTTCGACAGCTTGTCGGTCATGGTGCGGGAGTTCTTCTGGGTGACATAGAAGAAGCCGGTATCCGCGGTCGACACGAGTTTGATCTTGATGGTGGCGGCCTTGGCCATTTTCGTCCTCGCGAGAAAAACGTCGCCGAACGATGGGAATAGCAGGCGCATGCCCGCCGCGTCGCCGCCGGCTGATTGGGCGTCGATGTGACAGGTCGCGCCCCGCTTGTCAAGGAAAAGGCGCGGCGGCGACACCCGCCGGCATGCCGAACCGCGGCGCGCCGGCGGGCGCCTTGGGCATGGTGCCCGGCCTTTGCGGGTGAGTCGCCTCGGCGACGCCGGCAATGACCGACACCGCGACCGATGCCGCCTCCAGCCGCGCCGAAACCGCCGCAGCGAGGGGATTCGCACGAGCATCCCCCTGGATCAGCAAGGCGGTCTCGCGGCCGGAACGGGCGAGGCGAGCGAGAAGCGCTGCGATCGCACCGGCATCCGCGCCGCCGACATCGAAGCGCCGGGCCTCCCGCCGGGCGAGATCGAGGCACGCCGAAAGGCAAGGCCCCTGATGGACGATCACATCGGCGGCCAGCAGCGCCCGCGCCGCCTTGAGCGTGACGAGGTCCGCCTCGCCCGGTCCGGCGCCGACCAGAATCACCCGGCCGCCCGGCGGCGCCGTCACGACGTCCGGGACGAGCAGCCAGTCGAGGTCGCCTGGCGCCGGCGGCGTGCCCGCGCCATCGAGCGCCATGGTGGCAAAGCGTGACCAGAGCCGCCGCCGCGCCGTGGCGGGAAGGCCGCGCGCCATGATGCGAGGCCGCCAGTTCCTGGCCGCGGCGGCCCAGGCGGCAATGCCGGGCGGCAGCAGCGCCTCGATTCGGCTGCGCACCTGCTGGCCGAAGACCGGCGCCGCGCCGTCGGTCGCGATGCCGATGACGAGCGGCGAACGGTTGACGATGCCGCCGAAGCTGAAATCGCAAAGCGCGGGCCTGTCGACCAGGTTGACCGGAACGCCGGCGGCGCGCGCCGCGGCCCGAAAGGCTTCGGCTTCCGCATCGGCGGCAAAGGCCCCGACCGCGATCGCCATTCCGTCGAGACAGGCGCGATCCCAGCCGCCCCCGCGGAGATCGATGGCGCCGTCCGGCCAGCGCGCGGCGAGGCTGCAGAGCATATCCCCTGGTGCCTCCGCCGCGACCAGGACGCGTGCGCCGGCGGCGGCCAGCAGTTCGGCCTTCCAGGCCGCCGCCTCGCAGCCGCCGGCCACCAGGACCCGCCGCCCGCGAAGCTGCCAGAACAGCGGCAGGACCGCCAGCGGCCCGATCCGGCCTCGATCCTCGGCTGCGGCATCGATCATTGCGGACCTCAATAGACGTCTGCCTGATAACGGCCGGCCTTTTTCAGCCCCTGCACGAAGGCCACCGCCTCGTCGACGGAGCGCGCGCCGTGCCGCGCGACGATGTCGACCAGCGCAGCTTCGACGTCACGCGCCATGCGCTTGGCGTCGCCGCAGACGTAGAAATGGGCACCGTCGGCAAGCCAGCGCCAGAGATCCTGGCCGTTTTCACGCATCCGGTCCTGAACGTAGACCTTTTCCGTTCCGTCCCGCGACCAGGCCAGCGACAGGCGCGTCAGCAGCCCGGCCTTCTTCATCGCCGCGAACTCGTCGGCATAGAAGAAGTCGGTCGCCTGGCGCTGATGGCCATAGAACAGCCAGTTCGGTCCGCTCGCGCCGCCGGCGCCGCGATCCTGCAGAAAGGCACGGAACGGCGCGATGCCAGTTCCGGGACCGACCATGATGATCGGCACGGCGGGATCGGCGGGCAAGGCGAAGCCGTGCGCCCGCTGCACATAGACCTGCACGGCCTCGCCGGCACGGGCCCGCTCGCTCAGATAGGTCGAGGCGAGCCCCAGCCGCTGCCGCCGGCCGATCCGGTAGCGCACCGCGTCGACGGTCAGCGACACCCGGCCGGGCAGGGCCTTGATCGAGGAGGAGATGGAATAGAGCCGCGGCTGCAAAGGTTCGAGGGCTTCGACGAAGACTTCCGCGTGGGGCCTGACGCCGGCAAACTTCTGCAGGACCGCCATGACGTCCAGGTGGGCGGCATCGCCGTCCGGATCCTCGCCGGCCGCGAGTGCCCGCGCCTTGGCGCGCTGGGCGCCACCGGTCAGGAACGACACGAGCTCGAACAGCTGGTCGGGTGCCGGCGCGAGCGAGAGATCCTCGATCAGCAGGTCGCGCAGCGTCTTGCCGCGCACCGGCGCGATGGGCGAGGCGCCGATCAGCGCAATGACCTGATCGACGAGCCCCGGATCGTTGCGGGCGAAGACGCCGAAGGCATCGCCGACCACATAGTCGAGGCCGCTGTCGCTGAGGTCGAATTCGATATGGAAGGTCTGTTTTTCGGAGCCTTCCGCATTGAGCCGGCGACGCGTCAGGAAGCGAGCGGCGATCGGGGCTTCGCGCGACCGGCCGGGCACCAGGATCTTGACGGGCTCGGGCGCCGCGCTGGCTGTCGCCGGAACGGGCAGGGCGGTGGCTGCCGGCGCCGCGCCGATCTCCGGCGCCAGCGCTTTCAGCATGCGCAGCGTCTCCTTGCCTCCCGGCACGCACAGATTGAGCCGCTCTTCCGCCTTGCCGGCCAGCGCATTGGCATAGTCGGCGCAGTTGTAGCCGCACTGCCCGCAATCCTGCTGCGCCATGGCCGCCATCAGGCGCGGCGCGATCGGCTGGCCGTCGGCAAGCCGCATGCGCTCGTCGAGCGGCATGGAGGGATCATGCCAGGGCGCGGCATCGTTGCTGGCGAGCGCCGCGGGCGCCGCTGCGCCCGTATCGGCTGGCGCGGCCATGCCGACCGCGCCAGGCACGCCGCCGGGCGCGAGCGCGGCCGAGAAGAAGCCGGAGAGCCAGGCGCGCTGCTCGGGCGAGAACGGCGCGCTCTCCGGCACCAGGGCAAGGATCGGCGTCACCGGCTGCGCGGTCATTCGGCGGCCTCCGGCACGATCGACCGCGCGCTTTCGGCGAGCAGCGGCGCCGCCAGCGTGTCGAGAGCCGCGATATCATGGCGCAGGGTGAAGGCCTGGAAACCCTCTCCGGGTCCCTCGCGATGGGCGCGATAGGCGGCGAGCAGCGCTGCGACATGGCGCGGCGCTTCGCTCGCCGCGACGCCTTTCCAGAGCACCCGTCCGATGCGGGCATTTTCGGCGAAGCCGCCGCCGACCGCAATGTCGTAGCCTTCGACCGTGTCGCCATCGTCATTGACCGGCACGCGCGCGCCGATGAGGCCGATATCGCCGATATAGTGCTGGGCGCATGAATGATGGCAGCCGGTCAGGTGCACGTTGACCGGAACGTCTAGCGCCAGATGGGCCTCGACATGCCGGGCGATCGCCAGCGCATCGGCCTTGGTATTGGCCGCCGCGAACTTGCAGCCGGCATTGCCGGTGCAGGCGACGAGCCCTGCGCGGATCGGGCTTGCCGCCGTCTCAAGGCCGAGCGCAGCCACGGCCGCCTCGGCGGCCGCGACGCCGGCGTCCGGGATCCCCGACAGGATGAGGTTCTGCCAGACGGTCAGACGGATATCGCCATCGCCACGTTCGCGGGCGATGGCGGCAAGACCGGCCGCCTGCTCGGCCGCCAGGCGGCCGACCGGCACGGCGACCCCGATCCAGTTGAGGCCAGGCTGGCGCTGCGGGTGGACACCGATATGGGCATCGCGGCGGCTTGCCGGCCGGGGCGCGACGAAGGCTTCGTCGATCCGTTCGAGCGGCGCGCCGAGCCGTTCCTCGACCTTGGCGAGGAAGGTCGCGAAGCCCCATTCGTCCAGCAGGTATTTCAGCCTTGCCCGGTTGCGGTTGGAGCGGTCGCCGTGGGCAATGAACACCCTGACGATGGCATCGGCCACCGCGCTCGCCTGGTCCGGCCGGCAGAAGGCTCCGGTCGGACGGGCGAGATCCTGGTGTCCGGAAATGCCGCCGAGAACGAGCCGCAGATAGGTCCCGGCCGGCACCGGCGAGCCGTCGCGGACCGCGACCGCCTGGAAGCCGACATCGTTGGTTTCCTCGAGGGCCGGCGAGACCCCGCCGCCGTCGAACGACACGTTGAATTTGCGCGGCAGGCCATAGAGCGTCCGGTCGGCGAGGATATGGAAATGCCATTGCCGGCAGAGCGGGCGGGTGTCGATGAGTTCGGCCGGATCGATGCCGGCGAGCGGCGAGCCGGTGACGTTGCGGATATTGTCCGCGCCCGAACCGCGCGCGACGATGCCGAGATCCATCAGCTCCTCGAGCAGCGCCGCGGCGTTCTCCGGCCGGATCTCGCGCATCTGCAGGTTGGCGCGGGTGGTGACGTCGAGCGCACCGCCGCCGAAACGGGTGGCGAGATCGGCGAGCCCGGCGAGTTGATGCGCCTTGAGGATGCCGTTCGGCAGGCGCATGCGCAGCATGAAGCTGTCCTGCGCCGGCGCGACATTGAACAGTCCGAAATAGCGCCAGCGGAAATTGTCGGGCGGCGACGGCAGCCGGCCGGTCGCAGCGTCCGCCGCGAGCCGTCGATAGGCCTCGAAAGGGTGCTGCTCGCGCTTCCACTTTTCCTGGTCGACCAGCTTCCGGCCGGCGGCGATCTGGGCGTCCTGGGCGGTGACATGTTCGGCATCCGGGCCGGCCGGAAGCTGGGCGACCAGGAAAAGTGGAAGCGCGAGCAGCACCCTTTCGAGGGCCCGCGCCGCCGCGGCGCCCGCCACGAAGCCTTCGAGATAGCGCTTCTGATCCGCGCCGAAGTCCTGAGCCATCCGCTCCCCGTCATGAACAAGCCAGGGGCCGGCGTCGTTGGCGGCCGTTCAAAGGGTCGGGACAGGACTGAGCAAGGCCGATGCCAGAGTCGGAGCGATGGCGGAAAAACAAGCGATATCAGGCTGTTGCGGCCATTTTTGAAGACCAGACGGAACCGCGCGCAGCCGCCATGCCCAACCGGCGAGCGTCGCGCTGCCCGGAATTTGTGCAGTGCAGCGCCCGAAGCCGCCGCGAGGCCGTCAGGCGGCCTCGGCCGTGGCCTCCGCGGCGCTCGGCAGGGCCGCCAGCAGGGCGATCAGCGCGCGGTCATGCAGCACCAGCACGGTCTCGCGGCCGGAAAGCCATTTGCGGGCATCCTCGATCGACTGCGCGTCGGTCAGCTTCGCCTCGGCGATGACCCGGTCGGTATCGATCCGGCCGCGCACGCGCGCCGGCGGCACCTGGATGATCGACTGGTGCACGTCGCGGAAGTCGGCGTCGCCGTGCACGAGGTCGAGCGCCTTGTGATCCTCGAGCCCGAGCGCCTCGAACTCCTGGCCCAGCCGATAGGCGCGCTCGGCGAGCTCAGGCGGCCGGGTCTCCTCGGGGATCAGCAGCAGGCCGAGCCGGCGTAGGCCCCAGCCGATGGTGGCCGAGGCCGAAGCCCAGGAGGTCGGCACCGCGAGCCAGAGGCCGATAATGGTCGGCGACATCCAGGCGAAGATATAGGGCGAGATGGAAAAGGCCGCGATCGCCGCGACGATGCCGAGCAGGGTATGCCGCCAATGCCGCGCGATGATCGAACGCAGCGGGATCGACCCGTCGTCGCGCCGCTGGGTCTTCCAGCCGGTGTCCCGGCCCGACAGGATCGAGAACACCGAGCCGGCCTGCACCAGCATCATGACCGGCGCGAGCAGGACGGACAGGACGATCTCGAGAATGACGGACAGGGTGAGCCGGATCGCACCGCCCGAGCCGCGGCGGGCGGGGCCATTCAGCAGGGTGACGAACCAGCCGAAGATCTTCGGTGCCAGCAGGATCACCATGGTGAAGATGAAGAGGTTGAAGGCGCGCTCGGCGTCGAAGACCGGCCAGGCCGGAAACAGCGTGAACTGGTTGGTGAAATATTCCGGACGGATGAAGGCCGCCTGCAGGGCCAGCATCAGGCCGACCAGCAGCTGGATCAGCCAGAGCGGGCTCGACAGGTAGCTCATGATGCCGGTGGCGAAATGCTGGCGGGTCGCCCAGTGCAGGCCCTTCGAGCCGATGACGCGCGAATGCTGAAGGTTGCCCTGGCACCAGCGCCGGTCGCGGATGGCAAGGTCCATCAGCGAGGGCGGGCTCTCCTCATAGGAGCCGCCGAGCTGCGGCAGCATGTAGACGCCATAGCCGCGGCGGCGGATGAGCCCCGCCTCGACGAAATCGTGGCTGAGGATATGGCCGCCGAACGGCGGCTTGCCGCGCAGGTCGGGGAGCCCCGCCGAACCGGCAAAGGCCTCCATGCGGATGATGGCGTTGTGGCCCCAGTAATTGCCGTCCCGGCCGGACCAGACGGCAAGGCCTGCCGCGCAGAGCGGCCCATAGACGCTGGCAGCGAACTGCTGGAGCCGCGCCAGCAGCGTGTTGCGGTTGATCAGGCGCGGCAGGGTCTGGATGATGCCGGCATCCGGATCCTTCTCCATCGCGTCGGCCAGCGCCACGATGGTTTCGCCGGTCATGATGCTGTCGGCGTCGAAGACCAGCATGTGGTCGTAGGAACCACCCCACTGGGTGACGAAATCCGCGATATTGCCGGCCTTGCGCGCCGTATTTTTCGGCCGATGCCGATAATAGATGCCGATGTCGGGCAGCCGCTCGCGCAGCGCCAGGAAGGCGCGTTCCTCGGCGATCCAGATGTCCGGGTCGGTCGTATCCGACAGGAAGAAGAAGTCGAAGGCGGCGCCATGTCCGGTCGCGATCACGTCCTCTGCGATCGCCTGCACGGCGCCGAACACACGGCCCGGGCTCTCGTTGTAGATCGGCATGACGACGGCGGTGCGCGACCTGAGCTTTTCCGGCAGCACCGGCTTCACGGTGATGCCGTGGCGCAGCAGATTGCCCATGCCGACCAGGCCGCTGGTGAAGGCGAGCGCGATCCAGGAGAAGTTGATCACGAACAGGATCATGAACAACCATTCGAGCAGCGTGACGCCGCCCGCTTCGACCACCTTGTACATCTGGTAGCCGCCGAAGCAGGAAATGGCGAGCATGCCGCCGAAGGTGACGAGCCGCGAGAACCAGGGCTTGCGCCAGCGCTCCGGCGCCGCGCGCCGCCGCTTCTCCGTCTCGCTCCAGCTGCGCAACGAAGCGGCGGGCATGGCCAGCGGAGCCACCGGCGGCATGGCGCCCTTGGCGCGGCCGAGCGCGATCGGGAGTGTCTGATCCGTCAGGGCGTCCATCGATAGAGCCATGTCTCGCTTTGCGGTTGTCCGTCGCGTTCCAGGACGAGCCTCAGTTCAACTTGATTGGCGGCCTCAGGATCAAGTTCGAAGGTGACCCTATAGAGGCGCAGTTCGGGCACGAAGCGGCCATCGACGGCACCGACCTTGCCGCGCTGGGTGGTCAGATTGGGCTTCAGCCCGACGCCGCGCGTCGGGTCGGCGAACTCTTCCGCAGTATAGTCCACCATGAAACGCCGCCGCCGACCGCCGGCCGCAGCGCGGCCGGTCCGGGTTGCCGCCACATGGGGCACGCTCGGCCGTTCGGGCGGCTGCCAGCACCAGTGCATCCGATAGGTGAAGCTGTGCTCGCCGCCCTTGGCGAGCGGCTGGCGCGGCCGCCAATAGGCGAGGATATTGCGGTTCATCTCGTCGTTGACGGGAATCTCGATGAGCTGGATCTGGCCCTGGCCCCACTCGTTGAGCGGCTCGATCCAGACGCTCGGCCGGCGTTCGAAGCGGGCGTCGAGATCGTTATAGGCCTCGAAGCGCCGGTCGCGCTGCAGCAGTCCGAACCCCTTGGGGTTCTGGTCGACGAAGGCCGAGATCTGCAGCGTGTCCGGATTGTGCAGCGGCCGCCAGACCCATTCGCCGTTGCCGTTCCACATTTCCAGGCCGTTGACGTCGTGCACGCCGCCGCGCACGTCGTCGACATTGGTCCGGTCGTTCGGCGCGAACAGGAAATTGGCGGTCAGCGGCGCGATGCCGACATGGGCGAGATCGACGCGCGGGAACAGCGTCACCTCGGTATCGCAGACCGTGATGTCGCCCGGCCGCAGCGAGAACCGGTAGAGCCCGGTGACGCTGTCCGAATCGAGCAGGCCGTGAATGACGAGATTGGTCGAGCCGGCACCGGGTCGCTCGATCCAGAAGGTGCGGAAGGCCGGGAACTCCTCGCCCTGCGGCTCCGCGACATTGAGAATGAGACCGCGCGCCTGCAGGCCGAAGGTCTGGCCGCGGGCGATGGCGCGAAAAAAGCTCGCGCCCTGGAAGGTCATCACCTCGTTCATCTGGTCCGGCCGGTTGAGCGGCGCCAGCGCCTGGAAACCGGTGAAGGGCAGGGACGCGTCGGCCGACAGGGGCGGGACGTTGCCGTAGTCGAAGAGGTCGGCCGCAAAACGCTGGTCGCGGATGATGCCGCTTTCCACCGTGCGGATCACCACCGGGGTCGTGAAGACGTTGCCGGGCGGCAGGAGATCGAGGGTGAAGCCGCGGTTCTCGCCGGCCCAGAGGCGCTTGTCCGGCTTGAACTGGATCTGCCGGTACTGTTCCAGGCTCAGTTGCGTCAGCGCGCGGGGGATCTCGGCGCGTGGCGCCTGATAGGGCGCCTTGGAGATCTCGCGCGCATAATCGATGAGGGCCTGCCGCGAGATCGGCTGGCCGTCGGCCACCGCGGCGGCCGCGGCTTGCAACGGCGTCGGCGGCTGCGCCGGAGGCTGCGGCGCCGGGGCCTGGGCGGCCGCCGGTCGCGCCAGCAGGGCAAGCGCCGGGGCGGCCATCAAGGTCTCGAAGAAGTCACGGCGGCTTGGCATTGTCGGGGTGCTTTGATCGCGGGTCGCGGATGATAGACCGGAGGGTCGCGGTCGATTCAAACCTGCGGGCGGTTATAGCCCAAATTACGGCGGTGAGGAGGGCCCCCTGTGGGGAGGCTCCTCTGACGGCGCCGGGCGGAACCGGGCGGCAAGAGCGGCGGCGATGTCGGCCGGCGCCGTCGCCGCGATCAGGCCGACCAGCACCAGAGCCATGCCGGCGAAATGATAGGCATGCAAGTTTTCGCCGAGGAAAAGAACCGACATGCCGACACCGTAGAGCGGCAGCAGATAGAGAAAGCAGGAGGTGATCGCCGGCCCCACGACCTTGACCCCGTACTGATAGAGCGAGAAGGCGCCGACGGCGGAGAACAGGGCGAGCGCCAGCACTGCCATCCAGACCGGCAGCGTCGTCGGCAGGACCGGCCCGTGCCAAGCCTCCCAGAGGCTGAAGGGCAGGAGCGTGACGACCCCGGCCATGGCGATGGCGGCGAACAGCGACAGCGTCGGCAGGGTGCCGAGCGACCGGTCGCGCAGCACGACCGAATAGACCGCCCAGGCGGTTGCCGCCGCGGCGATGCCGAGATCGCCCGGATTGAACCGCAGCCCGAGGAGCGCGTCGACATCGCCCTTGAGCACGATCACCGCGACGCCCGCCAGAGCCAGCGCGACACCGGCCAGCCGGAGCGGCGACAGGGGCTTGCGCAGCACCACCGTCTCGATCAGCAGCACGATGACCGGCGAGGTCGTGTAGATCAGGGTGCCGTTGGTCGCGGTGGTGGCGGCGAGCGCGATGTAGACGAGCGCGCCGCAGACCCACATTCCGAGAAAGCCGAGCAGCAGGATGCGGCGCCAGGAGCTCTTCAGGACCGGCCGGTGGCGGATCAGCGAGGACCAGGTGAACGGCAGGAGGATCGTCACCGCCAGCGCCCAGCGCAGCAGCGCCAGCGTGAACGGCGGCACGGCATCGCCGATGCCGCGCGCGATGACGATGTTCGAGGAAAAGAACAGCGGCATCACCAGCAGCAGCAGATAGGCGTTTCGCGTTTCGGCCTGGCTCGGCATCAAGAAGGCTCCGCGCCCCTTTGCCGCGGGGCCTGCAGCCACTCAGCATGGCCGCCCCGCCGGGACAAGCGGGCCTGACGGCATGGCAGCGGCCCGGCCGTTCGCGGGCCGGCGCCTTACCGGTCTCGATGTCACCGCCGACACACAGTCGCCGGCCGGCGTCGCGCGCATGAAACATCACCCGACCAAACAGTGGCCCCCCGGCCGCGCTCTCGCGGCCCCGCATTGGGCCGGCGCCGGCCGGGGACCCGCACCAGCCGGCGCGCGGTGCGGGCAGGGTGCCCGTAAGGAATGCCTTTGCCCGAGCGAACAGGGCTGAACGGATTGGCGATGGTGACGCAGATGTCGGCAGGCTCCATGTCTCATCTCATCGGGCAGATCTATGACGCCGCCCATCAGCAGACATCCCTCGCCTCGGCCATGGGCAGCCTGGCGCGCCTGTTTTCCGCCTCGCGGGCCTGCCTGCTGCGCATGGGGCCGGCGGAACACGGCTTCGATGCGGTGGCCTCCGCCGACGACGTCGACGATTTCAGGCGCCTCGATCCCGACGCCCTGCGCAATGACGGCCTGCTGCGCGCCATGCAGTCTCTGCCGGTCGGCCGGATCGCCGCGCGCGACGAGCTGATCGACGAGCACACCTTCCGGCGCAGTGAATTGTGGGACGGCTTCTTCCGCCGCCGCGAAATGGAGATCGGCTGGACCTGCAAGCTCCGGTCGTCAGGCGGGACCGGCTGGTTCCTGGATCTGCAGCGCAGCGGCCGCCAGGGGCGGCTCGACGGCGCCGAGCTCGGTCTGCTGCGCGAGATCCTGCCACATTTCGAACGCGCGACACGGATCAGCGAGCAGCTCGACAATGGAACGGGGATGGCCGACGGGCTGCTGCAGCGCGCGCTCGGCCTCATCCTCGTCGACGCCGACCGTCGCATCCTGCGCATGAACAGCACGGCCTCCGCGCTGCTGGAGCGGTCCGACGCGCCGCTCCAGGCCGTCGCCAGCGAAATCGTTGCCGTCAATCCGGGCGACGACAGGATATTGGGCCGCCTGATCGGTCAATGCTGCGCCGGCGGCACCGACCGCGCCCCGCGCGCCGGCGGCGCGATGCTGGTCATGCCGGACCTGTCGGAGCAGCCGTCGCCGCCGCTCATCCTGTCGGTCTCGCCGAGCGTGGGCGTGCATCCGTTCGGGCTCGGGCCGGCGCAGCGGGCCGTCATCGCCATTCACGAGACGGGCCCTGCGCATCGTGCCGACTGCGAGGCGCGCCTGCGCACATTGTTCGGCCTGACCGCGATCGAGGCGAAGATCGCCGCCGAGCTCGCGGCCGGACTCACGCTGAAGCAGGCGGCGGAGAAGAACGGCGCGGCGGACGGCACCGCCCGGACGCATCTGCGCGAAATCCTCCGCAAGACCAATACGCGCCACCAGGGCCAGCTGATCGCGCTCGTCTCGGCCGTGCAGCCGCTCAGCCTGAAGTAGCGCCGCCGGCGCCTGGACCAGGCGGCGCGCGGCACTGTCCTAGCCCGAGGCCTGCGCCTCCGCCGCCTTGATCTCGTTGCGCAACTCGGCCCGCGACAGCTTGCCGACCGGCGTCTTCGGCAGGCTGTCGCGGAATTCGAGGCCCGCGGGCATTTCATGACGGCCGACCTTGTCGGCCAGGAAGCTCTTGAGCTCGTCCAGGCTGAACGGCTCGGCGCCCTCGCGCAGCGACACGAACGCCTTGGCCGCCTCGCCGCGATAGCCGTCGGGAACGCCGATGACGATCACCTCCGCCACCGCCGGATGCTCGTAGATCGCCTGCTCGATCATTTGCGGATAGACGTTGAAGCCGCCGGAAATGATCATGTCCTTCTTCCTGTCGACGATGAAGAAGAAGCCGTCCTCGTCCATGTAGCCGATGTCACCGGTCAGGAAATAGCCGTCGGCAAAGGAATTGGCGCTTTCCTCCGGTCGGTTCCAGTAGCCGCGGGTGACGTTCGGTCCCTTGATGCGCAGTTCGCCGACCTCGCCGATGCCGACCTTGCGGTGCGGATCGTCGAGGGCCGCGACATCCATCTCGACGCCGGGCAGGGGCAGCCCGATCGTCCCCGGCTTGGCGACGCCGGTATTCGGCACGTTGGTGCCGGCGGGCGAGGTCTCGGTCATGCCCCAGCCGCCGGTCAGCCGCAGGCCCGTGCGGCCCTCGAAGCGCCGGGCGATCTCCACCGGCAGGGCGGCGCCGCCCGATGCCGCATAGGCGAGCGAGGACAGGTCGGCGCTGGCGAAACGCGGATGGTTGACGAGCGCGATCCACATGGTCGGCACGCCCGGAAAGACATTGGCCTTCCGCTTTTCGATGTCGTCGAGCGTCTGCTCGGCATCGAAGCGCATGCGCAGGAGCATGCATGAACCGCGCGAGACCTGACGCAGCATGACGCTGGTCAGGGCGTAGATGTGGAACAGCGGCAGCACCAGGATGACCCGGTCGTTCTCCGGCGCGCCGGTCGGCAGGGCCTGCTGCCAGGCGTCGTAGATCGACACCGCCGCGGTCAGATTGCCATGGCTGAGCATGGCGCCCTTGGGCATGCCGGTCGTGCCGCCGGTATATTGCAGCAGCGCGATATCGTCGGGTTTCACCTCCGGCCAGGCGACAGGAGCGGTCGCGCCGGCGACGAAGGCGGCGAAGGTCGTGATCCCGGGCTTGTCGGGGATCGGCAGGGTCGGCACGCCCGACGGTCCCCAGGTCGCGTCCTCGGCGACGATCAGGCGGTCGATGAGGCCGGCCTCGAACAGCTTTAGCGCGGTCCCGAACAGCGGCGCGATGTCGGTGGTGACCAGCACGCGCGCACCGGAATCCTTGAGCTTGTAGGCCAGTACGCGCTCGGCATCGAGCGGGCTGAGATGGGCAAGCCGCACGCCCATCTTGGCGGCGCCGAAAAACGAGATCGGATGGTGCGGGGTATTGGGCAGGTAGAGCGCGACCGTCATGCCCTTGCCGATGCCGGCGCGCAGGAGCGCCGCGCTGAAGCGCTCAGCCTCGGCGCCGAGCTCGGCATAGGTGATGGTCCGGTCACGAAATTCGAAGGCCGTTCGCGCGCCATGGGTCTTGACCGTGCCGTCGATCAGCGCGCCCAGCGTCGTGATCTTGATGGGCGCGTCCCAGGACACGCCCTCCGGATAGGACTTTTCCCAAGCAAACGGCCTGGATGCCATGCGCGTGTCCTCCCTCGTCGGCGGGCTTGCTCCGGCCGACCGGGACCCGCGCTACCTCAGTGCCAACCTTTGTCCGTCGAAAATCGCCGGCTTGCAATTCACACCTGCGGTGGTGAGCGAGGCGCAGAGCCGCGTGGCCGCATTGGCATTGCCAAGCGGCCCGGCGATCAGCCTGAGATCGACGGCGCCCGGACGCGCGCCGTCCTGCACGGCGACGAGCGGCCTCAGACCCTCGAGCAGCGGACCGTGGTGGGCCCGCAGATAGTGCCAGCGCGCGCGCAGCGCATCGACCGACGTCTCGCCGGCGATATCGACGCCGAATTCGGTGCGTATGGCGGTCGATTCCTGCGCGGCCTGCGCCGGCGGGCTCGCCGGCACGACGAGGGGCTCGGCCGCCGGCGCCGAGGCCGCCGCGGCCAATTGCGCGCCGACCTGGCGCACGCCCGGGCGGGGCAGGGGCGTCGGGCTGGCAAATTGCGGCTCCCGCTCGGCGAATTGCGGTTCGCGCGGGGCGGCCGTCGCCATGGCCGGCTCGCGCCGGCCGATCGAGGCGGTGATGTCGCCCTGGGGCCCGCGCTCCTGTGCCGCCCGTTCGACGGCCGCGACGCGATCCGCCAGCGCCTCCCGCTCGGCCGCCAGCGCCCGCACGGCGTCGGCAAGCCGGCGCGTTTCGTAGAGCATCATGGGATCGCTGACGACCTGCCGCTGCGGTTCGGCCCGTTGCGCGACCGCCGGCGGCGCCGGCTCGAACAGACGGGCGAGGCGCTGGCCGCCGCTGTCGCTGCGCGCGGCAAGCACCGCCATCGCCGCTGCGGCGAGCGCAACACCCGCCCAGGTTGCGAGCCGCACCAGGGGGCGCGGTGGAGGATCGTCCGTCAGGCCGTCCGTCTTGGCCGCCGCAGTGGCGTCGTTTCTGGATTTGTTCGATTTCAGCAGCATGGCCCGCAGGCTTTCCCGATTCGCCTACCCAGTGTAGCAGACCACGTCAGCCGCGACCGCGATAAGGCGCAACGCCCTGGTCGGGAATCCAGACGCCCTTGGGCGCCTCGCCGGTCTGCCAGAACACGTCGATCGGGATGCCGCCGCGCGGATACCAGTAGCCGCCGATGCGCAGCCAGCGCGGCTCCAGCAGTGCCACCAGCCGCTTGCCGATGGCCACGGTGCAGTCCTCGTGGAAGGCGCCGTGATTGCGGAAGGAGGCGAGATAGAGCTTCAGCGACTTCGACTCGACGAGCCAGGCATCGGCAACGAAGTCGATGACCAGATGGGCGAAATCCGGCTGGCCGGTGACCGGGCAGAGCGAGGTGAATTCCGGCGCGGTGAACCGCGTCACGTAGTCGGTGTCCTGATGCGGGTTCGGCACGCGGTCGAGCACCGCCTCTTCCGGAGAGGCGGGCATCGCGACGGGCTTTCCGAGCATGAGATCGGCCATGGGGGGCTCCTCAACCTGATGTCCTATGCGCTGGCCGGGGTCCTATATCAGCCCGTCCTGTCTTGAAAGGGGCGGTTATTGCTGTAGAACGCCGGCAACGCCGTTCCCCGCCACCGAAGAGGCCGTCATGACTGCCATTATCGACATCATCGCCCGCGAGATCCTCGACAGCCGCGGCAATCCGACCGTGGAAGTCGACGTGGTGCTGGAGGACGGTTCGAAGGGCCGGGCCGCGGTGCCGTCGGGTGCCTCGACCGGCGCCCACGAGGCGGTCGAGCTGCGCGACGGCGACAAGGCGCGCTATCTCGGCAAGGGCGTCCGCAAGGCGCTCGACGCGGTCAACGGCGAGATCTTCGACGCGCTCGGCGGCATGGACGCGACCGACCAGGTCCAGATCGACACCGTGATGATCGATCTCGACGGCACCGCCAACAAGTCCCGGCTCGGCGCCAACGCCATCCTCGGCGTCTCGCTGGCCACCGCCAAGGCGGCGGCCATCTCGCGCGACCTGCCGCTCTACAAATATGTCGGCGGCGCCTATGCCCATGTCCTGCCGGTGCCGATGATGAACATCGTCAATGGCGGCGCCCATGCCGACAATCCCATCGATTTCCAGGAGTTCATGGTCCTGCCGGTCGGCGCCCCGACGGTGGCCGATGCGATCCGCACCGGCGCGGAGATCTTCCAGACGCTGAAGGCCGCGCTCAAGAAGGACGGCCACAACACCAATGTCGGCGACGAGGGCGGTTTCGCTCCGAACCTGAAATCGGCCCAGGCCGCGCTCGACTTCATCATGACCGCCATCGACAAGGCCGGCTACAAGGCCGGCGACGACGTGCTGATCGGCCTCGACTGCGCCGCCACCGAATTCTTCAAGGACGGCGCCTATCACTACGAGGGCGAGCGCAAGGTGCGCGACCCCAAGGCCCAGGCCAAATATCTCGCCAAGCTTGTCGCCGACTATCCGATCCGCACGATCGAGGACGGCATGGCCGAGGACGACTTCGAGGGCTGGAAGATCCTGACCGACCTCGTCGGCGGCAAGTGCCAGCTCGTCGGCGACGACCTGTTCGTCACCAACACCAAGCGCCTCGCCATGGGCATCGAGAAGGGCCTCGGCAATTCCATCCTGGTGAAGGTCAACCAGATCGGCACGCTGACCGAGACGCTCGCCGCCGTCTCGCTCGCCCATACCAACGGCTATACGGCGGTCATGTCGCACCGTTCGGGCGAGACCGAGGACGCGACCATTGCCGATCTCGCCGTCGCCACCAATTGCGGGCAGATCAAGACCGGCTCGCTCGCCCGTTCCGACCGCACCGCCAAATACAACCAGCTCATCCGCATCGAGGAGGAGCTGGGGCCGCAGGCGCGCTACGCCGGCCGGACCGCGCTGAAGGCCAGGGGCTGATATCGGCGCCGGAACACGGCGCGACGATCCGACAAGCGAACGGCGGGCCGCAAGGCCCGCCGTTTTTGCTGGATTGGATCAAGGCTCGTGCCGGCCGCATCAGGTGCGGCGCTCGCCCGGATTCGGGTTGCCGGTGTTCTTGCCGCCCGAGCCGCGCGGCGCCGGATCGGCCGGAGGCGTGGTCTCGCCGCCGCCACCGCTGCGCGCGCCATCGCCCGAGCCGCCCTGGTCGCCGTCGCCGGGCCGAGCCGCCGCCATCGCCGCCCCGCGCGCTCGCATCGCGCGGCGTGAAGCGGTCGAAGACGTTGATCATGGTGCGGAAGGTGTTCACCGATTCGGAAATGAACTCGACGCTGACGCCGCCGTCGAAGTCGACATCCCATTCGAGGACGAGGTCGTTGTCGCTGTCGAGGTAGGTCTTGGCGAAGCGCTTCTCGTAGTTCCAGGCGTTGACGAAGGCGAGTGTGAACCGATCGTTGCGCTCATACAGCGCGCGGTACTGGATCGACTGGCAACCGCCGTCGTTGCAGGCATAGAAGAAGACGGTGACGCGGCGCTGGCCGAACATGGTGCGGATGCGCGTCGTGTTGTTCTGGGTCACCAGTTCCGCGCGCATGCCGCGCTCGCGCAGGATGGACACCATCTGCTGCGGGGTGATGCGGCCGACCGTGCCGCTCGGAGCCGATTGCTGGCTGCCCTGGCCCGGGGTCGCTCGCTTCTGGGCGAGGGCGGGCGCGGCCGCGACGGTCAGCGCGGCCAACGCCGCAAAGGTTGCGAGGATCAGTGGCCTTTTGGTCATTATCGAGCTCCAGCGGATTTTCGGCGCCGATCGGCGATGCGGGAATCCCTGAGGAGACTATGACGAGGCGATTTCCGCAACATGTCGTGGCAATGCCGGCCATGTTGCGCTGGATCGTTCCGGCCGTCGAGCCCGCCGGTGGTCCGCTCGGAGGCCAAGCTGGGCAGGCATGTGCGAGCCGTGCTTGTGGCACGGCGGCCGATGGGCGAAGTCTCGCCGGCCATGCCGACACAGTCTCCGCGCCCGCTCGCTCTTGCCGCCATGGCTGCCGCCGTCACTATCTATGGCGGCCAGTTCGTCTCGGTCCGTTTCGGCCTGGCGACCAACCTGTCCGCCTATGATCTCGCCGCGCTGCGCTTCATCTTCGCCGGCACCGTGATGCTGCCCTTCTTCATTCGCGGCGGCATCGGCACCTGCGCCGGCCTCGGCTGGGGCAGGGGCCTCGCGCTGGTTCTCACCGGCGGCTTTCCGCTGACCGTCCTGTCCAATATCGGGCTCATCTTCGCGCCCGCGGCCCATGCATCGGCGATCCAGCCGGGCGTCGTCGCCGTCACCGCGACCCTGCTCGGCTATTTCGCCGCCGGCCTGCGCGTGCCCGGCTACGTCCTCGCCGGCTTCGCGGTGGTGCTGTCCGGGCTCGCGGCGATCGCCGTTGCCGGATCGACCGGCGCGGCCGGCGGCGGCACCCTGATCGGCGATCTCGCCTTCGTGATCGCCGGGCTCGGCTGGGGCACCTTCACCTGGCTCTGCGCCCGCTGGCAGGTGCCCTCGGTCACGGGAGCCGCCGTCGTGTCGGTCCTGTCGATGGTCTATCTGCCCTTCTACGCCCTGTGGCTCGATCCCGGGCTGACGCGCGCGCCATTCGGCGCCGTCCTGCTGCACGGCATCAACCAGGGCATCCTCAATGTCGCGCTCGGCCTGCTGCTCTGGACCTACGGCACCCGTACGCTCGGCGTGGTGACCGCGGCGCGTTTCCCGCCGATGATCCCGGTGCTCGGCACGCTGATCGGCATTCCCGTGCTCGGCGAAATCCCGAGCCCGCTCGCCGCGACCGGCGTCGTCGCCATCGTGGCCGGGCTGCTGATCGCCGCCAGCGGCGGTTCGCTGCGCCGCCTGCTGCGCCGCCCCGGCGCCAACTAGGTTAACGCTCCTGAAACCGGACTCGGACCATTGTCCGGTTCATGGTCATTCGCACCCGCCTTCACCGGATCCTGCAGACGGTCACGCTCTATGCGGTGGCCGCGCTGATGATCGCCTATTTCGGCTTCCACGCCTATCACGGCGACCATGGCATCCGGGCGAAGCAGGAATTCCTCGCCGAGATCGCCGCGCTCAACACCGAGCTGAAGGGCCTCAAGCGGGAGAAGGCCGAGGTGGAGCGGCGCGTCGCGCTGATGCGCACGGAGGCGCTCGATCCGGACATGCTCGACCAGCGTGCGCGAGAGATCCTGAATTTCGCCGACCCGCGCGAGCTGGTCCTGATCGAGAGGCGGCGCTGAGCCTTTTCGCCATCCGTCGAATGTTAACTCGATATTGGTTGATGGCTACGCGTCAACCGGAATTCAGTTAAACCCTTGATTGCCTTGCAGCGTCAATGGTTTGTGCGCTGCACAATGGATCTGGCGCCTCCCTTCCCAGCCGAGCCGGCTCGCGCTATCTGTCGCAACAGGTAATGCGAGGGGAGCTTCATGGCCGCAACCGCGACGAAGAACTCGAAAGCCGGCGCCAAGACGGCGGCCGCCAAATCCAGCTCCTCCCGCAAGGCGACGCCGGTGCAGGCCTGGACCCGCGAGCAGGAAATCGCCGCCTACCGCGACATGCTGCTGATCCGCCGCTTCGAGGAGAAGGCCGGCCAGATGTACGGCATGGGCCTGATCGGGGGCTTCTGCCATCTCTATATCGGCCAGGAGGCCGTGGTCGTCGGCATGCAGATGGCCGCCAAGCTCGGCGACCAGGTGATCACCGGCTATCGTGACCACGGCCACATGCTCGCCACCGGCATGAGCGCCAACGGCGTGATGGCGGAACTGACCGGCCGGCGCGGCGGCTATTCGCGCGGCAAGGGCGGCTCGATGCACATGTTTTCGGCCGAGAAGCACTTCTATGGCGGCCATGGCATCGTCGGGGCCCAGGTGTCGCTCGGCACCGGCCTCGCCTTCGCCAACCGCTATCGCGGCAACGACAATGTGTCGCTGACCTATTTCGGCGACGGCGCGGCGAACCAGGGGCAGGTCTACGAGAGCTTCAACATGGCCGCGCTCTGGAAACTGCCGGTCATCTACATCATCGAGAACAACCGCTACGCGATGGGAACCGCGGTGAACCGCGCCTCGGCCCAGACCGACTTCTCCAAGCGTGGCCTGTCCTTCTCGATTCCGGGCGAACAGGTCGACGGCATGGATGTCCGCGAGGTCTATGCGGCCGGCCTGCGCGCCATGGAATGGTGCCGGGCAGGCAAGGGCCCCTACATCCTGGAGATGCAGACCTACCGCTATCGCGGCCACTCCATGTCCGATCCGGCCAAGTACCGGACCAAGGACGAGGTTCAGAAGATGCGCACCGAGCACGATCCGATCGAGCAGGTGCGCGAGCGCCTGCTGAAGACCTGGAAGGTCAGCGAGGACGAGCTGAAGGGCTACGACGCCGCCGTGCGCGACATCGTCGCCGAGAGCGCGGACTTCGCCACCAACGACCCCGAGCCCGATCCGTCGGAACTCTGGACCGACGTCCTGAAGTGAGGCCGCCGTGCGCAGCTTCGCGGACCATGCCGACCAGCAGGATGTCATGGCGCCGGTGAGCGTCACGCGGCCCGCCCCGGCGCGCGGCGCGGCCATGCCCGCCGCCATCGCGGACGCCGGGCGTGCCCGCCGGGCGCGGCACATCGCGCGCATGTCCGACTGACCTTCAATTTCAAAACCGATTGGAAGCCCGTCATGCCTATCAACATCCTGATGCCGGCGCTGTCGCCCACGATGGAAAAGGGCAATCTCGCCAAGTGGACGAAGAAGGAAGGCGACAAGGTCAAGCCGGGCGACGTCATTGCCGAGATCGAGACCGACAAGGCCACGATGGAGGTCGAGGCGATCGACGAGGGCGTTCTGGCCAAGATCGTCGTGCCTGAGGGCACGCAGGACGTGGCGGTGAACGAGCTGATCGCCGTGCTCGCCGCCGACGGCGAGGACGTATCCGCGGCCGCTCCGGCTCCGGCCGCCCAGCCGGCAGCAGCGGCCGAACCGGTCGCCGCCCCGGCGGTCGCGGCCCGCACGCCGCCCGCCGCCGTGCCGCCGGCCCCGGTCGCCGCGCCGCCGGCCTCCGACGAGATCCCGGCCGGCACCGAAATGGCCATGATGACGGTCCGCGAGGCCCTGCGCGACGCCATGGCCGAGGAGATGCGCGCCGACGACACGGTCTTCGTGATGGGCGAGGAGGTGGCGGAATATCAGGGCGCCTACAAGGTCACCCAGGGGCTGCTGCAGGAATTCGGTGCCCGCCGGGTGATCGACACCCCGATCACCGAACACGGCTTTGCCGGCGTCGGCGTCGGCGCGGCCTTCACCGGGCTGAGGCCGGTGGTCGAGTTCATGACCTTCAACTTCGCCATGCAGGCGATCGACCAGATCGTCAACTCGGCGGCCAAGACGCTCTACATGTCGGGCGGCCAGATGGGCTGCCCGATCGTGTTCCGCGGCCCCAACGGCCCGGCCGCCCGCGTCGCTGCCCAGCACAGCCAGGACTATTCGGCCTGGTATTCGCACCTGCCGGGCCTGAAGGTCATCGCGCCCTATACGGCTGCCGATGCCAAGGGGCTGCTGAAGGCTGCGATCCGCGACCCGAATCCGATCATCTTCCTGGAAAACGAAATCCTCTACGGCCAGTCCTTCGAGGTGCCGAAGCTCGACGACTTCGTGCTGCCGATCGGCAAGGCGCGCATCGCCCGGCCCGGCAAGGACGTGACGATCGTCTCCTGGTCGATGGGCATGAGCTATTCCCTCAAGGCCGCAGCCGAGCTCGAAAAGCTCGGCATCGACGCGGAGGTGATCGATCTCAGGACGATCCGTCCGATGGATACCGAGACGATCGTCGCCTCCGTCATGAAGACCGGCCGGATCGTCACGGTCGAGGAAGGCTGGCAGCAGAGCGGCGTCGGGGCGGAGATCTCCGCCCGCGTCGTCGAGCGCGCCTTCGACTATCTCGACGCGCCGCCGGCGCGCGTCTCCGGCAAGGACGTGCCCATGCCCTATGCCGCCAATCTCGAAAAGCTGGCGCTGCCTTCGGTCGCCGACGTGATCGAGGCGGTCAAGGCCGTCACCTACCGCTGACCGGGAGCCGGGCATGACCGTGCCCTTCGCCGCGCCTGATCTGCCGCCCGCCGCCGCCCGATCGCGCGGCGCGCAGGCCGGCGCGGCGGATCGGCTGCCCGCGCCCTCGCACACCATGCCGGAAGCCGGCGCCGACCAGCCGTCGGCGCCGCGCTCCGCCCCAGCCATCAGCTAACCGGACCCGAGCCGGAGGACCCGATGCCCATCGACATCCTGATGCCCGCCCTGCTTGGCGATGCGCTTGGCGAGCGGCGAGCCTCGCCGCGGCCGCCTCCGCCATCCGCCTGTTCGCCTCGCCGCTCGCCAAGCGCATCGCCAAGCTCGAAGGCATCGATCTCTCCAAGGTCGTCGGGTCGGGGCCGCACGGCCGGATCATCGAACGCGACGTGAAGGCCGCCGTCGCCGGCGGGACGGCCAAGGCGGCACCGGCCGGCGAGGCCGCACCGGCGCCGGCCAAGGCCGCCCCGGCGCCCGCCATGTCGGACGACGCGGTGAAGAAGCTGTTCGAGCCCGGCAGCTACGAGGAGATCCCGCATGACAACATGCGCAAGGTCATCGCGCGCCGGCTGGTCGAGGCGAAATCGACCATTCCGCATTTCTATCTGACGCTCGACTGCGAGCTCGACGCACTGCTCGCCCTGCGCGGCGAGCTCAACAAGTCGGCGCCGGTCAAGGACGGCAAGCCGGCCTTCAAGCTGTCGGTCAACGATCTCGTCATCAAGGCGCTGGCGCTGGCGCTGCGCGCCGTGCCGGACGCCAATGTCTCCTGGACCGACGGGGCCATGCTGAAGCACCGCCACGCCGATGTCGGCGTTGCCGTGTCGATCCCCGGCGGCCTGATCACGCCGGTGATCCGGCGCGCCGACGAGAAGACGCTGTCGACCATTTCCAACGAGATGAAGGACCTTGCGGCCCGCGCCAAGGTGCGCAAGCTGAAACCCGAGGAATATCAGGGCGGCACCTCGGCGGTGTCCAATCTCGGCATGTTCGGCATCAAGGACTTCGCCGCGGTGATCAACCCGCCGCATGCGACCATCCTCGCGGTCGGCGCCGGCGAGCAGCGCGTCATCGTGCGCGACGGCGCTCCGGCGGTCGCGACCGTGATGAGCGTGACGCTGTCGACCGACCACCGCGCGGTGGACGGGGCGCTCGGCGCCGAGCTGCTGCAGGCGTTCAAGGGCTATGTCGAGAGCCCCATGAGCATGCTGGTCTGACGCGGCGCATCGAGGCCAGCCGCCGCGCCCGGGCGCGGCAGCGGCCGGCGACATGACAGAACTGCCGCGCGGCGGCGCTTTCCCCACAAGGCCGATCTGGAAGGGCATTCCATGTCTAGCTACGACATCATCGTCATCGGCGGCGGTCCCGGCGGCTATGTCGCCGCCATCCGCGCGGCGCAGCTCGGCTTCAAGACCGCCGTGGTGGAGCGTGAGCATCTCGGCGGCATCTGCCTCAACTGGGGCTGCATCCCGACCAAGGCGCTGCTGCGCTCGGCCGAGGTGTTCCACTACGCCACCCACGCCAAGGACTATGGCCTGACCTTGAACGGGACGATGACCTTCGACCCGGCCGCAGTGGTCAAGCGCTCGCGGGGCGTGTCCGGCCAGCTCAATACCGGCGTCGGCTTCCTTCTGAAGAAGAACAAGGTCGACGTCATCTGGGGCGAGGCCAAGATCACCAAGGTCGGCGAAGTGACGGTCTCGGCCCCGACCAAGGCGGCCTTCCAGCCGCAGGCGCCGGTGCCGAAGGGGGTTCTGCCGGCCGGCACCTACGCAGCCAAGAACATCATCGTCGCGACCGGGGCCCGCCCGCGCGTGCTGCCCGGCATCGAGCCGGACGGCAAGCTGATCTGGACCTATTTCGAGGCGATGGTGCCACAGACCTTCCCGAAGAGCCTGATCGTCATGGGCTCCGGGGCGATCGGCATCGAATTCGCTTCCTTCTACCGCACCATGGGCGCCGAGGTGACCGTGGTTGAGGTTCTGCCGCAGCTGCTCCCTGTCGAGGATGCCGAGATCGCAGCCGTGGCGCGCAAGCGCTTCGAAAAGCAGGGCATCAAGATCCTCACCTCGACCAAGGTGACCAAGGTCGAGAAATCCGCCGATGGCGTGACCGCGACGGTCGAGGACGACAAGGGCGGCAAGCAGACCCTGACCGCCGAGCGGCTCATTTCGGCGGTCGGCGTCGTCGGCAATATCGAAAATCTCGGCCTGGAAGCGCTCGGCGTCGCCATCGAGCGCGGTACGGTCGTCACCGACGGCCTCGGCCGCACCAATGTGCCTGGCATCTTCGCCATCGGTGATGTCGCCGGCCCGCCGATGCTCGCCCACAAGGCCGAGCACGAGGGCGTCATCTGCGTCGAGACCATCAAGGGCCTGCCGACCCACGCCATGGACAAGGCCAAGATCCCCGGCTGCACCTATTGCCACCCGCAGGTCGCCTCCGTCGGCCTGACCGAGGCCAAGGCCAAGGAGGCCGGCTACACGGTGAAGGTCGGCCGCTTCCCGTTCATCGGCAACGGCAAGGCGATCGCCCTCGGCGAGCCGGACGGCCTGGTCAAGACGGTGTTCGACGCCAAGACCGGCAAGCTGCTCGGCGCCCATATGGTCGGCGCGGAAGTGACCGAGCTGATCCAGGGCTTCGTCGTCGCCATGAACCTGGAGACGACCGAGGAAGAGCTGATGCACACGGTCTTCCCGCATCCGACGCTCTCGGAAATGATGCACGAGAGCGTGCTCGACGCCTACGGCCGCGCCATCCACGTCTGATCGCCGCCCGGACGGCGTCAGCCGGGCAGGGGCCAGGCGAGCGTGCGCTGCGGCAACGCGCGCTCGATGGCCCGGCTCGCCCGCAGCACCAGGTCCTCGCGGAAGACGCCGGCCACCAGCTGCAGCCCGATCGGCAGCCCGTCGCGGGTCAATCCGCAGGGCACCGAAGCGGCGGGCTGGCGGCTGAGATTGAACGGCCAGGTGCAGGGCGTCCAGTCGAGCCATTCGGGAAAGGTGGCGGCGGGCGTCTCCCGGCCGGCCTCGAAAGCCGGGATCGGCACGGCGGGGGTCAGCAGCAGGTCGTAGTCCCGATGGAAGGCCTGCATGCGCGTGGCGAGCGCGCGGCAGGCATCCTGCGCGCCCTGCAGCTCGGCCGCCGACAGATGGGCCGCCGAAGCGACGAGATCGCGCAAGCCCGGATCGAGCCGGGCCCGTCCGGCATCGTCGAGATCGCCCACGGCCGCGGCGAGGCCGGCGCGCCAGATGATGCCCATGGCCGGCCGCAGGGCGCTCAGATCGAGCGTCACCTCGCGCACGACAGCGCCTGACCGAGCGAGCGCCGCGGCGCCCGCCGCGACGGCCTCGGCCACGTCGGCATCGACGATCGGAAAGCCGAGGTCCGGCGAGACGGCGACGGTCAGCCCTTCGATGCCGCGTTCGGCTTCGGTTTCGAAGTCGATATCCTGGTAGGGCACGGCGAAGGGATCGCTGGCATCGGGCCGCGCGATGACGCGCAGCATCAGCGCGCCGTCGGCAACGGTCCGCGTCAGGCCGCCGAAAACCGGCAGGCTGCCGAGCGGTCCGGCATGATGCGGCACGCGTCCGAATGTCGGCTTCAGGCCATAGACGCCGGTGAAGGCCGCGGGAATGCGGATCGAGCCGCCGCCGTCGCCGCCGGTTGCCAGCGGCGCGACGCCGGTCGCCACGGCGACCGCCGCGCCGCCGCTCGACCCGCCCGGCGTGCGCGCCGGATTCCAGGGATTGCGCGTCACCCCCGTCAGCGGGCTGTCGGTCACGCCCTTCCAGCCGAATTCCGGGGTCGTGGTCTTGCAGAAGAACACGGCGCCCGCTTCGCGCAGACGCGCGACGCCCGGCGAATCCGCCGCGCTCGGGACGTCCGCCAGCCGATGCGAGCCGAAGCGCATCGGCCAGCCTGCCACGTGACCACTGTCCTTGACGGCGACCGGCACGCCGTCGAGGGGGCCGAGCGGCTCGCCGCGACGCCAGCGCCACTCGGACGCCGTCGCCATTTCGCGTCCGACCCGCTCGTCGACGAGACAGAAGGCGTTGAACGCTGCATCGACCGCGGCAAGGCGCGCGAGCGAAGCTTCGAGCACCTCGACCGGCGACAGGGCGCCGGAACGGTAGGCGGCGACGAGTGCGCGCGCCGTCAGGGCATTCAGATCCTCAGCCATGCGAACCCCTCCCTCGAGGCCATGCTCGCCGGGCCCGGGCGGCCCAGCCAGCCCTTTTTGATCATGGCGGCTAGAAGAACCGGCCAGGGTGCGCCAAGCTGGCCCGGGTGGGGCCAGGACCACCGCGACCCGGGACAAGGCCATGACGCAGACCGGAGCCAGCCTGGAGGAAGCCCGCAGGACCTATGCCCGTTCCCTGGCGCAGCGGAGCGGCAGCACCGATCCGCGTGTCGAGCGAGCCTTTGCGATGGTGCCGCGCGAAGATTTCCTGCCGCCCGGTCCCTGGCGCATCCTGCGCGGCCGCCGCTATGTCAGAACGCCAGACGCCAATCCGGTCCATCTCTATCGCAATGTCCTGGTCGCGCTCGATGCGGCCCGCGGCATCAACAACGGCGAGCCCTTGCTTCATGCCGCCTGGATCGCCGCGGTGGTGCCGGCGCCCGGCGAGACGGTGACCCAGATCGGCGTCGGCATGGGCTACTACACCGCGATCCTCGCCCTGCTGGTCGGCGACGGCGGATCGGTGACCGGTTTCGAGCTGGATGCGGAACTCGCGCGCGCGGCACGGCGCAATCTCGCGGCCTTCGCCGGCGTCACCGTGATCGCCGGCGATGCGAGCACCGCGCCGCTGCCGCCCTCGGACATCGTCTATGTCAATGCCGGCGTCGCCGCGCCGCCTGCCGCCTGGCTCGCGGCGCTGAAGCCCGGCGGCCGGATGATCTTCCCGTGGCGGCCGGCATCCGACATCGGCCTCGCCGTGCTGATCGTCAGGCATGCCGATGGCTTTGCCGCCCGCGCCGTGATGCCTTCGTGGTTCATCCCTTGCGCCGGTGCGTCCGACGCGACCCGGACCCTCGCGCCGCCGGCCTCCTCGCAGGGGGCCTGGCGTATCGCTTCGCTCTGGCTGATGCGCGACCGGCCGCCCGATGCGACCGCGGTCGCGGTCTATCCCGATCTCTGGTTCTCGTCGCAGGCGCTCCAATGACAAAGGGCCGCCCCATGGAGCAGCCCTCTGTTGGCACTGATCGCGATCGGCGGCGCCTGCTTCACGCCCATGTCCCCGAAGCAGGCTCGCGCTTCGCAGTGATCAGGCGGATTCACCACCGCCGCGGCGGGACGGCAGCACGACGGCCTTGGTGCCGGTCGGCACGCGGCCGTAGAGGTCGATGATGTCCTGGTTCAGGAAGCGGATGCAGCCCGAGGACACCTGGGTGCCGATCGTCCAGGGCTCGGTGGTGCCGTGCAGGCGATAGAAGGTGTCGCGGTTGCCGCGGTAGAGATAGAGCGCGCGCGGGCCGAGCGGGTTCTCCGGGCCGCCCGGCAGGCCGCCGGCCACCGGGCCGTAACGGTCGGGCTCGCGGCGAATCATGTCCTGGGTCGGCGTCCAGCGCGGCCATTCGGCCTTGCGGCCGATGGTGGCGACGCCGGTCAGGTTGAAGCCCTCTTCCTTGCCGACGCCGACGCCGTAGCGGAGCGCCCGGCCGCCTTCCATGACGAGATAGGCGAAGCGCGCGGACGGATCGACCACGATCGTGCCCGGCTGCTCGCTGGTGCGATAGGCAACTTCCTGGCGCAGGAAGCGCGGGTCGACGTCGCTCAGATCCACCGCCGGGATCGGATAGGGCTCGGTCTCGATAGCCGCATACATCTGCCGGTACATCGGGTCGATGCGCGGCCCGGTATCGGCAAGCTCCGGACGCTGCGTCACGCAGCCTGCGAGAACGACCGGCGCGGCCGCCACGAAAAGGCGTCTATTGATCATCATGGGCCTCTGAACTGTGAACACCCCGCCGGTGTTCCTGTCATGCTAGGATGCTGGGCTCGATAACAAACATCCTCGCCGGCCGGTATGACGTTCTCGTTACTTTTCCTGGAGTTCCGGGCGAGTGTGACTTTTGTGCATCGCACCCTGTTACGTTTGGGTGACAGGTTCAGCAGGGGAAGTTGCAGTCTTCGCGCGATGCACGTCAGAGGGCTGCATGCAGATCGTATTCGCTCGCCCGATCGATCTTGACGGTGACCAGTTCACCGACGTTCAGCTTTCGCCTGGTGTGAATATAGACGGCGCCGTCGATGTCGGGGGCGTCGCCCTTCGAGCGCGCCTTGACCACCGTCGGCCCGACCTCGTCGACGATCACCTGCTGGCGTGTGCCGACCTTCTTCTTCAGGCGCCGAGCCGAGATGTCCGCCTGCTTTTTCATGAAGCGATGCCAGCGCTTGTCCATCACCTCGGGCGGGACGTGGTCGGGCAGGACGTTGGAGGTGGCTCCGGCGACCGGCTCGTATTTGAAGCAGCCGACGCGGTCGAGCTGAACCTCGTCGAGCCAGTCGAGCAGGAACGAGAACTCGTCCTCGGTCTCGCCCGGAAAGCCGGTGATGAAGGTCGAACGAATGGTCAGGTCCGGGCAGATCTCGCGCCAGCGCTGGATGCGCTCGACGGTCTTTTCCTGGTGGGCCGGCCGCTTCATCCGCCGGAGCACGTCTGGATGGGCGTGCTGGAAGGGGATGTCGATATAGGGAAGGATCCGCCCCTCGGCCATCAGCGGGATGACCTCGTCGACATGGGGGTAGGGGTAGACATATTGCAGCCGGACCCAGACGCCGAGCTCGCCCAGCGCCTGGGCGAGATCGAGGAACTTGGTGCGCCAGGTCCGGTCGCGCCACTGGCTCTCGGCATATTTCACGTCGACGCCATAGGCCGACGTGTCCTGCGAGATGACCATCAGCTCCTTGACGCCGGCTGAGACCAGCCGCTCGGCCTCGCGCATGACGTCGGCCAGCGGCCGCGAGACGAGATCGCCGCGCAGCTTCGGGATGATGCAGAAGGTGCAGCGGTTGTTGCAGCCCTCCGAAATCTTCAGATAGGCGTAGTGCCGGGGCGTCAGCTTGATGCCCTGCGGCGGCACCAGGTCGAGGAACGGGTCGTGGCTCGGCGGCGCAGCCTCGTGCACCGCGGCCAGCACGCTTTCATATTGCTGCGGACCGGTGATCGCCAGCACCGAGGGATGAGCGGCGCGGATCTGTTCGGGCTCGGCGCCCATGCAGCCGGTGACGATGACCCGGCCATTCTCCTTCAGCGCGTCGCCGATCGCGGCGAGGCTCTCGGCCTTGGCCGAGTCCAGGAAGCCGCAAGTATTGACCAGCACCAGGTCGGCGCCCTGGTGGCTGCGCGACAGCTCGTAACCTTCGGCGCGCAGGCGCGTGATGATCCGCTCGGAATCGACCAGCGCCTTCGGGCAGCCGAGCGAAACGAAGGAGATTTTCGGAGCAGCGTTCATGGATCCGTCCCGGCGAAGCAAGGCTGCGCCAATAGGCCAAAGCGCCGATCCGGACAAGCAAAAGCCGTCGGAGGCGGGTGCCGATCAGGCCCGCTGCGGCTCGCCACGAAGGCCATCGTCAACGCCCGGCTCGCCAGCGCACAAAAAAATTGCCGCGGCGGTCTTGCGCTGCAATTCATCTCGCAACATCTGATGTTGCATGATTTACGACAGCAAGCTTTCCGGCGTCCTCCACGTGCTCCTGCACATGCTGGCGATGACCGCCCCGGCCACATCCGAGCAGCTCGCGCGGATCATGGGCAGCCATCCGGTGGTCGTGCGCCGGATCATGGCCGGCCTGCGCGACCAGGGTTTCGTCACCTCGGCCAAGGGCCATGGCGGCGGCTGGCAGATCGCCTGCGATCCCGCGGCCGTCACGCTCGCCGACATCTATCGCGCCGTCGGTGCGCCGCCGCTGCTCGCGCTCGGCCATCGCTCCGAGGCGCCCGGCTGCCTGGTCGAACGTGCGGTCAATCGCGCGCTCGACGGCGCCTTCCGCGATCTCGAGGCGCTGTTCGAGGCGCGCCTCAGCGCCGTGACGCTCGCCGCGCTGTCGGACGATTTCAATCGTGGCCTCGCCGAGCGCGGCCTGACCTTGGAGAGCCAGAACCATGTATCATGATGCGATCGTCGTCGGCGGCAGCTTCGCCGGCCTGTCCGCCGCCATGCCGCTGGCCCGCGCCGGCCGCGACGTCTGCGTCCTCGACAACGGCCGTCCGCGCAACCGTTTCGCCAGCGCCTCGCACGGCTTCTTCGCCGCCGACGGCATGCCGCCGCTCGGCCTCGTCGCCGCCGCCCGCGAAAAGCTTGGCCGCTATCCGAGCGTCCGCTTCATCGACACCACGGCGGTCGCGGCCGAAGCGACGGCGGGCGGCTTCGCGATAACCCTCGCCGACGGCGACAGGCTCGACGCCAAGCGGCTGGTTCTCGCCTTCGGGCTGACCGACGACCTGCCCGATATTCCCGGCCTTGCCGAACGCTGGGGCCAGAGCGTCATCCATTGTCCCTATTGCCACGGCTTCGAATTCATCGACCGGCCGCTCGGCGTGCTCGCCACCATGCCGATGTCCTCGCACCAGGCGAGCCTCATCCCCGAATGGGGGCCGACCACCTTCTTCCTCAATGGCGGAGCCATGCCGGACGAGGAGACCCTCCGCGCGCTCGCCGCGCGCGGCGTCACGATCGAGCCGGCGCCGGTCGCCTCCCTCCACGGCGCCTCGCCGATGCTCGACGGCGTTCGGCTCGCCGACGGCCGCTTCGGCCCGATCGCCGCGCTTTATCTCGCGCCGCGAACCCGGTTCCAGAGTCCGCTCGCCGAGCAGCTCGGCTGCGCCGTGGAGGCCGGCATGTTCGGCCCGGTCATCACCACCGATGCGATGAAGCTGACCAGCGTGCCCGGCGTCTATGCCGCCGGCGACATTGCGCGGCCGATGCACAATGCGACCTTCGCCTCCGCCGACGGCTTCATGGCGGGCACCGCGCTGCACCAGAACCTGGTGTTCGGCCCAGCCGCCTGAGTCGGTGCGAGCCTGCAGTCAGGCGGCCTGACGCGGCCGGCCGAGCAGTCCGCGGATATGCCGCGCGAGGGCGTCGGCGGCCGCCGATTGCCGGCCGGCCCCGACCCGCAGGCTGATCGCGAAGGACGGCAGTTCCGGCAGCCCCGTCTCCGCCGAAAGGATGTCGAGGTCGACCGGCACGGTGCCGGCGAGCCAGGTGGTGATCGCCATGTCCGCCCGCACCGTCGCGGTGGTCGCATCGATGCTGCCATTCTCGAAGACGGTCCGCCATTCGCGGCCGTCTTCGCCGAGCGCGGCCAGCACCGCCGGGCGGAAGGCGCAGGTCGGCGCCACCATGGAGACGGGCAGGGGCGTCTTGCGATAGGCGCTGCCGCCGCGCGCGCCGACCCAGACCAGCCGGTCGACCGCCAGGCACTCGCCGCGCGCGGCGCCGACCGGCTCCTCGATCACCGCGAGATCGAGTTCGCCGCCGGCGAGCGCCGCCGCGAGGTCCGGCGAGGCGCCGGCCACGAGCGAGACGTCGACGCGCGGAAAGGCGTCGACATAACCTTTAAGAATGGGCGCGAGCAGGGTGCCGACGAGATCATAGGGCACGCCGAGGCGCACGCGGCCCTCCGGGCCGGCGCCGGTCATCTCGGCCCACATCTCGTCATTGAGCCGCAGCAGGCGGCGCGCCTTACCGAGCATCTGCTCGCCGGCCTCGGTCAACCGAAGTTGCCGGTCGCGCACGAACAGCGGCCGGCCGATCGATGCTTCCAGGCGGGCGATCTGCTGGCTGACCGCGCTCTGCGTCAGGTGCACGGCATGGCCCGCCGCGGTCATGCCGCCATGGTCGGCGACCGCGACGAAGGTTCTCAGAAGCCCGATGTCGAAATGCCGCGCCATGCCCAGCATTAGGGATTGTAATTCCTGGGATAGTCAACAGTCGTTTCTGTAATGCACGCGAGCACATTAGGCCTCACCCATCGCATTCCGGGAGAGGGCCATGGCGCCTGACACTCTGCTGCCGCTCGTCATCTTCGTCGCCGTGTCGACGGTCTCGCCGGGCGGCGCGACGACGCTCGCGACCGCATCGGGCGCGCATTTCGGGTTCCGCCGTTCCGTACCGCTGCTCGCCGGCATCGCCACCGGCCTTGCCTCACTGGCGGCCGCAGCCGCGGCCGGGCTCGGCGCCGTCGTTCTCGCCGTGCCGCCTCTGCGCCTTGCCATGCAGCTCGCCGGCACCGCCTATCTTCTGTGGCTGGCCTGGCGGCTCGCCGCCAGCGGCCCCCCGCAGATCGACGGCGGCATCGCTCGGCCGCGCAGCTTTGCCGGCGGCGCCTTGCTGGTCTGGTACAATCCCAAGGCCTGGGCGGTGACCTTGGGCGCGGCCGGATCCTTCTCCGGCCTCGCCGACGATCCGCTCGCACTCGGCGCCATTCTCGGCCTCGTCTTCGGCCTGTCGGCGATCGCGGCTCTTTCGCTCTGGTGTGCGGCGGGCCTTGCCCTTGCCCGCCTCATGGCAACCGAACGGCAATGGCGCGTGGCCAACGGCCTGCTCGCCACCTTGCTCGTCCTGTCGATCGTCCCAATGTGGCTTTAGGGCGGGACCTTTTCACGCCGATACGCCCCCCGGAAGACCGCGAACGGCATCGCACGACGGCGCGCGCCCGACCGCGGCCTCTTGCCTTCGACCCCGCCCTATGGCTCACTTTCTTGTATAGACATAACAAGAGAGGAACACGCCATGGCAGTCTTTATCGTCTCACGGGTCGATATTGCCGAGCCGGAACGGATGGTCGAATACATGCGGGCCGCGCCTGCAACGGTCGAAGCCTTCGGCGGCCGATACGTCGTGCGCACCGGCAATATCGAGGTGATCGAGGGGACAGCGACCTGCGATCGCATGGTCGTGCTGGAATTCCCGACGCGCGAGCAGGCTCTGGCCTGGTATCATTCCGAGCTCTATCGCCCGCTCAGGGACCTGCGCTGGCAGGTCGCCAAGGCCAGCATCCTGCTGCTGGACGCTTCGGCCGTCCCCGCATCGTGAGATTGGCCGGGCCGGCGCCGGCATCGCCGGAAAACAGGCGGCGGCATGTCACAGCTGCCGCATCGCGTCGTCTCGTCCCTGAGATCCGATGGGGAGACGAGGATGACAGTCCGACGAGCCGCGATGGCCGGCCTCGGCAACGCGGCGCCTCGCCGCGACCACACCCGGCACGCTTCGCCTAAAGACGGCTTGACCTCAACTATAGTTGAGGTTCTATCCAGCACGTCGGCTCGGTTCGCGAGCCCCCCGCGCCTGTCGTGCGGGGCCGCCTCTGGGAGCCGACATGTCCGCGCCGTCTGAAGTCCGTCCGATTCCCTCCGCGCACCCTCCGCGCCGCCTCGTGCCGCTGGTGGTGACGGCGGTCGTCCTGGCCGGAGCGTTCTCGGGCGTTTTCGCCTGGCGCAATGCGCGGCTCTCCGCCGCGGTCGGCGGCTATGCGCCGCCGCCGGTCGAGGTGGCCGCGCTGGTGGTGAAGCCCGCCGCGCTGCCGCAGACGATCGAAGCGATCGGCTCGCTTGCCGCCATCCGCGAGGTGACGCTCGCGCCCGAAGTCGCCGGCCGGATCGTCGCCATCCGGTTCGAGGCCGGCGCCGAGGTCGCCGCGGGCGCGCCGCTGGTCGAGCTCTACGACGCTCCCGAACGCGCCGACCGCGCGGCGGCCGTCGCCAGGGCGCAGTTCGCCCGGCTGCAGCTCGACCGCTCGCGCGCGCTCGAGCCGCGCGGCGCCGAGTCGCGCCAGATGCTGGATCAACGGGTCGCCGAGGTCGCGCAGGCGGAGGCGGCCGTGCAGCAGATCGACGCCCGCATCGCGCAGCGCACCATCCAGGCGCCGTTCGCCGGCCGGCTTGGCCTGCGCCGCGTCAATCTCGGCCAATATGTCAATGCCGGCCAGCCGATCGCCACGCTCACTGCGCTCGACCGGCTCCATGTCAATGTCACCGTGCCCCAGCAGGAGCTGGCGCGGCTGACCGTCGGCGGCCGGGTCTTCGTGCGCACCGACGCCTATCCCGGCTTCACCTTCGAGGCGCGGATCAACGCGGTCGAGCCGGTGGTGGGCAGCGACACCCGCAACGTCACCGTCCAGGCGACGCTCGACAATCCCGACGGCATGTTGAGGCCGGGCCTCTATGTCACCGCCAATATCGAGCTGCCGCCGCGGCCGGATGCTATCCTGGTGCCCGCCACCGCCGCCGTGACCAGCGCCTCGGGCGACAGCGCCTATCTCATTCGCGACGGCAAGGCCGCCGTGGTGCCGGTCACGATCGGCCGCAGGGTGGGCAATGACGTTCTCATCGAGCACGGCCTCGCGCCCGGCGACGTTGTGATCACCATGGGCCAGTTGCGCGTGCAGCCGGGCGCGGCCGTGACCGCCGCCGGCTCCGCCGTGTCGCGGCGCTGAACGGAGCGGCACCATGGCCTTCACCGATCTCTTCATCCGCCGGCCGGTGTTGTCGGCTGTCGTCAGCCTCCTGATCCTGCTGGTCGGCGCCGCCGCCCTGCTGTCGCTGCCGATCCGGCAATATCCGCGGCTCGAAAGCGCGACGATCGTCGTCGACACCACCTTTCCCGGCGCCACGCAGGAGGTGATGCAGGGTTTCGTGACGACACCCATCGCCCAGGCCATCGCCACCGCCAGCGGCATCGAATATCTGACCTCGACCTCGACCATGGGCAAGAGCCGGATCAAAGCCAAGCTCGTGCTCAACGCCGATGCCGACCGGGCCATGACCGAGATCCTCGCCAAGGTGCAGCAGGTCCGCTACCGGCTGCCCCAGGGCGCCTTCGACCCGGTCATCTCCAAGATCACCGACGGCGCCTCGGCGGTGCAATATCTCGCCTTCAAGAGCGACACGCTGACCGTTCCGCAGATCACCGATTTCGCGACCCGCGTCGTTCAGCCTCTGATCACCTCCATTCCCGGCGTCGCCTCGACCGATCTCTTCGGCTCCCGCCAGCTCGCCATGCGCATCTGGCTCGACCCGGCCAAGCTCGCCGCGCGCGGCCTGACCGCCGGCGATATCGCCGCGGCGCTCCGGGCCAACAACGTCCAGGCCGCGCCCGGCCAGCTGCGCGGCGGCGGCACGGTCACCAACATCACCGCGGCGACCGACGTCACCGACATCGGCGGTTTCCGCGCCCTGGTCGTGAAGACCGGCTCCGACGGCCTCGTCCGCCTCGGCGATGTGGCAACCCTCGAGATCGGCGGCCAGAACTACGACAGCAGCGGCCGCGACGCCGGCGGCCAGGCAGTGATCATGGGCATTTCGCCGACGCCCGACGGCAACCCGCTCGACATTGTCGCCGCCGTCAGGACGCTGATGCCGCGCCTGCAGGCCGCCGCACCGCCGGGCCTCGCCATCAAGAGCTCGTTCGACGTCGCCCATTTCGTCCACGCCTCCATCAGCGAGGTGGAGCACACGCTGATCGAAGCGGTGGTGATCGTCGTCCTCGTCATCTTCCTCTTCCTCGGCTCGCTGCGCGCCGTGGTGATCCCGGTCGTCACCATCCCCCTGTCGCTGCTCGGCACCGCGGCGCTGATGCTCGCCTTCGGCTTCTCGCTCAACCTGATGACCCTGCTCGCCATGGTCCTCGCCATCGGCCTGGTGGTCGATGACGCCATCGTGGTGGTCGAGAACATCCACCGCCACATCGAGGAGGGCGCGGGTCCCGTCGATGCGGCGCTCGCCGGCGCCCGCGAGATCGTCGGCCCGGTCGTCGCCATGACCATCACGCTCGCAGCGGTCTATGCGCCGATCGGCCTCATGGGTGGCCTCACCGGTGGCCTGTTCAAGGAATTCGCCTTCACCCTGGCCGGTTCGGTGGTGGTCTCCGGCGTGATCGCGCTGACCCTGTCGCCGATGATGAGCTCGAAACTGCTCAGCCGGCAGGTCGCGGAGGGGTGGTTCGCCAAGATGGTCGAGCGCCGCTTCGCCGCCTGGTCCGCCGGCTACGGCCGGCTGCTGGCGGCAACGCTCGACCGCCGCCCGGCCGTCCTGCTCGTCGCCTTCGCCATGGTCGCCGCCATCGCCGTCCTGTTCCTCGGCAGCCGGCGCGAGCTCGCCCCGCAGGAGGACCAGGGCTACGTCTTCGTCGCCGCCCGGGCGCCGCAATATGCGAGCGTCGACTACACGACCCGGGCGACGCTCGCCGTCGACCGCTTCTTCCAGACTCTACCGGAATTTGCCGGCAGCTGGTTCGTCGACGGCACCGACGGGCAGAACAATGCCTTCGGCGGCATCGTGCTGACCGACTGGGACAAGCGCCGGCGCTCGGCCGACGCCATCCAGGGCCAGCTCTACGGCATGGCGAATGGCATCCACGGCGCCTATGTCACGCCGTTCCAGCCGGCGGCGCTGCCGGCCGGCAGCGACGGCCTGCCGTTCCAGATGGTGCTCCGCTCGCCCGGCGACTTCCAGGGCCTCCACAACGATATGGAGCAGCTCAAGGCAGCGGCCTGGAGAAGCGGCCTGTTCGTCTTCGTCGACAGCAATCTCGCCTTCGACAGCCCCTCGGCGCGGATCGAGATCGACGCCGCGAAGGCGGGCGAGATCGGCGTCACCATGCAGGCGGTGGCCGACACGCTGGCCGTGCTGGTCGGCGAGAACTACGTCAACCGCTTCAACTATCACGAACGGTCCTACGACGTGATCCCGCAGGTGCGCGAGGAGGACCGGCTGACCCCCGACAATCTCGGCCGCTACTATCTGCGCACCCGCTCGGGCGCGATGGTGCCGCTGTCCACGGTGATGCGCGTCGACATGCGCGCCGCCGCCAATCGGCTGCCGCAGTTCAACCAGATGAATGCGGTGACGCTCTCGGCGGTGCTGAAGCCCGGCGTCACCATGGGCCAGGCGGTCGAGTTCATGGCCGCCCAGCCGCTCGCCCCCGGGGTCAGCGTCGACTGGCTCGCCGACTCCCGCCAATACGTCCAGGAGGGCAATCGGCTGACCGTCACCTTCGGTTTTGCCCTGATCGTCATCTTCCTGGTGCTGGCCGCCCAGTACGAGAGCTTCCGCGATCCGCTGGTGATCCTGGTCACCGTGCCGCTCGCCATCTGCGGCGCGCTGCTGCCGCTCTATCTCGGCTACGCGACGCTCAACATCTACACGCAGATCGGCCTCGTCACCCTGATCGGTCTCATTTCCAAGCACGGCATCCTGATGGTGGCCTTCGCCAACGAGATCCAGCGCAGCGAGGGCCGGGAGCGCCGTGAGGCGATCCTCCAATCGGCCATGGTGCGCATGCGACCGATCCTGATGACCACCGCGGCCATGGTCGCAGGCCTCGTGCCGCTGCTGTTCGCCGGCGGCGCGGGCGCGGCGAGCCGCTTCGCCATCGGCATCGTCGTGGTGATGGGCATGCTGGTCGGCACGCTCTTCACCCTGTTCGTCCTGCCGACCTTCTACGTGCTGATGGCCCGAGACCACCGCGAGCCTGGGGAAACCGCCGCCCCGGCTCCCGCGGTGCCCCCGGCAGCGTCGCTCCCGCATCCGGAACCGCATCAGGCCTAGCCTGATGATGCGGGTATTGACGCTGCCACCCGCCGCGCGACAGGATCGCGCGGCGGGGAGGGGACCATGGCGGAAGGCCTGTCCGAGCGGCTGCAGGCGATCGTCGATGCCCTGCCGCTCGCGCCCGGCCTCAGGGTGATCGAGATCGGCTGCGGCCCGGGCGCCATGGCGCGGGCGATCGCGCGGCGTCTGGCTGCATCCGCCGGCGGCCGGCCGGGCCATGTGCTTGCCATCGACCGCTCCGCCAAGGCCATCGCGCAGGCCGGCGTCCTGTGCCGCGCCGAGATCGGCGCCGGCCTCCTCGGCCTGCGCCAGGTCGCCGCCGAGGATTTCGTGCTGGCGCCCGGTGAAGCACCCTATGATCTTGCCATCGCCGTCAGGGTGGGCGCGCTCGACGGCCGCCATCCGGAAGCCGGCCGTCGTGCGCGCGCCAGGATGGCCGCCGCGCTCGTCCCGGACGGCCGGCTTTTCATCGACGGCGGAACGCCGCTCAGGGAACTCGACCTGCGCGGCTGACCGGACTCCGGTTCACCGACGCATCTCTCGCAAGTGATCAATATCGTTCTGTCTTGCGAGCCCACCCACGCGATGAAGCTTGGTCAGAATGGGCATTTTCGCAAAATGCCGTCCGCTTGACACGCATAACGATTTGGCTATACGAAAAACAATAACCATTGAGCTATGAATTTGCGGCCGGCATCCCTTGGCGGGCGCCGGCGCGTTCGACAGGAGGCCGCATTGAACGTCACGGGATGGATCCGGCAGAGCCATCGCTGGCTCGCCATCGTCTTCACGATCACCGTCATCGCCAATTTCGCTGCAATGGCCTTCGGCACGCCGCCGGCCTTCATCGTCTATGCGCCGCTGCCGCCGCTGTTCCTCATGCTGTTCACCGGCCTGGTCATGTTCGCGCTGCCTTATCGGGCCAAGGCGCCGGCGCCGGGCGAATAGGGCGGGCCGGTCAGCGCCTGCGGGCGACGATATAGGGGCGCTTGTCGTCGCCCTTCGAGGCATGGTTCTCGCAGGCAAGGATGTCGAAACCGGCGGCCGCGATATGCCGCTTCAACTGCTCCACCCGGAAGACCCCGGCATAGGGCGCAAGGCCGAAGGCGCGCATCAAGGGCAAGGCGAGCCGGATGAGCGGGTTCATCTCGCCGACGCAGGGGGTCTTGGAGATGAACAGGCCGCCGGCGGGAAGAAGGCCGTGGATGATGCCGAGCGTGCCGGCGAGATCGCGGACGAGGTGCAGGTAGTTGAAGCCGAGAACGGCGTCGTGGGGCTCCACGCCGGCGCCGAGCGCATCCGCCGTCGCCGCGCGGAAGGTGAGGCCCGGCACGGGGTTTAAGGCCTGTTTCTCGACGGCAATCGCGATCATGCCTGCGGAAATATCCGTTGCGAGATAGCGGTCGACGCCGGCCGCGAGGAGCAGGGCGGTCGTGCCGGTTCCGCAGCCGAGCTCCAGGACCCTGTCGGCCGGCTTCAGCAGGGCGCGGGTCCGGTCCAGCGTGCGGTCGTAGCCGGCCTGATCGGCGATCGCGCCCCTGGCATATTTCCGTGACGTCCGGTCCCAGAAACGGGCATCGCTCGCAGTGCTCATGATGACGTGTTTCCCTCCCGGGACATGCTGAGCGCGGAAGGCCGCGCCTGCGCGGCGGCCCGCCTTGCAACCGTCAGGCGTGATGACGGAAGATTCACCATTTGGAGGTCATGGTCGAGTGTCCGATCGTCGCGCCGGCATGCCACGATCGAACATGCGTTTGCGTGACATCGACGGTCTCCGACAAAAGGACTGCCCCATGACGCGCGCAGCCGCGACAGGCCCATCGATCAATGATGCCTCGTTTCTTCTCGCGCGCTCCGCTGCGGGCGACGGCGCCAGCACGCCGTCCGACCTGCCGGGCCAGGCCAGGACGACGCCCGGCTCACCGGCGCTCAGCCGCACGCTCGCCGATCGCGTCGACCTTTCCGACCGCGCAAAGGCCTTGCTCGCCCGCCAGAAGGTCGAGCAGGCGACCGCCGACACGCTCGAACGCCTGATGCGCGCCATCAAGGATTCAACGGGCCGGGGCAGGCCCCCCGCCGCCGGTCCGTCGCAAGCGCCGAGCTTCGAGCCGGCGAAAGCCTCCGCTGCGGCCGGCGACCAGACGCTCGACTTCATCCGATCCATGGCCGGATCATCCGAATTCGGCGCTGCGGCCGATGGCCGGACCGACGATCAGGTCCGCGCCCTGGTGCGCGACGGCAGGCTGCCGGCCATGCCCGCGCTCGACGACGGCCAGCGCGCGCAGCTGAGCGAGCGCGAGACGAACGTCTACGAAATCGTGCGCGGCCTGCAGGGCCTCTACGAGGCCATGCCGAAAAGCCTCGACGATGCGCTCGCGCGGCGCGTCCAGGTCATTCTCGACAGCTATCCCGAAAGCATTGCGCGGATGAAGCAGGGCGTCGCCGACGGCTCGCTTAAGGAAGAGACCTGGCCAGGAATCATAGCCGGCTACGAAGAACAGCTCGCAGCTGCACGCGAGGGCCGCATGACGATCGCAGCCGAAACCGACCCGCGGCTGGTGCAGGGCCGATCCGACTTCACCATGCGCCGCGACGCGATCGGCTTCAGCGGCAACGGCCAGCGCACGACGACATCGGACTGGACCGCGCTCCACGCCAAATACGGGGCGAATGTCGAGATCGGCTCGAGCCCCTATACGCCAGGCTGGGTCATTACCTGGTGACGCGAAGCGCCGGCCGTTCGGGTTTGGCACTTCGCTGCAGCATATGGTTGGGCCAGGCCCGGAGGCAGGTCGATGCCCGGCCCCAAAAACCAGTTGCAAGACAAGAGCGGTTCGGCCTAGCCTGAAACCGATTGCGTAACGCAATCGGATCTGCGGATGTATCCTGCGAGGGAGAGAAGAGGCATGGCCAGGCTCGTGTTCGGAATGAACCAGTCGCTGGACGGCTACGTCGACCATACGGCGTTCGGGCCGAGCCCGACGCTGTTCCGCCACTTCATCGCGGAGGCCGAAGGTCAGGCGGGCAGTCTCTACGGCCGCCGGATGTACGAGATCATGCGCTACTGGGACGACGACCATCCCGAATGGGACGCGCCGGAACAGGCCTTCGCCGCGGCCTGGCGGAAACAGCCGAAATGGGTCGTCTCGCGTTCGCTGGCGGCGGTCGGCCCCAATGCGACGCTCGTCGGCAACGATCTCGAGGGCGCGATCCGGGCGCTGAAGGCCGAGCGCGACGGCGAGATCGAGGTGGCCGGCCCGGACCTGGCGAAGAGCCTGACCGCCCTTGGCCTGATCGACGAATACCGGATCTACCTGCATCCCGTCGTGCTCGGCCGCGGCACACCCTATTTCGCCGCCGCCCGGCCGCCGCTGCGCCTGGTGACGCATAATCGGATCGGCGAGGATGTGGTGAGGCTAGCCTACGTTCCCGCATGAGGGAGGGCGCTGCCGGGACGCCTTCCATCTCGCCGATCGGCTACTGACCCAGCCGTTGCAGGTGATCATCGGCGGCGGCCAGACGGGCTTGTTCAGGTCCTATCGCGACGGATTCGAGCTGTTCGACAAGGCGCGATCCGAGAAGAAGGACATCTTTGTCGTGCCGGGAGCGACGCACTACGACCTCTATGACAAGCCGGATTGCGTCGATCAAGCCATGGCGCGGCTTGCGGTGTTCCACGGCGAAAACCTGTGACGGCAGCAAAGGCTGGGGCCGGTCGCCTTGGTGGGCCGGTCACAGCCGCGCCACTTTCAGCGTTCGCAACCGAGGCGTGTGGTGGTGGATTGGCATGACCGATACCTGGTCGATTGCCGCCTCCATTGCTCTGAAGCCGTTTGCAAGCCCGATCGGGATCTACCGAGCTGCAGCGAAGAAGCGCCGGGCTTCCATGCCGCCTGACGGGCGTGCGGCGATCGGCGGCAATATTACACGATCGAGAGCAATCGGCGGTGGGTTGGCGGGCCGAAGCCAACAATGTGAAGGACTACGTCCACGCTATAGCCCTACAAATTTAACGACGCGAATGGCTACAATTGGGCAGGGCAGCGAACTGGCGGCTTTGGGGATGACTAAGGGGTAGCTGCCGTGCTATGCAACCATATCGGGAATATAGGTATTGGGGGAATAGGTGAGACTCCATTCGATAACAATCGAAAAATTCAAGCGCATCGATACAATCGAATTGCCCCTTGCCGATTTGAATATACTCGTAGGATCAAACGGAAGCGGAAAGTCATCGATATTGCAAGCTTTGCATTTAGCTTCTTGTCTAATGCGTCAAGCAGACCGCATACGTGCGGGTTCAACAGCAATGGTCCGAGTAAGCGATCTCGACTATCTTCCATCTGATGAATATTGGCGAATGGGTCACGGCGCTGACTGGGGCAATCGCTCGAATAGCCCCTCATCGAAAGTCTCCTTTAAGTTTCAGAACAACGATGGAGAGGAAGTAACAGCAGAGTTAGAGATGCGCTCGGCACGAAATGCCGGGATATCGGTGCAGGGGGAGCTTCCAGAATCGGTACGAACGCAATTTCGCGGCCCTGAGACCTTTTTTAGCGGCTTTATTCCCGGAATATCAGGCATTCCAAACGTGGAGCAAAAGAACTCGAAGCGGGTCGTGCTAAAGGCTTGCTCCTTCGGCGACTCCAATGTGTATCTCCGGAACGCTCTCGATCTTCTCTCGCCTGGAGACTTGGCTCAAATTGAAACGTGGCTTGATCCGCTCCTAGGATCGGTGAAGCTGAGAGTAAAATTTGATGAGGCGACCGACTTTGACATCCACGCTGAGGCGGAAATCGATGGACGGTCAATGCCACTTGAGCTACTCGGCACGGGATATCTCCAGCTTATACAGATTTTTTGCTATATTTTGCTATTTAAACCAAAGATCCTGTTGGTAGACGAGCCGGACATTCATCTGCACCCGAGCGTCCAAGAGAAGTTGGCACAAAGCCTGCTGCAGATTGCAGGTGCACAAGGCATCAAGATTATCATGACCACCCATTCCCCGTTCATAGTGCGTGGTGGGCCAGCGGGCACCAACGTCGTCTGGCTGGCGGATGGCGAGAAAAAAACCGACGACCGAACAATCGTCGAGCTGGCTCTGGGCTGGGGCGCTTTCGGGAAAAAGGTCATTGTGGTCAGCGAGGACGCGAAAAATGATCTGCTTAAAAAGCTAATTCGCCAATGGCCGGAACTTGAGCGGGCGGTCACAGTACTTCCAGGCAGAGGCTACAAACATCTTTTGACAAAGACGGAAGCACAGGAACTCAGATCATCTCTCGGACATAAGTTCAAGGTGCTCGTACATCGGGATCGAGATTCGCTGACCGACGACGAGGTTGCGAAGTTGAAAGATTCTTATGCCAGTGACGGCATTCGCCTATGGTTTACTGACCAATCCGACCTTGAAGCCGAATTCTGTGATCCAGGATTCCTGTCCGTACTGACTGGCCAGCCGATACACACATGCGAAAACTGGCTGACAGAAATTTCAAACCAGCATCAAAGGGAGATAGAGGACCAGTTCGCTAGCCAGCGTGCAGCACACAATGAGGAATTGCATAAGGCCGGCGGTAGCCCCACGAATGATGAGGTATGGACCGCTTTTCAAGCACGCCCGCTAAAGGGCGCCAAGGGAAAGTTCATTTTCAAACAATTGAAGAATAAGGTTCCAGGGGGCGCGTTCTCTGAGGCAACAGTTGAGTCCCTTGCCACCTATCCTGAGCGCGCGGCTAGCTTGAAGGCCAACCTCGAGGACTTGCTCGCATAGCATTCGTCTTAGGCCACTACCAAGGTGGACTTGCGCCCACAAATCAGCTTGAGAGAATGACCGCAAAGCTTCCAGCGCAGGCTACTTTGCCTCCTTCGCGAAAGATGAACGAACATTCAGCTTCCAAAGGGTGAGTAAGAGTTCTCAGCATCGTTTGGTGGCCATGCGGCGATCGGCGGCAATATTGCACGATCGAGAGCAATCGGCGGCGTTTGGCGGGCCGCGCCAGATAGTGATGATCACTACGTTTACGCCATAGCCCTACCATAGGTGGAAGGACGCGGCGCGTTGGCTTGGACAAAGCGGCGCACGCTGTCATGGGTGCCCCTCGTAGCCGCTCCCGGTCAAATCCTCAACCGGAAGACCTGCATCAATCGCCCCAACGCTCGCTGTTGGTGGTCGACTTCACCTACGCGCATACTCGGGCCGGCTTCGTTTACGTCGCCTTCGTGATCGATGCCTTCGCCGGCGGATTCTGGGGTGGAAGGTGAGCAGCTCAGCACGGCCGGCCTCGTCCTCAATGCCTCCAATTCCGGCTTGCCTGGGTTTAAGGGTCGGGACTCATAACCACCACGTGACGGCGGCGGCGAGGTAGATTGCGCCGAGGAAGTTGGTGGCGAGTTTGTCGTAGCGCGTGGCGATGCGGCGATAATCCTTGAGACGGCCGAACATGCGCTCGACGGCATTGCGCCCTTTGTAGAGCGTCTTGGAGAAGCAGCTTTTCCAGCGTCGGTTGGCCTTGGACGGGATATTCGGCACCGCGCCCTGGCGTTCGATCAGGTCGCGGATGGCGTTGCTGTCATAGGCCTTGTCGCCGAGCACGATGGTCCCGGCCGCAAGATCGTTCAACAGGACATCGACCGCACGGCAATCGGCGACCTGGCCGCCGGTCAGCAGGAAGCGGAGCGGCCGGCCTTCGCCGTCGGTGAGGGCGTGGAGCTTGCTGTTGCGGCCGCCCCGGCTGATCCCGATCGCCTGGACGAGCGCCCCCCTTTCCGCCGCCCGCCGAGCGGTGCGCCTTCATGTGCGTGCTGTCGATCAGAACCTCGGCCGGTGGTCCGCCCGCCGCTGCCAGCGTCACGAACAGCTCCTGCCACACGCCCTTCGCCGCCCAGCGCACGAACCGGTTGTAGAGCGTCTTCCTCGGTTCGTAGCAGGCCGGCGCATCGACCCAGCGACCGCCCGACGTCACGACATGGATGATGCCGCTGATCACCCGCCGATCATCAACCCGGGCAACGCCGCGCACCTTGCTCGGCAGCAGCGGCCGAAGCCGCTCGAACTGCTCTTCACTCAACCAGAATTCGCTCAAATCCACGCTCCTGCTGTTGCAGAGCCTGAATCACATCCGAGCCGCCATGGGAATCCTGTTTATGGGTCCGGACCCTGGGCTGGGGTGGCCATCGCACCTAGCGGCTAAAGCATGATCCGGAAAAGTACGCCGCGGTTTTCCGAAAAGATCATGCTTAGACAACAACCTAAAGCGCGATGACGATTCATCCTAATCGCATCGCGCTTTAGGGTGGAGTCGCGAAGCTCCCACCGCTGGCCGACTGGCAGCGTCGTAACGTGCGCTGGTCAGCGAAACAGTTCCGGTCGAACGCACAGGCGAGATCATCTCGCCTGTGCGTTCGAAACGATCAAAGATAGCTCGTCAGGATACCGATGCCGGCAAGCGCTATAATGCTGCCGCTGGTCCGAAGCGCGACACGAGACGTTCGTGCGCCGATCCTGCCGATGCCAAGTGCGATGCCGATACCGACGACGTGCAACAAGGCGGTCGCCAGCATGAAGCCCATCGCATACTCGAAACCGGATGCGTCAACCGGCATCTCGGCGCCGTGCGCATGGCCGTGGAATATGGCGAAGAAGCCAACCAATCCCATCGCAGCGATCGTCGGTAGGCTCCATTGCATCGCAACAGCCAAGCCAAGCACGATGACGGAAACCGCGATGCCGAGCTCCACATATAGCAACGGCACGCCAGTGATGCCGAGCACGCCGCCCACACCCATCATCAGCACGAAGGTTGTCGGCACCAGCCACAGCGCGCGGCCCCCGAGATAGGCTGCGAACATGCCGACCGCCACCGTCGCCAAAATGTGGTCGATGCCACTGACCGGGTGGCCGAAGCCGTGCATGAAGCCATGGGTGTCGCCGACGCCGACATGCGCGAAAGCGGTAACTGGAAGTCCAGCGATAGCGAGCCCCAGAAGGGCAGGTTTAAGGGTCGATTTCATGTCTAACTCCTCCAAAAGATGCTCAGTTGCATGACCAGATGCGGCGGCCCGAGCCATGACCGCTTATCGCCCCCACGGAGCGAATTCATTCAAAGCCATGCTTGCGACGCCTGGGTGCCGAGCCAGTCGTACCAGCCGCCGAGTCCCTCTCCCGTCCGAGCCGACACGCTGAACGTGACGATCTCCGGATTGACCTGGCGCGCATTGGCGTTAGCGATATCCACGTCGAAATCGACATGCGGCAAAAGATCGATCTTGTTGATGACCATGATCTCTGCAGCCCTGAACATGTGCGGATACTTCAGCGGCTTGTCGTCACCCTCGGTGACCGAGAGGATGACCACCTTGGCGTGCTCGCCGAGATCGAACATCGCCGGGCAGACGAGGTTGCCGACATTCTCGATTATGACGACGGAGCCGAAGGCCGGCTTCAGCTCGGCGAGCCCCTTGGCCACCATGTCGGCTTCGAGATGGCAGCCGGCGCCGGTGTTGACCTGGACAGCAGCAGCGCCCGCGGCGCGGATACGCTCACCGTCATTGGTGGTCGCCTGATCGCCCTCAATGACCGCGATCGGGATCTTGTCCTTGAGGTCGCGGATGGTGCGCTCGAGCAGCGTCGTCTTGCCGGAGCCTGGCGAGGAAACAAGGTTCAACGCCAGGATTTCGCGGCCGGCGAACCAGCCACGGTTCCTGGCCGCGAGCGCGTCGTTCTTGGCCAGGATCCGGGTCTCGAGTTCGATGACCGAGGAATGGCCATGGCTGTGCGGGTGATCATGGTCGTGCGGATGGTCGTGACCGTGCAACTCCACGTCGTCATGGGCGTGATCGTCATGGTGGTGATGCTCATGCGCATGCTCCGAACGATGATCGTGCCCGTGCTCATGGCCATGAATATGATCATGGACATGGCCGTGCGGATGTTCATGATCATGGACATGGCCGTCGCCATGGTCGTGCCTGTGGTCATGACCATGCCGATGCACCATGTCATCGCCATGCGCATGCATGTGAGGGCGCTCATCGTCGAGAGTGGTCTCCTCACCTGTCTGCAGGTTGAGGAGTCGGGTTTCGGCCTTGGAGCCGCAGCCACAGGTTCCGCACATCAGGCAGCCTCCTCGATTTCCATTTCCCGGATCTTCAGTTCTTCCCCAGCAAGTCGGTCGATGGCGCGCGAGCCGCAGGCGCAAGCCTGGTAGAGGGATGTGGTCTTGAACGCCTCGCCGCAAGACCGGCAGCGTGCGAGACCGGCTATTTTCTGGATGTCGAGCAGCGCGCCGTCGAGCAGCGTACCCTTAGCGACGATGTCGAAGCAGAACAGGATCGCGTCGGGCATCACTCCGGAGAACTGCCCGACATCGAGCGTCACGCGCTTGACGCGCCGTCCCTTCGCCGCCTCCTCGACGATCTTCACGATGTTGCGTGTAATCCCGAGTTCGTGCATCGGACCCCGTTCTCAACAGATGCGTGGAAGCTGTTCACCAATCAGCATATCGACGATGCGCTTCCCGCCGAAGACAGTCTGCATGGTGACGCGCGCTGGAATTCCCCCGCTGGCATGGCCGATCAGGGCTGCTCCCGCGCCAAGCGGATGGGCGCGCATTGCCGCAAGCGCGGCTTCGATCTCGGCAGGCGGCACAGCGATGACCACCTTGCCCTCGTTGGCGAGATAGAGAGGATCAAGCCCGAGAATCTCGCAGAAGCCGCGCACCTCTTCACGCAGCGGCGTCGCCGACTCGTCGATTTCGATCGACAGCGCGGAGGCCTCCGCCATCTCATTGAGCACCGTGGCGAGGCCGCCGCGGGTGGCGTCGCGGATGCAGCGTGTTCCAGGCGCCGCTCGTAGAAGGGCCTCGATCAGCCCGTGTAGGGCGGCGCAGTCGCTGGCGACTTCAGTCTCCAGCGCAAGATCGCCTCGGGCCGCGAGGATCGCTGCGCCGTGGTCGCCGAGCAGTCCGTTCACCAGTATGCCATCTCCGGGTTTGATCTGGTGAATGCCGAGGTCAATCTGGGGCGGGATCACGCCGATGCCGGTCGTTGTGATAAAGAGCTTGTCGCAGGCGCCCCGCTGGACGACTTTGGTATCGCCGGTCACGATCCGCACACCAGCCATTCTCGCCGCTTCAGCCATGGAATTCGCAATCCCGCGCAAAGCATCGAGCGGCATTCCTTCCTCGATGACGACGGCGCAGGACAGATAAAGCGGCTTGGCGCCGCCGACGGCCAGATCGTTGATCGTGCCGCAGACCGCGAGCTTGCCGATATCGCCCCCGGGGAAGAACAGCGGATCGACGACGAAGGAGTCCGTGGTGAAGGCGAGCCGGTCGCCATAGCGGGCAAGCGCCGCGAGGTCGAGCCGCGCCTGATCCTCCAGTACATCCGGCGCCTTGGCATTGCAGAAGGCGCTGACGAAGACGTCGTCGATCAGATCCTTCATGGCCTTGCCGCCGCCGCCATGCGCCAGTGTGACGGCTGGCACATGGACTCGGCCGAGCGAGCGCCGCGGGGGCAGGTCCAGAAGGTTCATGACACTACGGCCTCTTTCTCGGGAGTGTTGCTACGTTTAATCCCGCCATACTGGTAGTAGGCCGAGCAGGCTCCTTCCGGGGAAACCATTAGCGCGCCGAGCGGCGTTTCCGGCGTGCAGAGGGTACCGAACACCTTGCACTGCCAAGGCTTCAAAACGCCCTTGAGCACTTCTCCGCATTGGCAGGATTTAGGGTCGGCGATCTTGACATTTGGGATAGCGAATTTCCGCTCTGCATCAAAGCGGGCGTATTGATCACGCACTTTGACGCCGGAATGGTCAATCGAGCCGAGGCCACGCCATTCGAAGAACTCGCGCAGTTCATAGACCTCCGCAACAGCGGCGAGCGCAGGATGGTTCCCGGCTTCAGGAACGATGCGCGTGTACTGGTTTTCGATCTCGGCACGGCCCTCCCTGATCTGTTTCAGGAGCATCCAGATCGACTGCAAGATATCGAGGGGTTCGAATCCAGCGATGACCATTGGACGCTTGTAGAACTCGGCGATGAATGCGTAGGGCGCCGCGCCAATCACCATTGACACATGGCCTGGTCCGAGGAACCCGTCGAGGTGAAGATCTGGGCTATCGAGTATCGCCTTGATAGTCGGAACGATGGTGATGTGATTGCAGAAGACCGAGAAATTCTCGATTCCATCGGCCTCGGCCTGCAGCACAGTCAGCGCGGTTGACGGCATAGTGGTCTCGAAGCCCAGCCCGAAGAAGACCACCTCGCGATCCGGATGCTTGCGCGCGAGAGCCAGTGCGTCCATGGGCGAATAGACCATCCGCACATCCGCCCCGTCGGCCTTGGCCTGCATGAGGCTTTTCTTCGATCCGGGCACGCGCATCGCGTCGCCAAAGGTGGTGAAGATCACGCCGGGCCGCTCGGCGATCGCGACGCAATCATCGACCCGTCCCATGGGCAACACACAGACGGGGCAGCCAGGCCCGTGCACCAGTTCGATCGAGGAAGGCAGCATGCCTTCCAGGCCATAGCGGAAGATCGAATGCGTATGGCCGCCGCACACCTCCATGAGTTGGAGCGGCCGCGTCTTTGTCGTCTCGATCTGGTCGGCCAGCGTTTCGATTTCGCGGACCAGCGTCCTGGCCTTGTCGCGGTCACGGAATTCGTCGGCGAATTTCATTGCATGGCCTCCCTGTTAGCCGCCGAGCCGCGTTCGTCCGCAAGCAGGGTGTGCACCAGATCCCACAGGATGTGATAGGCGGCGACGTGACATTCCTGAATGCGATGGATGGATGTGGACGGGACGACAAGACAATGATCGACCGCGCCGGATGACTTCATCTTGCCGCCGTCGCCGCCGGTGAGCCCGATCGTGGCAACGCCGAGTTCCTTGGCCTTGACGAATGCGGCGATCAGGTTTTGCGAGTTCCCGCTTGTCGAGATGCCGATCAGCGCATCGCCCTTGCGGGCATGTGCCACGAGCTGACGAACGAATACATGATCGAAGCCTAGGTCGTTGCCGACTGCCGAGATCATAGCGAGATCGGCCACCAAATTGGTGGCCGCGAGCGCCGGCCGCCCTGCCGTGATAGGGTGCACAAACTCGACGGCGACATGGCTCGCATCGCAGCTCGAGCCGCCATTGCCCATCGAGAACAGCTTGCCGTTCCGCCGATAGACGTTGGCCAGTGTTCCTGCAGCGGCGACCAGAACTTCAGACTGGTCACCAAAGAAGCGCTCGTTGGTTTCTCGCGAGTCGCGCGCCTTCCCCGCCACCGAGTGGAGAAGGGCGGCATTCAGCTTTTCGGGATTCTGCGCCGTCCCGTGAAGGAAGGGGTAGAGGCCCCGCAGTACGCCTTCGTTGGACATATCTGGTCCTCCCTGGTTAGGGCACTGCGGTCTCGCGCATCGCCTCGATCTCGGCTTGTGCCTCCCCGAGTTCTGTCAGGATTTTCAGGGTCTCGGCCGCTTGTTCTTCACTGATACGGCTCATGGCGAAGCCAACATGGACGAGAACCCAGTCGCCGACACAGGATTCCACTGGGTGCGCGTCGTCGATGACGCAGGCGATGTTGATTTGGCGCCGCACGCCGCTGACTTCGACAGTCGCGAGCTTTCGCGTCGGGTCGTCGATCCTTACGATCCGTCCGGGAATTCCAAGGCACATGATGTTCCTCCCTTGCGCCGTGTTCGTTCCGCATCGATGAGATGCGCGGCGGCGATGGTTGCTTGGCCGAGAGCCACCCCGCCGTCGTTGGCGGGCACCTTGGCATGCGTAAGAACTTTGAATTTCTTTTCCTCGAGACGACGGACCGTCTGTTCCAGAAGAATGCGGTTTTGAAAGCAGCCACCCGACAGCGCCACCGTGTCGAAACGCGGCTGCGCGTCTTCATCGTCTCGCCGCGCCAGCTGGATTGCCATTGTGACAATGGACCTGGCGAGCGCCTTGTGAAAACGCGCAGCAATGATCGGTTGAGGCGTGCCTAGGATCAGATCGCCTAGGATCGCGTTCCACATGGCAAGCGGCTCAATATACGGGAGGCCAGATCCCTTAAGAACGGGAATCGGCATCGGATAGCAGAGACTGTCGTCTTCCTCTGCGAGCGTCTTTGGACATGCGATCGCCTCGAGTCGCGCCGCGGCCTCGCCCTCATAGGCCTGGCGCTCGAAGCAGACGTCGAGCGCGGCCGCAACCGCGTCGAAAAGGCGGCCGCAGGAGGAAGCAAGAGGCGAATTGATGTGATCGTGGATCATCGTGTCCAAGACCGCGCGAGGCTTGGCGGCCAGCCGCTCGAACAATGGGAGCTGCCTAAAATTCATGGCGAAGGCGGCCCATCCCATCTGCGCGGTCAGATGCGCGTAAAGGTTGCGCCACGGCTCGCGCGAGGCGGCAGCACCGCCTACCATGGCCACCGGCCGGAAGGTGCCGACACGCTGGAAACCGCGGTAGTCGCACAACAGGAATTCGCCACCCCAGATTGTGTCGTCCGTGCCGTAGCCCAACCCGTCGAGAGCGATGCCAAGCACGCGTGGCGCGTCAAGCGCGCGTGCGTTCTCGGTGAGACACGCGGCAATGTGGGCGTGGTGATGCTGGACCTCGATGAGCGCCAGACTGTCCTCACTGGCACGTTTTCGCGCGAGCTTCGCGGAAAGGTATTCCGGGTGCATGTCGCAGGCCAGCGCCTGCGGATCGTGCGCGAAGAGATCCCGGAAGAGCGCGAGATTCTTCCTGTAGTCGTCCCAGGTCGCGGCGTCCTGGAGATCGCCCTGATGTTGGGAAAGCACCGCCCGGCCTTCCTTTACCAGACAGAAAGTCGCCTTCATCTCCGGGCCGTAGGCGAGGATGTCGGGCGAGTCCTCGAAGCCCTTCGGCAGGGAAATGGAGGCCGGCGCGTAGCCGCGCGCGCGGCGTAACAGACGCATGCGCCCGTCCATGACGCGCATGACGGAATCGTCAACGCGATTGGCGATTTCGCGGTCGTGAACGAGGGCGTAAGGGGTGATGGTCCCGAGCTTGCGCGCTGCCTCCGCGTCGCCGATCGCTTGCGGTTCGTCCGAGAGGTTGCCGCTGGTCATGATCACGGGGCGCGGCATGCGGCGGAACATGAGCACATGCAGCGGCGTCGAGGGGAGCATGAAGCCGAGCATCCGCATTCCGGGAGCAACAGCCTCAGGCAAGCGTTCCGGACCGGCCGCATCGAGGAGCACGATCGGCGCTGCCGGCGAGCACAACGCTTCCTCCTCGTCCGGGCTGACGGCGCAGAATCGGCGGATCACATCGAGGTCGCGCGCCATGAGGGCGAAGGGCTTGACCTCGCGCCGCTTAAGCAGCCGCAGCCGCTCGACAGTGTCGAGCCTTGTAGCATCGCAGGCGAGCTGGTAGCCGCCGAGCGCCTTGACGGCGACGATTTCGCCTTTCTGGATCAAGCTCATTGCAGCATCGACGTCATCGAACATCGAATGCTGCTCGTAGGTCAAGGCTCGTCCATCGAAGCGGACGAGCTGCGCTTTCGGGCCGCAGGCATGGCAGGCGATAGGCTCGGCGTGGAAGCGCCGATTGGCCGGGTCGCCATATTCGGCGGCGCATTCGGCGCACACGGGAAAGGCGGCCATTGTCGTGGCGCTGCGGTCATAGGGGATCGAGCGGATGATGGTGAAGCGTGGGCCGCAATGTGTGCAGTTGGTGAAAGCGTAGCGGAAGCGGCGCTCGAACGGATCGAGCACTTCAGCCGCACACGCGGGACAGATGGCAGCGTCGGGCGAAATCTCGGTGCGGGCCTCACTTCTGTTGCTCTCGATGATGCGGAACCCAGGCGCCAGTCTTCCAGTAAAGGGCTCGACCTCGATCGCTTCGATCGCAGCGAGCAACGGTGCCTCGTCGCGCAAGCGCCTGACCAACGTCTCGATGTCCTTCCCTTGGCCGCGGGCCCGGATGAGCACTCCCTCTCCGTCGTTCAGCACTTCACCGTCCAGGCCAACTTCACGGGCATGGCGCCAAACGGTCGGCCGGAAACCGACGCCCTGCACGCGACCGCGCACCCTGATCTGGACGCTTTCCAGAGCAGCGGCGTTGGCGATGGCGGGCTGCGTGCTCATACTGCCGCCTCCCACAGGAGCACGCGGTTATTGCCGGTGTCGGCGACGGCGACCAGCCCGTCGCAGACCGTGACGGCAAATGGCCAGCACAGGCTGTCGCGCGCCGCGAACCGCCAGCGGTTGTCGCCCTTATCGGAGAAGCGACGCTGGCCGGTGAGCGTTGTGGCGGCCGCGTCCATTGCGAGCCCCGGCAGGGGAAAGCCGACGAGACGAGAATTGCCCGTGTCGGCGCAAACCAGCATGTCGTCGTGCACTGTGATGCCATACGGCATCTGGAGCGCGTGCGCGCTCGGTTCATAGGCAGCGCGATTGTGATCGACGGCTTCGAAACCGGCCTGCCCAATCACGAAGCTGGCTGGAGCGCCATCTGCATTGGGAAAACCATTCCACACCATGATCCGGCTGTTGCCGGCATCGGCGACGAAGATGCGCCCATTTGCCACGACGATTGCGTGCGGCCAGCGCATCCCGACCGCACTCGCTTCCGCGCCCGCGTTGTCGTCATGGATCGTCATTCCCGCCTGGCCAAGCACCATGTCAGCTGGCTGACCATTTTCCCCCGGCAGCGTGTTCCAGATCAAAACGCGGCGGTTTCCAGTGTCGGCGACGAAAAGGCGGCCGTCCGCGATAGTGACGCCGTAACACCAATTGAGCGTATGCGGCCCGGCGTTGCTCGAGCCGCGGTTGGCGAGTCCGCCGCTGAAATCGGCCTGACCGAGCACGATGTCTGCTGGCTGATTGTTGACCTCAGGAAGTGAGCACCAGATGAGGATGCGATGGTTCCAAGCATCTGCAACTGCGAGGACGCGTCCATCTGTGGCGATGCCGCTCGGCATGTTGAGCGTCGCTGGACCCACATTGCCCCCCGCGTTGCGTCCCTCCACGTTGAAGTCGGGCTGGCCGATCAGGAGGTCGGCCGGCGAATTGTCCGTGTTGGGCACGGTCCGCCAGACAAGGAGCCGATGGTGCCCGGTGTCGGCGATAAAGAAGGGGCCCTGCCGGCTGGCGAAGGCCACGCCGCGCGGGCCGAAGAGCGTGGCGCGGCTCGGTAAGAGCGGTGCTGGAAGACCGTCCGCTGCGAGGTGATCGCCGAGTACGATGCGGGCGCCCACCGGATTCAGCAGCGGAAGCGGAGCAGGCGCCGGCGCGAGAGCGGCAGCATGTTGAATACTAGAGGTGAGCGAGACGCGCATCATGTCGCCAGCCTCACTTCGACGCGATTGCCGACGACCTTGACAGCATGGGATTGAAGTTGAACTTCCGGTGCCGTCAGGCATTCGCCAGTCGCGAGGTCATATTGGAAGCCGTGCCAAGGGCAGGTGATGATACCATTCTCGACTGCGCCTCCATCGATCTCCATACCGAGATGAGCGCAGGCGTTCTGGAAACAGGATACGACCGCGCCCTGCCGCGACAGGATGACGTTCTGTTCGCCGACGATCCGCGTGATGACGCCGCCCTGCGGTATCTCGTCCAGCCGACATACCAGATGCCAGCCGTTGACCGCGCCCAGCGCGAACGGGCTGACGAAGCGCACGCTGTCATGCTGGCTGCCGCTAGCGCCTTTGACCTGCAGAATGTCGGTGATCTCCGGGCAGGCTTCTTCGACAGCTTTCTTGACGCCAGCGTGGAAGGTCAACGCTGACGCCGGACAGCCGTCGCAGGCGCCGGTGAAGCGCACTTCGATCGCCGGCGGTCTCACTGCGATGAGCTCGACGTCTCCGCCATGGGAAGCCAGGATCGGCCTCACGCTGTCGAGCGCCGTTTCGAGCCGCTCGCTGAGGCTCGGCTTGAGGATGTCGTGACGCCTCAATACCGCGTAGACAATCTCGTCCGAGACCGCCTGCTTCATCGCTGTCAGCGCTGCAGAGTCCGATTTCAAGGCTCGCACGAGACGACGGAACGCTTCGCCCTGCAGATCTTCGATCGCGCGCCGATAGGCATCGACCGCGCTGCGCTGCGTCTCATCCCAGTCGGCAAAGACCGCCTCCAGCCGTTCGATGTCTCCGGTGAAGCCGGCCAGGGTCTCGCGACGTGTGGAGATGAGATCAATGGCGTTCATGTCAGTACCAGCCTCAGCGATAGCGCAGATCCTTGAAGAGGTAAGGCTGTGCCGCTCCGCCGATCAGTCCGGCAATGGCGGCTGAGGCGATTATCGGCAAGCCAAGTTTGGTGAGGCCGAACAGGATCACCGCCGTTGCGAGCGCTCCGGTGGCGGTTTGACGGTAGACCTTGGCCGGATCTGCGAAGAGCTTTCCCCGGAAAAACAGGACAATCGAGCTTTTTACCATTTCCAACATGATCGCAACTCACTTCAGGAAAGCGAGCGCGATCAGCCCGACGATGAGTCCCGGGATGACACCAACAGGGCCGTAGAAGCTGCCCATCAGAGCAGCCAGCTGATTGCCGATCGCCTTGCCACCGGTGAGCACGCCGCCGCCCGCTCCACCAATCCCGGAGGCGACCAGGCCCACAATCAGAGCGGCCACAGCGCTCGCCGCTGTTACTTCTGTTCCCGTCACGTGAAAGCTCCTCACTCCGGTTCAGTTGAGATGTTGCGAGCGGCTGTCCGCCGGCCCGCGTGAGCGCGCTGGAGGCGCTGAGAGCAATTCGCGATCGATTTGCTCGCAGGCTTCCGCGACAATGCGTGCTTTCGCGACTTCGCCAGCCCGAATGAAGATTTCCCGACTCTCTAGATAGTATTCGCGCGCCGCCATGAGATTAGCGCGGTTACCGTTCTCTGGATGTTGTGGGGCGTCGGGCAGGTTACGCAGGCAATTGGCTTTGTTTGCGAGCGTGTTGGCGTATTCGATCGGCATGGTTGCGCGGGTGCGCACCTTCAGCGCCTCGTCGTAAGCGTCAAGGGCACGAAGGTTGTTCTCGATCATATGGCTGGAGGAACTGTACTGGAGCGCGTTACCGAGATTGTTTTGCAGCATCGCGTATTCGGTTGGATGATCGGTCAGGTTTACGATCCTCAGCCCCTCCTCGAAGGCTTGGACTGCGAGCGCTTCCCTCATCTTGGCGCGACTGTCGGTGAACGGCATCGACAGAAACGCGGTCGCAAGATTGTTCTGTAGAATCGCGAACTCCTTCGGGAAGCGATGCTTATCGAAGGTTCGCAGCGCCCGCTGGTATGCTGCGATCGCATCTGTGATACGAGCTCTGTTGCGGCCAGCGAGATTTTGGATAGCGAGGCCAAGATTCATCTCTGCCTCCGCCAATTCTTCGGGGCGGCCAAAATCACGAAGGACTGAGATCGCTGCCTCGAATCCCGTCCGGGCAACCTCGAGCGGCTCCACGCCTTCGCCGGGGAGCGCTAGCAAGGCGGTGCCCTGGCGCGCGCGGATACGCGCCGCAAGAAGGCGCTCGTCCTCAGGGCAGATATCCAGAGCGCGCGCATAGAGGTCGATCGCCGAGTAGAGCTGGCCAACATCTTTCGGCCGCTGTTGGAGGCCCAATGCGATCTCCATCAGCATCTCGGCGCGCTCTGCGAGGGTTGCCGTCTCGTCCTCGGCGGCAACAAGAGCGGCCCTAACGTCGTCGTCGGTGCGGTCAATCTTCACCAAGCCGTTCCTCCCGGAGTCTGCTTTTCAACGCAGCTCTCCCTCTGACAGCAACCTATAGTCAATTTTGCCAAGTCTGTCTATTTGAATTACGAAATGCCAACCTAGTTTACAATCCGGAGGCGATCAAGGCTGCTGCGTGATCGTCCCAGTGGGCTTCGAGCACCACTTCGGCATCATCATCGAACCCGCACGCCCGAAAGAATTCGGGAGCGGAAACCACCCGGTCGCCGCGGCTGTTGCGCTGCTTGAGCAGATATCCGCCCGCCGCCGCGTGACGCACGGGCAGCACAACGAGAGCGCGGTCACGCCGCAGCAGGGCGACGGCGTCGATATTCGCAAAATACTGTTCGCACGTGGCGGCAGACATATAGAGCGCGCCCCGTCGGATCATGAGACTGACAGGCGCCTCGTTCACGTCACGTCCTTCGACCGACGCTTCTCAATCAGGGCCTCGATGCGGCAGGCAACTTTATCGGCTGCCCGCGAGACTGCTGGCGTGAGGCCCACGCCGAAGCCGAGCTCGGCGGCTTCGATCAAGAAGACGGTGACGTCACTCGGAAAGGCATCGCGGAAGATTTGACGGCCCGCGTGAAGAGCTGCGTCCCAACGGAAGTCATGGAGGTTGAGTCCGTGCTTATAGGGACGCTCGAGTTCAGCCCCCGGAACCTCGTAGATTGCACCGGCCTCCACCCCCGTGTGGGCGGCGTCAACCACGATGAGCGATGAACAGCCGCGCGCCGAGAACATGACGGCCATCCCGTCGGTACCCGCATCGAGCAGCCTTACGCTCACTCGATCAAACTGCTTGCCCTTCAGGCTCTGTATCACCTGGTGCCCGACGCCGTCATCCTGACGGTTCGGATTGCCACACCCCACCACTGCGATGATTGGATCCGGCGCGATCATATGCGCCACAACCGGCAGGACCACTGCGGCTCGACGGGCAGGTTAAGCTCGGGCAATTCGCAGAATCGACGATGAACGACGTAGTACATGCACGTCTCGCAGGCCTCCTCGATGCCGCTATGTTCAATCGGCTCCAGCGTGAACCCCGCGATCACCAACTTGGCCTTGAGATCGCCGCCCGCCGCGCGAAGACGGGCGACGATCTGCGTGACTTCCTCATGCGTGTCGGCGCGTGGCTGGACCTCAGTGGTTAGGCCGCCGGCCAGAAGCCCACGAACTTCCTCACGCCCGGAGACGTCGGCCAGTTCCTTTGAGTCCGTGGTCATCCCTTCCTCCGTGGCGGATGCCTGCTCCGATGGCCTTCAATCAGATGCGCCAGAGTCTGCACCACCAGTCCGCTTTCACCGGCACTGCAAGCTCCGGCAGGTCACACCATTCTCGATGAACGAGGTAGTACATGCATTCCATGCAGCGCTGCTTGTCTGGTCCGTAGGGATGGTCGACAAAGCCGCTGATGACCAGCTTGGCTTTGATATCGTTCGGATCAAGCTTGCGCAGCTCGTCAAGGATGCCGGCGAACTCCCGTTCCGTTTCCGGAACGGGCTCCGTTTGCGTCTTCAGACCTGCCTCCATGAGGTCGGCCATTTGGAGGAGCAGTGCGCGTTGTTGCTCGCTGTTCATCGGCTGTGGCCCCGATATTTCTGCGCCGCTCCATCACCCTGGAAGTGATGATCGAGCGGGTCGTCCAACCGGAGACCAACTAGGCCGTGCGGAAACGTGCAAGTTCCTTGCCCGTGCTGGCGTGATGGGCGTGCACAGTACAGACGAGGCACGAGTCATATGAGCGACAAACATGCCCGACCTCTACAGGATCATTCACGTCGGCAACCGGAGTTCCGATGAGCGCTTGCTCGATCGGGCCAAGTTCACCACGGTCGGAACGCGGACCGACGTTCCAGGTCGTTGGCGTAATGATCTGGTAGTTCTTGATCTTCCCGCCCTGCACCTCGATCCAGTGACAAAGGGCGCCGCGGATCGCCTCGGTGGCGCCCCAGCCCCGCCCATCCTTTTCCGTCGGTTTGACATACCAGGGATCGTTCAGCCGGAATTCGCGCAGGGCATGCTCGGCTTGCCGATAGAGCTTCACGCCTTCATGCATGCGGGCGAAATGACGCAGCATGACGCTTGCGCCTCCGAGTTTCCTATACATGTCGAGCACCAGCGGATCGTGATGCTGCCAGCGTTCTCCGTGCGGTCCGCCAGCAATGAGCTGGCGCGCCAGCGGACCGGCTTCGAGCCTGCCGTTCTGGTCGTGGCGAACGGCCGTCGCCCATGAATATTGCTTAGTGTGATCGACGGGGTTTTTGCCAACCGGCTTGGTGACTCGGTCGAAGGGGTGTTTGCCGCTCTGTTCATCGTACCAGGCATGCATCAGATCCTCGCGGGTGTGAATCTGATCCATCAGCTTATGGGTGTCACTGGCGCCATCATAAACACCGCTCTTCATGATCACCGCCGCATTGCGGCCCTCGATCGTCGGGCGGTTGTACTTGTCCTCATGAGGCAGATATCCCCAGGACACGTATTTTCCGTGGCCCTTGCCGTATTTGTCGACGCCGATGTCCTGGCTCATGCGCCAGAACATCCCGAGGTCTGAGTTGGCATGCTCGGGCCGCTCGTCTAGCCACGCCATGAAGTCGTCGTAGGATTTGATTTCCTCGTAGCGCTCGAAGGAGCAGCCAAGCCATACCGGCTCCATCCAGTTGCGCCGGAAATGCTCCAGAATCGACCAGGCGCGGGTGACGTCAGTCAGCGTGGGCGCGCACATCACCCCGCCAGGGACCATGAAACTCGAATGCGGCCACTGGCCACCGAGAAGCGCATAAATTTCGACGGGACGGCCCGAAATCGTAACGCCGAGCTCGTAGTTGGTACCCGTGTATGGTGACCATCGCCGAACCGCCTCCTCGTAATATTTGGAGCGCGAGTAGTTCTTGTGCGTGTAGTCGATCATGAAGAGGCCGTAATGGTGCCTGGGAAGGCTCTGCAGGCTCTCTGCGATCTGTCCGAGATTGCGCGCGAGGATGGCGTTGCGGGGAACCTCGGTCTTCCACGCGGTGTCGAGCGCCCAGGCGGCGCAAGTCAGATGCGAGGCGCCGCAGATGCCACACGCGCGTGGCGTCACTACGAGTCCCGCTTGAGGATCCTTGTCGCGAAGGATCACCTCGAAGCCGCGGAAGAGTTCGGCCTGGGTCCACGCATTAACGACGACGCCGTTCTGGATATCGACGCGCACGTCGAGGTCGCCCTCGACGCGTCCGACGGGTGAAATATCAAGCGTTTGAACTGCTGCGGACATGGTTTTCTTGACCTCTTTGAATGGATGCGGACGGGGCGCGGGGCGATCAAACGACGAAGATGTCTTCTTCAGCCCACCGCGGTGAGGCTGCTTTGGCGGCGGCCGTCAGCTTGATGTAACCGGTCTTGTCCACGCCTGCCGGCATGTCCTTCGGTACGCCCATGACGGTCTGGGTTTTGAAGACAGTGCCCGGGGCGAGGTCAAAGAAGGGAAACTCCGGCTCGGTGCAGCCCAGGCAGGGCATGCCGGAGCGAGTCTTGGAGGATTGACGATTCCACAAGATGCGATTGCAGGGCGAATGCGTCATCGGCCCTCGGCACCCAAGGTCATAGAAGAGGCAGCCCTTGCGCTGGCCGAATTCGGTCGCCGAAACCTTGTAGGCGAAGTGCATGTTGCGGGTGCAGCCGGTCTGGGTAAACGAGGTGAAGAAGGTCTTCGGCCGCTGGAATTCATCGAGCGCCAGATCGCCCGCGCGGCCGGTTGCCACCGCCACGACGATTTGCGTGATCCAGTCGGGATGGGCGGGACAGCCCGGCACATTGATCACTGGAAGGCCGGCTTTGGACTTATAATCCTTGCCAAGGAAACCGCCTTGACTACGCTTCAGGAATTGGAGTCCCTGGCTTTCGGAGGGGTTTGGCGCTGTGGCTGGAATGCCCCCCCACGTCGCACAGTCGCCAATGGCGACCACGAAGTTTGCCACCTTGGATAGATCATGAACCCAATCCCGCATGGGACGGCCGGCGAAGCGATTCCATTCACCGGTGCCGTTCGGCGCATTGACCACCGTTCCCTCGAAAACGAAAATGTCGAGCGGCAGTTGGCCAGACGTCAGGGCCCGCAGCATCTTCTGGAGATTTTCACCAAGCTCGAGACCCAACGAAGGGTGCCACAGCACGTTGATGCCGAAGTCCGTTACAAGGTCGCAGACACTTGGTTCCTCCGCATTTAGGAACGACATCGTGTTGCCGGAGCAGGCCCCACCCTGGAGCCACAAAAGATTCGCCATTGAGTTTCTCCTCCCGATAGCCGCCGATCGTTGAACGCATGAAGGCACCTAAATGGGCGTTAAGCAAATCCCGTGCCAATCTCTAAGGGAAGCAAAATACATCGAAATGTCAAGTATGTAAGGGCATTGCCACGACGGTCACATTGCGGTCGCACTTCCGCAGACCCTGCAAACCTTCTTGGCGGCTGTAAATTTAGTTTGGGATTTAGAGGGCGGTTTAGCCCTGTCTGTTTCCGCACACGGGGCAGGCGACCTCGAGCAAGTATCCGAACCAGATGCCTTGACAACGGCTGCACCAATGGCCCGTCGTCTGATGGGCTGGCGCCCCGAGGAGTTCAGCCATCTTCCCGGCGCCAAGAACCTTTGCCGGTTTGGCTGCACCAGTTGGGGAAACGCGCGATTGGGGAAAGCGAACGACTTCGGAGGATTGTTCGTTCTTGATCATCTCGCTAGCCTTGTTGCTCGAGGTTGTAGCGCTTGATCTTGTTTGAAAGTCCAACGCGCGATAGGCCAAGTTCAGCGGCTGTGCGGCTTTGGTTCCAGTGGTTGCGCAACAGCGCACTTCCGACGATCTGCTTCTCCAGACTTTCTACTCGATCCTTCAAGGTCGCGCCTTCGGGTACAAAGCCACGTGGTCCATCGCTTCGACTGCGCGCCGCGGCAGATGCCAACAACGAAGCCGACATATTGCGCGTGGTGATGTATTCGCCGTCCTTGGCCAATGCAACCATGCGCCGGATTTCGTTCTCAAGCTCACGGACATTGCCGGGGAAGTCGCAAGCGGAAAGCTTCTCGATCGTGCTCGCTGTGATGCCGAGGATCTTCCGACCCATCCCATCGGCATGCTTCGCGGCGAAGAATTCGGAAAGGGGCGCGATATCGTCGCGGCGCTCACGAAGCGGAGGCACCTCAAGCTCGAAACCTTTGAGGCGGAAATAGAGATCCTGGCGAAATTCCCGCCGGGCGACCATGTCTTTGAGCGACCTGTTCGAGGCGGCAATGATGCGAACGCTACAGTGCTCGACTTTGTCAGAGCCAAGCGGTTTGACCTCGCCCTCCTGGAGAAAGCGCAGCAGGCTCACCTGGAAAGATGGGGACACCTCCGAAATCTCGTCGAGGAATACCGTGCCGCCATCGGCGGCGCGAAAGAGGCCGAGGCGGTCGGAGATGGCGCCGGTGAAGGCGCCGCGTTTATGGCCGAACAATTCTGATTGCAGCAAGTCGTCCGGCATGCCGCCGCAGTTCTGGATGAGGAGCGGGCTCGTGCGTCGTGGCGAATTGTAATGGATAGCGCGCGCCAAAAGCTCCTTGCCCGTTCCGGTCTCACCCTGAATCAAGATCGGCAATTCTGTTGTGGCGGCTTGTTTGGCCAAATCACACAGCTCTGCCATTTTCTCGCTGGCATAGACGAGCTTTTCGAATTGGTGGCTTTCGGGCCTGAAGAGGAGATCCCGGCGCTCGCCTAATCTGAGTACGTCACCGGAGATCTTGAACTCCCGCGAAAGAATGCGGTGGCGGCGGGCGAGTTCGCGAGCTTCAAGCGCCCGCTCGACGACGAGGCCGAGCTGCGTTGCGTCGAGCGGGGTGAGCAAGAACTGGTAGATCGCGGCCTTGGTCAATGTGCCGTAGGATAGAGGCGATCCCCCCGTGGCTACATATACCCGCATGATTTCCGGGTGGGACACGCGCAACCTGGTCAGAAAATCCAGGCCAATGGACTCGTCCTTCCGATCTTCGGCAACGGCAAGATCGACATGGATGCCGCTCATCGTGGTCAGCGCTTCGGCTACAGAGCCGACAAGCACCACGCGATAGGCATAGCGCTCGGACAGGACGTCAAGGCAGTCCGTCCAATCGCCTCCCCGCCGAGCTACGATGAGGACCGTACCAGAGTGCTCCATTCAAGAATCTTTTCAAGCTGCTTACTTTCTTTGCAGAATGGCGCAAGCGGCGATGGTATGCAAGGAACTTGTCAAGAGAGAACGGCCAGAAGGCATTACGGGTTCTCTAAACCTTCGGCCGGCGCTCTCGTGAAATGGGCAACGTCGAATCCGGTGAGATCCGGCAAACACAGATCCGCTTCCGTGAAGTCCTCTCCCGTTGAGTATTGGCTTGGCGTAACGACGACCCGAAGCCCCGCCGATTTCGCGGAGAGCAGGCCGTTGCGCGAGTCCTCGAATGCGATGCAGTCCTTGGGCTCCAGGCCAAGCCGGTCCAGCGCAATCGTATAGATGTCGGGGGCCGGCTTCTTGCGCGGCGCCTCGTCGCCGGCGGCTATCACATCGAACACAGCGCCGGCCGGTTCGCCCCAGAACGCGACGCAAAGCGCATCGACATTCGGCAGGTTCGTCGTCGTCGCCACGGCGGTTTTGATCCCTTGGAGCTTGGCGAACTGGATGAGCTCCCGGACGCCGGGACGCAAGGGAACGCCGCCGCCGACGATGATATCGCCGTAAGCCTTGGTCTTTTGGCGATGCAGGCCGACGATGCTCTCATCCGACATGACAACTCCGGGGTATGCGCGCTCAAGAAAGGCACGGATCCGCTCTTTGCCGCCGGTGACCTTGAGGAGTTCCCCATAGAGCGGCGCGTCCCAGTGCCAATCAAGACCGGCGGCAGCGAATGTCGCATTGAAGGCCTGCCGATGGGCCTCCTCCGTCTCGGCAAGTGTGCCGTCAACGTCGAAAATGAAGGCAGCGGTCTTCATCGTCTGCCGACCCCCTGCAGCACGTAATCCGAAAGATCGTCGAAGTGATCGAACACGTACACCGGTTCGAAGGCGTCGACGGATTCCCGGAGATACCCCCCGGAGAACAGCGCGAACGGAACCTTCGCGCGGAATGCGGTTTCGGCGTCGATCTCGCTGTCGCCGACATAGAGCGCGGAAGTTTCGTCCGCGCCGAGCCGGTCCAAGCAATGGAGCAGGGGAGCGGGGTCGGGTTTGAGCTGCGGCACCGTGCCTTCCCCCACGAGGGCGCCGACGAAGCGCATAAGCCCGAGCTCTTTGAGAATGGTGACGGCGAACTCAGGCGGCTTGTTCGTGCAGATGCCGAGCGCAACCCCGGATGCGGCGAGCCGCTCGAGCGTCGGCTCGACGCCAGCGTAAGGCCGTGTCAGCTGCGCCGGGGCACGCGCATAGTGCTTCCGGAACCGGGCGAGCGCGCTATCGAAATCGTCCGCAGGGCCGCCGGTCGCATCGAGGCACCGCGCGACCAATGCCGGCACGCCGTTGCCGACGAAACCGGCGACACGCTCAAGCGTCAGGGGCGGCCGCCCAAGGTCGCCGAGCATCCGGTTCGCCGCAGCATGGAGATCCGGCGCACTGTCGATCAGCGTGCCGTCAAGGTCGAAAACGATCGCTTTCATCTTTTGGTTCCCGACGAAGTCGGCGGCTGGGTGCTCAAACTCGACTTTTCCTCCTCGCCCGAAACATCGACAAGCTCGAAATCGATTGTGACGCGATCTGGAGCTGTCGGCCGGAACACCTTGTCGGCATAGCCGACGTGATCAGGGTGATCGCGGTAGCTGGCGACGACCTCGGGGGATGCGAAGCGGATGAGCCAGCACAAGAGATATGGTGCATCCGTTCGCAGCGCGCGCCCGGCCAGCACATTGCGCACACCGGGGATTGCGCCAAGCGCCTCAACGCCCTGCGCCGCAAAAGCGCTCCAGTCTACGTTCTGCCCGCCGTCGCGCAGGTTGTAGACGACGACATGCTCGACTTCGCGCCAACGACGGCAAGCGGCCGACGCGGCGCCAGCGCGTCCCGCGGCTCCGAACAGCCGGCAAGTCCGCTCGACCTCGGCGCGAACAGCCCCCCGAACGCCGTGGATGAGTGCGGTGTCGGCCGGCGAGTCCTTGCTTTCCGCTTCCTCTACTATCGAACGCGCCGCGGCGTCGGCGAGGCCGGTAAAGTAGTTGATCTTGGCGACACCGTTTGCGGCGAGCATCCCGTACTGGTCGTCGCTCAAGCCGGTCCCGCCATGGATGACGAGTGGAATGTGCAGGGCACTGCTGAGCGCGGACAGACGTTCGAAGTCGAGTCGCGGTGCGCCGCGTAGACGGCCGTGGACGGTGCCGATGGAGATCGCAAGGCAATCCACAGGCGTTTCCGCGATGTACCGCTCGGCGTCCGCGAGCGAAGTGAGCTGCATCGCGCGGGGATGTTTTTCTGCGTCCTCCCCCTCGACGCCAGGCACATAGCCGAGCTCGCCCTCCACCCTTACGCCGCAGCGGCGGGCAAGGCGGACGACCTCGCGCGTGGCCTTGATGTTGTCCTCAAGCGACGATAGCGACGCGTCGACCATGACATTGTTGCAGCCGAGCCGAATCGCCCGTTCGACCGTCGCGAGAGAGTGCCCGTGGTCGAGATGGATAGCAACCGGCACCCGGGCGCGGCGCGCGGCATCCACGACCACCGGCATGAGGCACTCGAAATCGAAATGATCGAAATGGGACTCGGCCAGGCTCGCGATCACCGGGGCGCGGCAGCCCTCGGCGCCGTCCAGCACAGCCTCTAGAAAAGCTGTGTCCACGACATCATAGGCGCCGATGGCGTATCGCTCACAATGGGCGTGCCGAAGCAGGTCGCTCATGTCCAATGTCCACGAGTGCCATCGGCTTCCGCCACCTTTCTCTGCGCCGCAGTCGCAGCTTCACGGATGGCCAAGATGTTCCGCCCATAGGGTGCAGGGTCGGCAGCCGATCCGCCTTTGAAGACAGCTGATCCTGCGACCAACACGTCGGCGCCAGCGGCTGCGACGAGCGGCGCCGTCGCGGGCGTTACACCGCCATCAACCTCGATATGAATAGGCCGGTCGCCAACCATCTCGCGCAAACGGCGGATCTTCGGGACCATGGCCTCGATGAAGCTTTGCCCGCCGAAGCCGGGGTTGACGGTCATCACGAGGACCAGGTCGATCCGGTCGAGGACGAATTCGATCGCTTCCGCTGGCGTGGACGGGTTAAGCGAGACGCCCGCTTTAGCGCCGGCGGCGCGGATGGCTTGCAAGGTCCGGTCAAGATGCGGGCCAGCCTCGACATGTGCGGTGATGACGTCGGCGCCCGCCTCGGCGAATGCGTGAATGTAGGGGTCCACTGGAGTGATCATCAAATGTACATCCATGACCGTCTTCACGTGCGGCCGGATGGCCCTGCAGAGTTGCGGGCCAAAGGTAATGTTCGGTACGAAATGGCCGTCCATCACGTCGACATGCACCCAATCGCAGCCTTGTGCTTCGATAGCGCGGCATTCGGCACCGAAAGCGGCGAAGTCGGCGCTGAGGATGGAAGGTGCGATCTTGATGGAGCGATCGAACGTCATCTGTCGTCCTCCTTCCCGCCGTCCTCGCGCGCCACATCGCTGTCCAGCCCGCCGCGAAACACGCGGCTCGCACGCACGTCGCTTTCCTCGATTGTGGATACCGCCTCGATTCCTACCGGGCCGTCTACGCTCTCGAAGAGGCGATTGGCTTGACGCAGCCGCATACGATCAATGGCGTTGCGGATCGAGCGCGCGTTGGCAAAATGCGGCTGCGCGCGCCGCAGCGCGATATACTCGGCCATCGCCGCGCGCGCTCCGTCCGTGAAGCGGTAGTTCTGGGCGTCCAGCATGAGCGTTGCGATATGCAGCAGCTCCTCGTCGGTATAGTCTGGGAACTCGATGTGATGCGCGATCCGCGAGCGGAAGCCTGGATTGCTGTTGAAGAACCGGTCCATGCGGTCGGCATAGCCCGCGAGGATCACCACAAGATCGTCACGGTTGTTCTCCATCACCTGTAGCAGGATTTCGATGGACTCCTGACCATAGTCCCGTTCGTTCTCCGGACGGTACAGATAATACGCCTCATCAATGAACAGAACACCGCCCATCGCCTTCTTCAGCACTTCCTTCGTCTTGGGCGCCGTGTGACCGATATACTGGCCGACCAGGTCGTCGCGGGTCACCGTCACAAGATGACCCCTGCGAATGTAGCCGAGCCGGTGAAGCAGATCGGCCATTTTGAGCGCGACGGTGGTTTTGCCGGTTCCAGGATTTCCGGTGAAGGACATATGCAGGGTCGGCGTCTCGTGCGCGAGTCCGAAGCTCTTGCGTGCCCGATCGACTAAGAGAAGCGCGGCTGTCTCCCGGATACGGCGCTTGACCGGCTTCAGACCGATGAGCGATCGGTCAAGTTCCTCGAGCACAGCGTGCACGCCGGACGATTCGAACTCCCTTCTGAGGTCGATCTCTGCCGTTGGTTGGATATCCTTATCGACGGGCACCGTCAGCCTGGCCGTGTCGCCGGTGTGGGTGTCCAGCCGTGAATCGGTGCTCGCAGACATGCGTCGTTTCTCCATCCAACGAATCCGGACCACCACTCCGTCACGGGGCTGCCGGCACGTCAGCCTGCCGGATGCCACCGTGGAGAGGGGTCAGCCGTAGCGCTGACCTTCGGGACGGTCGGTCACATAGGCATGTGTTGAGTATCGGATGCGCCGTCCCGCCACCTCCTGACGGTCGAGCCGGAAGCCAGGCTCCTCCTTCGGCCGGTTAACGATAAAGGAGAGACGCACCGACTCCCAGCCATGGCTCGAATCGAAGGCGGAGAGGCGGATGTAGCGGTCGGCATAGACGCGCCGGCATTTGGCGAGTTCCATCATGACGCCGGCGGCGTCCCTGAGGTCGAACATCGGCAGGCCCCACATTTCCCAATAAGTGTTGCGGGGATGCGGGTCGTCGGTGAACTCGATGTTCACCGACCAGCCTTTCTCCAGGCAGTATTGCACTTGCTTGGTGATTTGCTCGTCGGTGAGGTCCGGCAGGAAGGAGAAGCAACCCTGGGTGATGCGCATGATCTGATCCTCAAGGAGTGACAGCAGCGGTTGGCACGAAATCGGGCGTGTCGGTTGAATCGTAATTGAAGGTTACGTTCTTCCAGACATCGAGAGCCTGCTTGAGCGGCGTGCATGTCGCCGCCGCCTTGGCGAGGATCTCAGGCCCCTCATGGACATAGTCACGACCCTCGTTTCGAGCGAGGATCATGGCCTCGAGCGCGACGCGATTGGCGGTGGCGCCCGCCTGAATCCCCAGCGGATGTCCGATGGTGCCGCCGCCGAACTGCAACACGACATCCTCGCCGAGGTAGTTGAGGAGCTGGTGCATCTGGCCGGCATGGATGCCGCCCGAAGCGACAGGCATCAGCTTGTTGAGGCTTGCCCAATGCTGTTCAAAGAACAGGCCATACTCGAGCGCCATTGGGTTGTGGTCCTCGCGACAGATGTCGTAGTAGCCGCGCGTCGTATTGGGATCGCCCTCCAGCTTGCCGACCACCGTGCCGGCATGGATATGGTCAACGCCAGCTAGCCGCATCCATTTTGCGATGACGCGGAACGACACGCCATGGGACTTCTGGCGGGTATAGGTGCCGTGACCAGCCCGGTGGAGGTGCAGGATCATGTCGTTTCTGCGCGCCCACTTCGCCATAGACTGAATCGCGGTGTAGCCGATGACGAGGTCGATCATGATGATGACCGAACCAAGTTCTTTGGCGAATTCCGCCCGCTCGTACATGTCCTCCATGGTGGCGGCAGTGACGTTGAGATAGGTCCCCTTCACTTCGCCGGTGGCAGCCTGGGCCTTGTTGACGGCTTCCATGCAGTAGAGGAACCGATCGCGCCAGTGCATGAAGGGTTGCGAGTTGGTGTTCTCGTCGTCCTTGGTGAAGTCCAGGCCGCCCTTCAGCGCCTCATACACAACGCGGCCATAGTTGCGACCGGAGAGGCCGAGCTTTGGCTTCACCGTGGCGCCGAGCAGCGGCCGACCGAACTTGTCGAGCCGCTCGCGCTCCACCACGATGCCGGTCGCTGGCCCCTGGAAGGTCTTCACATAGGCGACGGGGAAGCGCATGTCCTCGAGGCGTAACGCCTTGAGCGGCTTGAAGCCGAAAACGTTGCCGATGATCGAGGCCGAAAGATTGGCGATCGAGCCCGGCTCGAACAGGTCGAGATCGTACGCGATGTAGGCGAAGTAGGAGCCAGGCGTGTTCGGGACAGGATCGACCCGGTAGCATTTGGCGCGGTACTTCTCCGCCGCCGTCAGACGGTCGGTCCACACCACCGTCCAGGTCGCGGTCGAGGATTCGCCCGCCACCGCCGCCGAGGCCTCGATCGGGTCGACGCCGTTCTGGGGCGTGACGCGGAAGAGCGCAATGACGTCGGTGTCCTTAGGCTCGTAGTCGGGCTCCCAGTAGCCCATTCGCTTGTATTCGAGGACGCCAGACTTGTAGCGTTCCTTGCCGGTGACGGTCAGGGACTTCAATGCTTCGTTCATGACAGGTTCCTTTCCTGGTTCATGCGGCTCTGGCAGCGGAGATTTGCGGCTCTAGCGCGCCATTGGTGTAGCGCTTCGCCATTTCGCTCAGCGGAATCGGCTTGATCTTCGAGGCGTTGCCCGCAGCGCCGAACGCTTCGAAACGCTCCGCGCAGACCTTCCGCATCGCGTCCATCGCCGGCTTCAGGAACTTGCGAGGATCGAACTCATCTTTCTTGGTATTGGCGACGCGACGGAACTCGGCAGTTGCGGCGAGTCGGAGATCGGTGTCGATGTTGATTTTCCGCACCCCGTGTTTGATGCCGCGCACAATCTCTTCGACAGGCACGCCATAGGTTTCGCGCATTTGCCCGCCATGTGCGTTGAAAACCTCCTGCCATTCCTCCGGAACCGACGAGGACCCATGCATGACGATGTGCGTGTTTGGTAGCTTCTGATGGATCGCTTCGATCACAGTCATGGCCAGCACTTCGCCCGTCGGCTTCCTCGTGAATTTGTATGCGCCGTGGCTTGTGCCGATGGCGACGGCGAGCGCATCGACTTTCGTCTCGGCAACGAAGCGCATGGCTTCGTCAGGATCCGTCAGGAGCATCGACTTGTCGAGCTTGCCTTCGAATCCGTGCCCGTCCTCCGCCTCGCCATGGCCGGTCTCCAACGAGCCAAGACAGCCGAGCTCACCCTCCACCGACACCCCGACCATATGGGCGAGTTCGGTGACTTGCCGCGTCACCTTGACGTTGTAGTCGTAGTCGGCTGGCGTCTTCGCATCCTCCTTCAGCGAGCCGTCCATCATGACAGACGAAAAGCCGTTCTGGATCGCGGAAAGGCAGGTATTGACGTTGTTTCCGTGATCTTGATGCAAACACACAGGGATGTCGGGAAACATTTCGACGAGCGCCTCAATCACCTTTTGCAGCATGACGTCCCCGGCGTAGGAGCGCGCGCCTCGACTGGCCTGAATGATGACGGGCGCATCCATTTCGCGGGCTGCCTCCAGGATTGCGAGGCCCTGTTCCATATTGTTGATGTTGAAGGCCGGGACGCCGTAACCCTGTTCCGCCGCGTGGTCGAGCAATTGTCTGAGCGTTATGAGCGCCATCGTCGTTTCCTTTCCGATCATGCCAACTGGGGGGTTCTGAGAACCGACACGCCCGGCAGTTCCTTGCCCTCTAACCATTCGAGGAAAGCGCCACCTGCTGTGGACACGTAGGTGAAGTCCTCGGTCACTCCGGCAGCGTTCAACGCCGCGACGGTGTCGCCGCCCCCGGCAATCGATTTGACCTTCCCGACACGTGTCAGGCGCGCCGCTTCGGCGGCGACAGCCTCCGTGGCGTGATCGAAAGGCTCGATCTCGAAAGCGCCAAGAGGGCCGTTCCAGAGGATGGTCTTCGCCTCTGCGAGGACATCCCAAATGCGCTCGATCGAGCGCGGGCCTGCGTCCAATATCATGCCGTGCTGAGGACAACAGTCGAGCTCGGCGATGTGCGCCTCCGCGCCGCGTTCGAAGCGGTCAGCCCAAACAATGTCGACCGGCAAAACGATCTGGCAGCCGCAGCTTTGGGCCCGCGACAGGATCTTGCGCACGGTCTCGAACTTAGCGGATTCGTGCGGTGATTTGCCAATGGGCAAGCCGTTGGCGGCCAGGAACGTGTTGGCCATGCCGCCGCCAACGATCACGGTATCGAGCTTGCCGATCAGATTGAAGAGCACGTCAATCTTGCTCGATACCTTGGCACCGCCCACGAGCGCGACAGCAGGCCGCTGCGGTGCTTCCAGCGCCTGCGTCAGTGCCGAGATCTCCGCCATCATCAGCGGACCGGCCACTGCCGGCAGTCGCTCCGCGATGGCTACCGTCGAGGCGTGTGCCCGATGCGCACAGGAGAATGCATCGTTGACGTAGAGATCGCCGAGCTCCGCCAGTTCTTCCGCCAGGCTCGCGTCATTGGCTTCCTCGCGCTGGTCGAACCGTAGATTCTCGCAGACGAGAACATCGCCAGGGCCGAGTGCGGCGGCGGATCTCGCGGCGACGGGTCCACTTATCGCTTCGCTGAAGGCCACGTCCTTGCCAAGCACTCGGCCCAATGCCGCGGCCACTGGTTCAAGTGAGAGTTCCGGCCGCCGCTGCCCGTCGGGTCGCCCGAGGTGAGAGAGAACGACGGCTCGGGCACCTCTCGCCAGAAGCGGCTTCAGACCAGCCACGAAGCGCTCGATGCGCGTCGCGTCCGCAACGCCGCCGTTGTTCATCGGCACATTCAAGTCCGCACGAATGAGGAGGCGACGGCTGGATATGTCGACGTCGTGGACGGACTTCAGCGTCATCCGATGAGCCTCCCCATCGCGACAGCTGTATCGGCCATCCGGTTCGAGAAGCCCCACTCATTGTCGTACCACGACATGACGCGACAGAGGCGCCCGTCGATCACCTTGGTCTGATCCATATGGACGATCGAAGAGCGCGGATCATGCGTGAAATCCACAGAGACCAGCGGTTCGTCCGTGAAGCCCAGGATACCCTCAAGGTCCGCGCCAGCAGCTGTCCGGACGACGCTGTTGATCTCCTCGGCGGTCGTTTCGCGGCTTGCGATGAACTTAAAATCGACGACCGAAACGTTCGGCGTCGGCACTCTGATCGCGACACCGTCGAGCTTCCCATTCAGCTCTGGCAGCACCAGGCCCACGGCCTTGGCCGCTCCCGTCGAGGTTGGAATCATCGACATCGCGGCGGCGCGGGCTCGGTACGGATCCTTGTGCAGGGTATCCAGTGTCGGCTGGTCGCCAGTATAGCTATGGATGGTAGTCATGAATCCCTTGTCGATGCCGATGGTCCGATGAAGCACGGCCGCAACCGGGGCGAGACAATTGGTGGTGCAGGACGCGCAGGAAACGACATTGTCTCCCGGCGACAGGCTATTGTGGTTGACGCCGAAGACGATTGTCTTGTCGGCGCCCGCGGCGGGTGCGGAGACGAGGACGCGCTTCGAGCCGTTCTCGAGGTGTAGCGAGGCCTTCTCGCGCGCGGTGAAGATGCCGGTGCATTCAAGCGCGATGTCTACGTCTTTCCATGGCAGTGTTTTGGGGTCGCGCTCGGCGGTCACACGGATCGGCGAGCCGCGACCAATATCAATGCTGGCGCCGTTCACCTTGACGGCGCCTGGGAAAGTTCCGTGCACGCTGTCGTATCGCAGCAGATGGGCGTTAATATCGACCGAGCCGAGGTCGTTAATCGCGACGACTTCGATATCGCCCCGCCCCGACTCGTAGATCGCGCGCAGCACGTTGCGCCCGATGCGCCCGAATCCATTGATGGCAACCCTGACCGTCATTCGTGCTCCTCCCCGGGCTTACGGGCGAGCCTCCACCCCTCGGCCGCGACCCGTTCGGCTGTGATGCCAAAGTGGTTGTAGAGATCGGCGGCAGGACCAGAGGCGCCGAAGCCCGTCATTCCAATGAAGATGGAATTGGGCCCGAGCCATTCTGCCCAGCCGAGAGCGACTCCGGCCTCGACGCCGACGCGCGGTCCCTCGCCCAGAACAGCAGCGCGATAGCCGGCTTCCTGGGCGGCAAACAGCTCCCAGCAGGGCGCAGAAACTACGGCGACCGCCAGCCCGTCCGCCGACAACTCGTCGGCGGCCTCGACCGCAATAGCGACTTCGGAACCTGTGGCGATGATGGTCAGATCCCTATGCTCGCCAGGATCGCGCAGGAGATAGGCGCCGCGTGCCGTCATGTTCTCGTCGCCGTGCTCCGTGCGCAGCGTCGGCAGATCCTGCCGCGAGAGGCAAAGCACCGACGGCGTCTTGGCTGCGGCAAGCGCGACCTCCCAGGCTTCCGCCGTCTCCACCGCGTCGGCGGGCCGGAACACGTAGACGTTCGGCATCGCTCTTAGCGATGCGAGGTGCTCGACCGGTTGGTGCGTCGGACCGTCCTCCCCCAGGCCGATGCTATCGTGCGTCATCACGTAGATGACCGGCCGACCCATGAGAGCAGAAAGGCGGATCGCCCCGCGGCAATAATCCGAAAAGGCGAGGAACGTGCCGCCATAGGGGCGCAATCCTCCATGCAGCGAGATGCCGTTCATCGCCGCGGCCATCCCATGCTCGCGCACCCCGTAGTGGATGTAGTTGCCCGTGAAATCGCTCCGCGTCACGGGACGCATGCCCTTGGTGCGCGTGTTGTTGGAGCCGGTGAGATCGGCTGAGCCGCCTACCATGTTGGGGATGGTTGAATTCACGACCTCCAACGCCAGCTCGGAAGCCTTGCGAGTGGCAACCTTCGGCCGCTCGCCGCACAGGCGTCGGCGATGATCGGCCAACGCTGCGTGCAACCTCGCGGCATCGGGGGGCGCGAGATGGGCCACAAACTCCTCCCGCTGGGGGCTGCGAGCGAGCCGCTCTTGCCATTCGGCTCGGATGCGCGTTCCGCGAGCGCCAACTACGCGCCAGGCATGGACGATCGCCTCCGGAACCTCGAAGGGCGAATAGATCCAGCCGAGGCTCTCGCGTGCCGCGGCCACCTCCTCCTTGCCCAGCGGCGCACCATGCGTGGCCGATGTCCCCTGCTTGTTGGGTGCGCCAAAGCCGATAATGGTGCGGCAGGCAATCAAGGACGGACGGGGATCGGCTCTTGCTTCGATAATCGCGTTGGCGACCGCTTCACCGTCGTGGCCGTCGACGGCCGCGACATGCCAGCCCGCAGCAACGAACCGTGCCTTCTGATCCAGCGAGGTCGACAGACTTGTGGGCCCGTCGATCGTGATCTGGTTGTCGTCCCACAGCACGATGAGCCGGCCAAGGCCGAGATGGCCGGCAAGATCAATCGCCTCGTGACTGATCCCCTCCATCAGGCAGCCGTCGCCGGCGATCACATAGGTGTGGTGATCGACGAGGTCATCGCCGAAACGCGCATTCAGCATGCGTTCGCTGAGAGCCATACCCACGGCGGTTGCGATTCCCTGACCGAGCGGACCGGTGGTCGTTTCGATGCCAGCGGCATGGCCGAATTCCGGATGCCCGGCAGTGCGACTACCGAGCTGACGAAAACGGCGCAATTGATCCATCGGCATGTCGTGGAAGCCGAGGAGGTGATGAAGCGCGTACAGCAACATCGATCCATGCCCAGCGCTCAGCACAAAGCGATCGCGATCAGGCCAATTGGGCTGCGTCGGGTCGATCTTGACGAAGTGCTTGAAGAGCACCGTAGCCACATCCGCCATGCCCATGGGCATTCCGGGATGGCCCGACTTCGCAGCCTCGACCGCGTCCATCGCGAGCGCGCGGATCGCGTTCGCCATCTGCGCCTCATCTAAGGCTGCTCTGCGCTCCGCAACGAGATTCATGAGGAAGCCCTTTTCAAACGTTTGGATTGGTCGACGAGCCGAAGGATCATCGGCGTGAGGATGAGCTGCATGGCGAGATCGAGCTTGTCTCCCGGCACGACAATCGAGTTGGCACGGCTCATCCAGCTGTCACGGATCATCTGTACGAGATACGGAAAATCGATGCCCCGCGGGTTCTTAAAGCGGATGACGACAAGGCTTTCCCCCGCCGTCGGAATCCAGCGGGCGATGAACGGATTGGATGTATCCACAACCGGCACGCGCTGGAAATTGATGTCGGTCTCAGAGAACTGCGGACAGATGCAGTGCACATAGGCGTGCATCCGCCGCAGAATGACATCGGTCACGGCTTCGGCGGTGTAGCCGCGCGAAGCCTTGTCCCTATGGACTTTCTGGATCCATTCGAGGTTGATCACCGGAACAACGCCGATCTTCAGATCGGCATGGTCAGCGATGCGAATGTCCTGGGTACGCACAGCTCCGTGCAGCCCTTCATAGAGGAGAATGTCCGACCCCTTATCGAAATCTTCCCATTCAGTGAAGCGACCGGGCGGCACTCCATAGCGTTCAGCTTCCTCGTCGTCGTGGACGTAGTGACGCGTCCGCCCAGTACCTGTCGCACCGTAGGAAGCGAAGACTTTCTCAAGCTCGGAAAGCTCATTTGCTTCGAAGCTGAAGTGGCTGAAGGTGCGGTCGCCCGCATCATAGCGGCGCTGTAACTCAGCCTTCATCGATGCTCGATCGAACTTGTGGAACGCGTCGCCCTCGATCGAGACTGCCTTGATACCCTCCCGTCGGAAGATCTGATCGAATGTGTGCTTCACCGTGCTTGTACCGGCGCCGGAGGACCCGACAACCGAGATGATTGGATGCTGTTCGCTCACCGTCCCGCTCCTTCCGCGATTGCTCGTCAAGCTCTGAACAAGCCACGTGTGCCGAACAGTGGCGAGACCTCGCTTTCGGGAAGGTCGTGATAAGCGCAAACTTGGCTGACTTTCTCGGCAGTGCCGAAGACGAGGGGCGTGCGCTGATGGAGCTCACTCGGTGTCAGGTCGAGGATGCGGTCGATCCCGTCGGTCGCCTTGCCGCCTGCGCGCTCAACGATGAAGGCGATCGGAGCGCACTCATAGACTAGGCGCAGTCGCCCCTGGCCATAGCCTCGCCTGGCGTCAGCGGGATAGAGGAAAATCCCGCCACGCGTGAGAATTCGGTGGGTCTCGGCGACCAGCGATGCGACCCAACGCATATTGAAGTTCTCTCCCCACGGCCCTTCATCACCGGCGATGCAGTCGTCGACGAAAGCCCGTATCGGCCGCGACCAATGCCGGTAATTGGATGCGTTGATGGCGAACTCGGTTGTCCGATCAGGGATGCGCAAGCTGTCGGAAACGAGGAAGAAATGACCACGGTGGAGCACAAATTGGGCGAGTGTGGTCCGAGTCGCGAGGATGAACACCGTCTGGGGGCCATAGACCACATATCCTGCAGCGATTTGCTCACGGCCCGGACGAAGGAAACTCTCCACGCCGGATTCTTTGGCTTCGAAGACCGAGAAGATCGTCCCGATCGATATGTTCACATCGATATTGGACGACCCGTCCAGCGGATCGATCGCAAGCGCTAGAGTGCCTTCGGGGTTGAGCATTTCGGCAGTTGGGCGCTCCTCCGACGCATACCAGCGAACAGGTGTGGGAGCGAGCGCCCCGGCGAAGAGTTCATCCGCCACGACGTCGAGTTTCTTCTGGCGGTCGCCATCGCTGTTCGCACCCACCTCCTCGCCGAGGCGCCCATTGAGCGGACCGCTCGATATCACCCCGGCTAGGGTCTCCGCGACAAAGGCGAGCGCCGTAACGGTGATCGCAAGCGGTTCCGAAACGGAGCAGTCGCCCTCTAGGAAGCTTTCGAGAGTGCCTTCCGGTGCCGTCATGATCGTCCTCCGGCAGCTAGTTCCCGCATAACATGCCTTGACGCATGCGAAAGGAAAAATTAAAAAAATCTTTGCTGCATTAAACAAAGCTACAACGATGATCCATGAACAAGCGATCACGCTAAAACAGCTGCGCGCGCTGGCAGCGATTGTCGCAGGAGGGAACCTGTCGTTGGCTGCCAGCCGGCTCAACGTAACCGTCCCCGCGGTTTCAACGCAGCTTCGCAATCTGGAAGCGAATCTGGGCGAACCGCTGTTGGAGCGCGGCCCCGACGGTAAGACGCTTCTAACCGCGATAGGACGGGAGGTTCTGGCCGCAGCCGAACAGATTGATGCGATATTGTCTTCTTGTATTCAAAAAGTCTCTGCGATCTCGGCCGGACATGAAGGGCTCGTCTTCCTTGGCGCAGTGAGCACTGCAAAGTACTTTGCACCACATCTCATTGCTCAGCTTCGACGTCAGGTGCCACGCATCAAGATTGAATTTCGTATTGGCAATCGTGAGGAAATCATCTCGGCTCTAAAGAGTCGTCGGATTGAGTTGGCGATCATGGGCCGGCCACCGCGAGAGCCGGAAGTGGATACGGACCTGCTTGGCGATCACCCCCATGTGCTTATCGCGCCACCGAAGCATCCCCTTGTCGGACGCCACGACATTTCGTCCAGTGACCTATTAACTAACGCCTTTTTGGTGCGCGAGAAAGGCTCGGGCACGCGCGCGCTCATGGAGCGCCTTTTCGATCGGATCGGGGTCGGCAGTGACTACGAGTCCATCGAGTTCGGAAGCAATGAGACCATTAAGCAGGCGGTGATGGCGGGGCTTGGCATCGCGGTCATTTCGGCACACACGGTGCAAGCAGAGCTCATGGGGGGGCGCCTAGCAATGCTCTCGTTTCCTGGCTTTCCGATCATCCGTCAGTGGTTTCTAGTCCGTCGGCGTGATACCCCAATGACGCCTTCGGCAAAGCGAGTGCGCGACGTGATCCTAGCATTGAAGGGAAGTTTCCTGCCCGGTGCGCTATCTCGCTCGGGTTGAGAAAAGGGACTTGAGTCAGGTACGAGCTATCGCCAAATTTTGGTGACGGCCTGAGCCGGTCAGGCGGCGGCGGTTGTGGGCTGGCGGTCGGTCGACTTGGCGATGACCTCGATCCCGTCGTTGAATGTCACACCGAGAACGAGTTTTGACAACTGGTTATGACCGTCGAGGCGGCGCCAGCTTCTCTGCGCGCCCTCGACCAGTTTGAAGACCATCGCGAGCGCGGTCTTGTTGGATAGGCAGCCCTTCGATCGGATGGTGCGGTGGCGCACGGTGGCGAAGGTGCTTTCGATGGGGTTGGTAACCGGTATGAGATGTCTCGGTGCCAACGTTCTGCCCCGGCGTCCCGCGCCGTGGCGTATGGTGCGACCATCGGGACAGAGGCACCGGGAGCACGAAGGTGCGGGCAGGCCGATACACACGATGAGCCGAGAGTTCGAGTTAGTAGCTGGCCGCCTCTGCGACTCGCCCGGTTGCGCCGAGATCGCGAATCCGTAGTTGTCGTGTCGCCCGCAGCTCCCGTCATGTGTCAGGCAGGAGGTGCAAATGCGACGGGTAGTTGGCATTGACGTCCACCGAACTTTCGGGGAGGTGGTGTTTTGGGCAGACGGCAGGCTCCGACATGCGGGCCGCATTGATATGACGCGGACTGCGCTGGAGGGATTTGGCAAGACCCTGCTGGCCAATGATGAGGTGGTGGTTGAAGCGACCGCCAACAGCATGGCGGTGTCGCGGGTTCTGGCGCCGTTCGTGGCGCGGGTGATTATCGCGAATCCGTTGCAGGTGAAGGCGATCGCCCAGGCTCACGTCAAGACCGACAAGATCGATGCCGGCACGCTCGCCAGTCTGCAGGCGGCCGGGTATCTGCCGCAGATCTGGACGCCGGACGCGGAGACCGAACGCAAGCGTCGGCTGGTGGCGCGGCGCTACCAGGTTGTGCGGCATCGCACGCGGCTCAAGAACGAGGTGCATTCGATCCTGCACGCGCACCTGATCCCGAAGTGCCCGCATGCCGATCTTTTCAACGCCCGCGGCCGGGCGTGGTTGGCCGCTCAACAGTTGCCGGACGATGAGCGCGCAGCGATCGATCGGCACGTCCGTGAGCTTGACCGTTTGGCGGAAGATCTGGCCCTGCTCGACCGCGAGATCGCGCAGGACGCCATCGACGATTCCGCGGTCAACAGATTGATGACGATCACCGGCGTCAATCTGGCGGTCGCCGCCGGCATCGTGGCGGCGATCGGCGACGTCAGCCGGTTCAGCAGCCCACAGAAGCTGGTGAGCTATTTCGGGCTGAACCCGCGGGTGCGGCAGTCGGGGTTGGTAGCGGCCCACCACGGCCGCATCAGCAAGATCGGCCGTTCTCACGCGCGCGCCATACTGGTCGAGGCGGCCTGGGCAGCGGCCAAGGCGCCCGGCCCACTGCATGCGTTTTTCGTGCGCATCCGCGCTCGGCGCGGTCATCAGATCGCTGCGGTGGCCGTGGCTCGCAAGCTCACTGTGCTTTGCTGGCATTTGCTGACGAAGGGCGAAGATTACCTGTGGGCGCGCCCAGCGCTGGTCGCCAACAAGACCCGCGCAATGCAACTTCAAGCCGGACATCCGCAACAGAAAGGTAACCGGCGTGGACCTGCCTACGCCTACAACATCAAGGCGCTGCGCGACCGCGAGATGGTGATTGCCGCCCAGGCGGAGCGAAACTACGAACAATTCGTGTCGCAATGGAAACCGCGGCGGCCAAAAACCGGCGCGCGGGCGCCTCAGCTCGGCAGGACAAAATAGGCAGTCCGGTGACGCTTGCAGCCGACGCATCACGCTTCGCCACGAGGTCACCCACGCCCAACAACCATAGTCGCGCCTGACGGCAAGTTCTAGCAGGAATGCAGTCCCATTCCACGCCAGCGTGCCGCCGTGCTCGGGCCGGTCAAGACCAAGCCTTCCGGTGGCCGCAAATGCGGCCAGCCTTGACCGCCCCTGCGCGCGGCGGCTGCGAGATCGGTGGCCGGGACGGAAGAATGGCCCGCAGCGCAGCCGAACAAAAGAATGGACTTACAGCGATCTCCGCAATCGTCGTCTCGGCCAGGAAGAAATCGCTTGTCCATCTCATCCGTCGTCCGCAAGTGTTTCCAGTGCTCAGCCGGGAAGTCGTAGAAAGCCAGCAGCGTGTACCGATCCTTGTTCAGGCAGTCGGCCGCCTTGTCGTATTTCAGCGCGTAGCTCTCGATGAAGGCGTCGAACGCCAGCTCGGCTGCGACCTTCGTTTCAGCCATCCAGATCTCCTGCAACGCGCGCTTGGCTTTCGGCTGCTGGCTCTTCGGCAACTTGGCGAGCACGTTCGCGGTCTTGTGCACCCAGCAGCGCTGCTCGCGCGTTTTCGGCCAGACCTCGCCGGCAGCTTTCCAGAAGCCGAGCGCTCCATCGGCGATGACGAGCCGCGGAGGCACGACAAGCCCGCGCCGCTTCAGATCAAGCAGCAGCTCGCGCCAGTCGTGCGCGCTCTCGCGGGAACCATCGGTGAAGCCGACCAGTTCCTTGCGGCCTTCCGGCGTCGCACCGATCAGCACCAGGATGCACTGCTTTTCGTCCTCGAGGCGGGCTTCGAGATGGATGCCGTCGGCCCAGATGTAGACGTAGCGCTTTGCCGACAGATCGCGCTTCTGCCACGCGGTGTGTTCATCGAGCCAACCGTCCTTCAGGCGACCGATGGCGGAAGCCGACAACCCGGCAGCATCCTTGCCGAGCAGCGCAGCCAGCGCCTCCGAGAAGTCGCCGGTCGAGATACCCTTCAGCTAAAGGATCGGCAGCAGCGTCTCGATCGATTTCGAGCGGCGCATGTAGGGCGGCAGGATCGACGGAGAGAACCGGGTGCGGTCGGGGTCGGTGGCGGCCGCCTCGCGATCGCGTACACGTGGCTGGCGGACGGCAACCGGACCGATGCCGGTCATCACCTCGCGTTCCGGCAGGTGACCGTGGCGCACGACGCGCTGGTGGCCGTCCGCGGTCTTCAAATCGGCATGCTGGCCGAGAAAGTCCGCGACTTCGGCCTCGATCGCCTTGGCGAGAAGGGCACGTGCCCCGTTGCGCAACACTTCTGTGAGTTGATCGTCGAAGATTCCTGGCTGAATCAGCTGGATGACGTTATCGTTGGACACGGCATATCGCTCCTTCGGTGGAGAAGTGGAGGCGTCAAGCACCCCCACGATATGCCGCCTTTCCGATTCCCGCCGTCACCAACTTTCAGCGATAGCTCCTTGACGCTGATCCTTCTTTCCATAACCACAACGCCTATCGAGGGGGCGCGTCGTTTGGCGATACTGATGCTTAGTCATCCTCGAACGCCTGCTTGCCCTTCGCGTTCCAGAGAGTTCGCGCATGTTCGCCCTGATCGCTTTGGAGCTTGTCGGCCATCCAGAGCAGCGCGCCGTAGATCATGGCGCGGTCGTCGCCGGTCAGGTCCACGATGCCGGCCTTGACGACAAGGCCGCCGAGTTCGATGAGATGCCGCGTGCGTTTGCGGCGTTCGAGCTGCCAGGTTCGCATGTTATGTCGCGCCAGCGCCGCCCGATGTCGGTTGTGCGCCGCCCGGTTGCGCCGGAGGGTCGCCACCGTCGCGGTCAGGCGCTGATACAGATCGCCGCGCCCGGCCCTGAAAGAACGCGGCGCCGCGCTTGGCCCATGCCTCCCTCTTTCCGGTATCTTTCGTCTCCGTCAGCACGATCAGCGCGCCCGCCAGTTCGTCGGCGCTGAGGGCGTCGGCTCCGGTCGAGATGACCAGCTCGCCGAGCTGCTGCACCTTGCGGGCTTTCAGGTCTCGCGCCTTGTCCTCAAGCGCTTTGAGTTCCGCATCGAAGTCTCTCGGTTTTCGCATCATGTCCTCCATAGGCAATCGATGGAGCGATGATAGTTTCGTGTCGGCCGGAATGCTGTAAGGTTGCCGGGACGGCGTGGAACAGCGCGGATCATCCCGAGAAATTTGTTTCGAGGGCGCGCTTATACGTCGTTCCGACGTGCGCTTCAGAGCAGTATCTGGTCGGTCGCCATGGCGATCTACCATTTCTCCGTTCAGGTCATCGGACGCGCGGCGGGCCGCAGCGCGGTCGCAGCCGCCGCCTACCGTTCGGCCTCGCGGCTGCGGGACAACCGGCTAGGCCGCGATCAGGACTTTTCCGCCAAGCGCGGCGTGGTTCATTCCGAGGTCATGCTGCCGGAGAACGCGCCGGAGGAATGGCACGACCGCGAAAAGCTCTGGAACGATGTCGAAGCGTTCGAGAAGCGGAAGGACGCCCAGCTTTGCCGCGAGGTGGAGTTCGCTATCCCGCGCGAGATGCCGCAGGCGCAGGGCGTCGAACTCGCCCGCGACTTCGTGAAGGCCGAGTTCGTGGATCGGGGCATGATCGCCGACCTCAACGTGCATTGCGACATGGGCGCGGACGGCCAGCCCAAGCCCCACGCCCACGTCATGCTCACCATGCGGTCGGTGGACGAGAACGGTTTCGGCCCGAAGGCGCGGGACTGGAACCGCACGGAGTTTGTGGAGCATTGGCGCGAGCGTTGGGCCGATCATGTCAACGAGCGGCTGGCCGAACTCGACATCGACGCGCGGATCGACCATCGCAGCCTTGAGGCCCAGGGCATCGGCCTTGAACCGCAGACCAAGATCGGCGCGCCCGCGCAACGCATCGAGGCCGCCGGGCTTGAGGCCGACCGCGCCGAGGACCACAGGCGCATCGCCCGCGAGAATGGCGCGCGGATCGTCGCCGATCCGTCCACCGCGCTTGACGCGATCACGCGGCAGCAATCGACCTTCACTCGGCGTGACCTGGCGATGTTCGCGCACCGGCACAGCGACGGCGTGGAGCAGTTCAACGAAGTGATGGGCGCGATGCGTAACGCGCCCGATCTTGTCGAACTCGGCAAGGACGGTCGCGGCGAGGAGCGTTTCACGACCCGCGAGATGATCGAGGCAGAACAGCGCCTGCATCGGGCCGCCGCGATGATGGCTGAACGGGAACGTCATGAGGTCAGCGGCAGGAACCGCGAAGCCGCATTGGCCCGCGCGGCGGATCGCGGCCTTGTCCTGTCCGGCGAGCAGGCTGAGGCGCTGGCGCATGTCACGGACGGACGCGATCTTGGCATTGTGGTGGGGTATGCCGGAACGGGCAAGAGCGCGATGCTGGGTGTGGCGCGCGAGGCTTGGGAGGATGCCGGTTACACCGTGCGCGGCGCGGCCCTGTCCGGTATCGCCGCCGAGAATCTGGAGGGCGGATCAGGCATCGCATCGCGCACCATCGCCAGCATGGAGCATGGTTGGGCGCAGGGCCGCGACCTTCTCACATCCCGCGATGTGCTTGTCATCGACGAGGCGGGCATGGTCGGCACGCGGCAGTTTGAGCGCGTGCTGTCCCATGCCGCCGACGCGGGCGCGAAGGTCGTGCTGGTCGGCGATCCGCAGCAGTTGCAATCCATCGAGGCGGGCGCGGCGTTCCGTTCGATCCACGAACGCCACCGCGGCGCGGAGATGGGCGAGGTGCGCCGCCAGCGGCAGGACTGGCAGCGCGACGCCACCCGCGACCTGGCGACCGGCCGAACCGGCGACGCGATCCATGCCTATGACGCGCATGGCATGGTGCATGAGGCCGCATCACGCGAGCAGGCGCGCGGCGAATTGATCGACCGCTGGGACCGCGAGCGGCAGGCGAACCCGGACGCAAGCCGCATCATCCTCACTCACACCAATGCCGAGGTGCGCGCGCTAAACGAGGTGGCGCGTGGGCGGATGCGTGAAGCCGGAAACCTTGGCGACGACGTGTATGTCGCCGCCGAACGCGGTGCCCGGAACTTCGCACCTGGCGACCGCGTGATGTTCTTGGCTAACGAGCGCGGGCTTGGCGTGAAGAACGGCACGCTCGGGACCATCGAGCAAGTCAACGCCCAGAGCATGACCGTGCGCACCGATGACGGCCGCGATGTGGCGTTCGACCTGAAGGACTACAATCGCATCGACCACGGCTATGCCGCGACGATCCACAAAGCGCAGGGTATGACCGTGGATCGCGCCCATGTGCTGGCGACACCGGGCATGGACGCTCACGGCAGCTATGTCGCCCTCTCGCGCCACCGCGACGGTATGGACCTGCACTATGGCCGCGACGACTTCGCCAGTCAGGACAAGCTCATTAGCGTCTTATCACGCGACCGGGCCAAGGACATGGCGAGCGACTACGAACCCGCCCGCGACTATGCCGAACGGCGCGGCATCACCTTCCGCGAGCGCGTGGACCGGGTCGTCGAGATTGTCCGCCAAGTGCCCGAAAAGGTGCGCGGCATGTTCGACGGGTTGCGCCTGCCCGCCGAGAGCGAACAGGGGCCGGAAAGGAAGGTAGAGGAAGACCCCGAGGAAGCTTTGCGCCGCTCCCGTGGCCGGGCGCTCGTCCGCCATGCCCGCGCCGTCGATGCGATCTTCACGGCGCAGGACCAGGGCGGCAGGGCCAGCCCCGATCAGATCAGGGAATTGCAGGAGGCGCGCCAGCGGTTCGAGGAGGTGCGCCCCTACGGCTCGCATGACGCTGAGGCGGCCTACAAGAAAAACCCGGAGCTTGCGGCGGAGGCGGCGTTAGGCGACGCCCGGCGCGCGATCCGCGCCCTGCAACTGGAAACCGAGCTGCGCACCGAACCGGCCCGCCGCGCCGACCGTTTCGTGGAACGCTGGCGAAATCTGCACAGGGCCAGTGAGGAACGCTATGCGGCGGGCGACTATGCCGGCCATCGGGCCGCGCGGACGGAAATGGGGAACATGGCGCAGAGCCTCGAACGCGACCCGCAAATGGAGTCCCTTCTGGCGGGCCGCAAGCGGGAACTCGGCATCTCATTCGATTCGGGGATGAGCGTCGGCCGCGACCTCACCCTCACGTTCGGGCTCGGTCGGGGCCGGGGTCTCGGGTTGTAGAACCATCCTATTTTTCGCCGTCTCCACGCCACAGCCCTACGACGCCTAACTATCTATTGCACAACGACAAATCGTTGCGTTTGCCTGTCCCGGCAGTCCCACGAACAGCCAGCTGGAGGCAGCGCAGCCATGCTCGCATCAGACCGTATCGTCCGCCTCAAAACCGTTCTCGCCCGCACCGGCCTGTCCCGGTCCACCATCTACCGCAAGATCGCCGAGGGCACGTTCCCGCCCCAGATCAAGATCAGCGTCAACGGCGCGGGCTGGCGGGAATCCGACATCGACCGATGGGTCGCCAACCCCGTGGCGTGGCGACCGGGAAGCGGGCGCGGCCTCGATGGCGTCTGATCGCGGCGCGCGCTCCCGCGCCCGGCGCGTCAGGCCGCCTACGGCGTCGGAGCAGCTTGAAGCACTATTGGGCTACCCGTGGCCGTTCCCCGGTAGGCCGCCCAAGCATGACCTGTCCACCTGGACCGTCACTGACGACTGGCCCCATCCTGTTCCGGTCACAGAGGCCGAGATCGAGGTATTCGAGCAATGGTTCGGCGACATCTTCGACGAGTTGTTCGGCTCCAAGGGCTGACCGCCCCCATTGCAATGTGAGGTATAGTGTGGTACATATACTCATAACTGGAGAGGCTGGATGATCGTTGGCTTTCGGGATGAATGGTTGCGGGCTTTCTTCGTGGACGACGCCCACTCCCGCAACATCCCATCCGACCTGGAAGCCAGGTTGTTCCGCAAGCTCCAGATGATTGACGACGCCACGACCGATCAGGACTTGCTTGTGCCACCCAGCAATCATTTCGAGAAGCTGAAAGGCAATCTGGCGGGTCTCCGCTCGATCCGCGTCAACAAGCAATACCGGCTGGTCTTTCGCTGGGATGGTGAACGCGGCGAGGCCGGCGGAATCTATCTGGACGATCACAGCTACCGATGAGAACGAGGCAAACCATGCTGACCACCAAGCGCAAGCCGGCGAGCGTCGGCGAGATACTGACCGAAGAGTTCATGGAGCCGATGGGACTGACGCAGGGGGCGCTCGCCGAGGCGATGGGCGTCCAGCGCAAACACGTCAACGAACTGTGCGGCAACCGCAGAAACGTGACGGCCGCGACGGCGCTGATCCTGGCCCGTGTGTTCGGCAACAGCCCCGACTTCTGGCTCAACGTGCAGCGGCGTAACGATCTTTGGGAGGTGATGAATACACCCAAGGAGCGCGAACGGGTCGAGCGCGCGCGTCCCGTGAAGAAGGCTGCCTGAGCGGGACCATGCAGCCCGATGATTCGGGCCGGGACCATTATTCGAGAAGGAGACATCGCCCATGACCGTGCCGCTACGCGCCGCCCTCTACCTGCGCGTCTCGACGGCGCGGCAGGCGGAGCATGATGTTTCCATTCCAGACCAGAAGCGGCAGGGCGAAGCCTATTGCGAGGCGCGCGGCTATCAACTCGTTGAGACCTTTGTGGAGCCGGGCGCATCGGCGACCAACGACCGCCGCCCCGAGTTCCAGCGCATGATCGAGGCAGGCACGTCGAAGCCCGCGCCCTTCGACGTCGTGATCGTCCATTCGTTCAGCCGCTTCTTCCGCGACGCCTTCGATATGGAATTCTACGTCCGCAAGCTCGCCAAAAACGGCGTCAAGCTGCTGTCGATCACCCAGGAGATCGGCGATGATCCGGTGCATCAGATGATGCGGCAGATCATGGCGCTGTTCGATGAATACCAGTCGAAGGAAAACGCCAAGCATGTGATGCGCGCCTTGAAGGAAAACGCCCGCCAAGGCTTCTGGAATGGCTCGCTGCCGCCCATCGGCTACCGTGTTGTCGCGGCCGAGCAGCGCGGGGCCAAGACCAAGAAAAAGCTTGAGATCGACCCACTGCACGCCGACACGGTGCGGCTAATCTATCGCCTGGCGCTGGAAGGCGACGGCACGACCGGCCAGATGGGCGTCAAGAACATCGTCTCCTACCTCAACAGCCGCCGCATCTTCACGCGCGACGGAGGCCGCTGGGGCATCGGCCAAGTCCACCGCATCCTGACCCGCCGCACCTATATGGGCGAGCATGAGTTCAACAAGCGCAGCAAGACCAAGGAACTGAAACCCGTCAGCGAGATTGTCACGGTTCCGGTCCAGCCGATCATCGACCGTGAGACGTTCGACACCGTGCAGGCGCTCTTAAAGGCCCGCAATCCCAAGGTCACGCCATCCGCCGTCATCAGCGGCCCGACCATGCTCACCGGCTTGATCCATTGCGCCAAGTGCGGCGGGGCCATGACCATCCGCACCGGCAAGGGAGGGCGCTACCGCTATTACGCTTGCTCAATGAAGGCACGGCAGGGGCCGACCGCTTGCGAGGGCTTGGCCGTGCCGATGGACAAGCTCGACGAGCTTGTCGCCAGTCACCTCGAAGACCAGCTTCTCCAGCCCGAGCGGCTGGAAACCATCCTCGCCAGCGTTCTCGATCGGCGGCAGGAGCAATCCGAACGCCGCCGCGAGCACATCGCCGAACTGAACAAACGCGCCGCCGAATCCGAACTTCGCCTCAAGCGCCTCTACGACGCCATTGAGGCGGGCGTGGCCGGCATCGACGATCCGGCCCTGAAAGACCGCATCGACGGCCTCAAGGCCATCAGGGACCAAGCCAAGACCGATGCCGAGCGCGCCCAGGCCATGCTCGACACCTCCGGTGCCAAGGCCATTACCCCGCAAATGGTCCGCACCTTCGCCAAGACCGCCCGCCAGCGCATCCGCCTTGAAGGCGGTGGCTACCGCCGCGACCATCTCCGCGCGCTCGCCCAGCGCGTCGAGGTCGCGGACGGCGAAGTCAGGATCATGGGATCGAAGACCCGGCTGCTACAGGCGCTTACCGGAAAAACTGGCGTAAACTCAGTGCCCACTCAGGGACTGAACTGGCGGAGAGAGTGAGATTCGAACTCACGGTGGGCTTGCACCCACGGCGGTTTTCAAGACCGCTGCCTTAAACCACTCGGCCATCTCTCCGTGGCGCCTTCCTGCCCGATGACGCGCGCCATGGCAAGCCGCCGGTACCGGCCCTCTGTCCGGCCGGCGTCGAACTGTCGGCGGCCGGCGGTCGGGCGTCGTCGTGCCATCGCCTCCAACCGCCGCCAATGCGTGAGGTGAAAGGGGGCAGGGCCTTCGCTTCGCGCCGGGCCTCGAGCCGCTCGCCGGCGAGCCGACCGCGCCCGATCTGCGCCGTCCAGCGCCGCGCGTTGACGCAATTGCATCAGCCGGCATGATCCAGCAGCGCCTTTCGCCCGCCTTGCGCGAGGCCCTTCAATGTCCCGCGTCCCGCCGGGGGACCAGGCGCCCGTGGCGCCGGGACACGGCACTCATCCAAGGAGAACCATCATGGATAAGGATCGGATCGAAGGCGTCGCCAGGCAGGTCAAGGGCACCATCAAGGAGGCCGTCGGCAAGGTCACGGGCGATGCCAAGACCGAGGCCGAGGGCAAGGCCGAGAAGGCCGCGGGCAAGGTTCAGAACGCGGTCGGCGGCGCCAAGGACGCGGCGCGGGACGTGCTGAAGAAATAGCGGGCGAAAGGCGGACCGGCGCGGGGCGGGGGCAGGCCGTCGATGCGGCCACTCGCCGCCCCGGCGCGCGGCAGGCTTCCGCCGGGTATTCTTTTTAAAGCGGTGTTTGGCGACTAGTCTGCCTCCGCGACAGCGGCTTCCGCGAGGCCCGTCGGCATGCGTGGAGGATGGCAATGGGCGACGAGAGACCGGACCAGAGCGTGCTGCGGCAGCAGGTGGACCGCCGCCATTTGCACGACATCATCGCCGGGCTCAACGAGGGCATCGTCCTGATCGACCCCGTCGACGGCATCGTCTGGGCCAACGAGCGGGCTCTGGCGCTGCACGACGTCGGCACGCTGGCCGAGCTCGGCACCACGGCCGCAGACTACCGCCGGCGCTTCCGGCTGAAATACCGCAACCATCACCTGCTCACCGCGGACCAGTATCCGATCGACCGCCTGCTGGCCGGCGACACGTTCCGGGAGGTGACCGTGGAGGTGACCCGGGTCTCGGCCAGGACCAAGGATGATTCCTGGCGCAGCATTCACCAGCTGCGCGGCTTTTCGCTCGCCGATCGGACGGGCGCCCCCGAATCCCACGTCCTCGTGATCGAGGACATGACCGAGCGCTTCACCGCAGAGGAACGGTTCGAGCGCACCTTCAGCGCCAATCCGGCCCCGGCGATCATCTGCCGGCTCTCCGACCTGCGCTACGTCAAGGTCAACAGCGGCTTCCTGGAAATGACCGGCTATGCCCGCGAGGACCTCATCGGCCGCTCCGCCTATGAGATCGACGTGCTCGGCAATGCCGCGGCGAAAGACGTGGCGATCACCGCCTTGCGCGAAGGACGCACCATCGCGCAGACCGAGGCGACGCTGCCGCTGCCCGACGGCCTCTCGAAAAGCGTCATCGTCGCCGGCCAGCCGATCGAGGTCGGCGAGGAAGCCTGCATGCTCTTCACCTTCATCGACATGGAGGCGCGCAAGCGCGCCGAGGACGCGCTGCGGCACAGCGAGGAGCGCTTCGCGCTGTCGTTTCGGCTCGCTCCGGTGCCGACCGCGCTGTCGACGCGCAAGGACCTCCGCCTGCTCGACGTCAACGACGCCTTCGTCGCCGCCTTCGGTTTCGCCGAGGCGGACGTGATCGGCAAATCCGGCGCCGACCTGCCGATCTGGATCTCCGGCGCCGCCCGCCGGCAGATCGAAAAGGAGATCGAGAAGAGCGGCCGCTTCCGCAACATGGAGCTGCAGTTCCGGACCAAACACGAGGAGATCCTGGATTGCCTCGTTTCCGCGGACACGGTGATCATCCACGGCGAGGAATGCGTCCTGACGGTGATCCAGGACATCACCGAACGCCGGCGAACCGAGGTCGAACTGATCGCCGCCATCGAGGCGGTGATGCAGGACACCTCCTGGTTCAGCCGCTCGGTCATCGAGAAGCTCGCCAATCTCCGGCAGCCGGGCCGGGCTAACGGGCACCCCACCGAACTGTCCGGCCTGACTGCGCGCGAACTCGAAGTGCTCGGCCTCATGTGCCAGGGCCTGAGCGATGCGGACATCGTCAAGCGGCTGAAGCTCACCCGCAACACGGTGCGCAATCACGTCGCGCGGATCTACAGCAAGGCCGACGTCCATAGCCGTGCCGCCGCCGTGGTCTGGGCGCGCGAGCGCGGCTTCACCGGCCCGACCGGCCGGACACCGGCGGCACGCCGCAAATAGAGCGCGCGGCGCGATCCTCCGCCACGTCCCGAACAGCGCCGCGGCACCGCGCGCCCGTGGTCCGGCGCCGCGCGTCCACGTGCGGGCGGCCGGCGCCGAAACGACGGTACGCAGGAGCGTTTCCATCGCGCACCTAGTGCCGCTGCATCACCCTGCAATGATGCAGCTGTTTCTGTTTCCGGCCGTGCCGAAGACCTAATCTTCCCGGACAGGGCGCCTTTGCGGCCCCTTTTTGCGCCTGTCGATCATACGGGAGAAGGACGCAGATGGTTGCAGATGTCGTCACGCCGCGAACCGTCGGGGCGCAGGCGCCCCCTGGCAAGAACCGTCACCCACAGTCGGCGGAAGGGCCGACCGGCCGCAGATCGTCAGCGCCGTTTCCGATTCCCCGGCCGACGCCGGGATATGCCGACCAGCTTCCCCACCCGCCGTTCGGGCCGCCGGCCGGGCCCGACAAAGACCCCGCCAGCGCGCCGCACAGATCCGATCATCGCATGAAAAGTTCCCTGCAGCTGGTCGCCAGCATGCTGGCGCTGCAGGCTCGGCGGATCGCCGACGCTTCCGCCAGTCGCGTCCTTGACGATGCCCGTCAGCGCCTCCTCGCCATCGCAGCCCTGCACGAGCAGGTCGAAAAGTGCCGTGACGCGGAGCATATCGATCTCGGCCTGTTCCTGCGCGGGCTGAGCGCCGCGCTGGCCGTCAACAAGCCGGACAGCGTCAGCAATATCGCCGTCGCCGTCGATCCCGTGCCGATCCAGGCGTCCCCCATGGTCGCGATGAAATTCGGACTGCTGGTCTGCGAGCTCGCGGCCAGCGCGTTCCAGCATGCCTACCCGCCGGCTGGCCGCGGCGAGGTGCGCGTCGGGCTGGAGCGGACGGGGGAGGGCTGCCGGCTGACCGTCCAAGCCGACGGTACCGGGCTCGCCGCGGGCCTCGACAGCGCCGCCGACGGCGGCTTCGGGCGGCTCATGCTGCAATCCGCCCTCGTCCAGCTCGCCGCCACCATGACCACGACGACGGGCGCGGCCTCCGCCCTGGTCATCGACGTGCCGTCGCTCGGCGTGGCGGCCGACACCTGAGGCGAGAGCCCATCCGGCCCCGGCGGCCCGCCCGTCCACCCAACGACCGAAGGCAGGTTCATGAGAATTGCTCAGATCGCCCCGCTCCATGAGGCTGTCCCCCCACGCCTCTACGGCGGGACGGAACGCATCGTCTCCTATCTGACCGAGGGCCTGGTGGCGCGGGGGCACGAGGTCACGCTCTTCGCCTCCGCCGACACGCAGACCACCGCAAGGCTCGTGCCGGTACGCGAGCGGGCGCTGCGTTTCGATCCGCGGCCCTTGAAATCCGGCTATGCCGCGCATCTGTCGATGCTCGACGAGGTGCGCAGGCAGGCCGACGCATTCGACATCCTCCATTTCCATATCGACCTTGTGCATTTCCCGTTTTTCGAAGCCCGCGCCGGACGGACCGTGACGACGCTTCATGGCCGGCTCGACCTGACCGATCTGGCCGAGGCCTATGCGCGCTGGGCCGAGTATCCACTGGTGTCGATTTCCGACGCGCAGCGCCGGTTCCTCCCCGATGCGAACTGGCTGCGCACCGTCCACCACGGCGTGCCGGCGGACCTTTTCCGGCTCTCGCTCGGCGCCGGCGGCTACCTGGCGTTTCTGGGCCGGATCTCCCCCGAGAAACGGCCGGACAGGGCCATCGCCGTCGCCGCGCGCACCGGGATGCCGCTGAAGATCGCCGCCAAGATCGATCCGGCCGATCAAGCCTATTGGGACGAGATCATCGCGCCGTTGATCGCAGCGCATGCGAATGTCGCGTTCATCGGCGAGATCGGCGATGCCGACAAGTCGGCATTTCTCGGCGGCGCGGCCGCCCTGCTGTTCCCGATCGACTGGCCGGAGCCGTTCGGCCTCGTGATGATCGAGGCCCTGGGCTGCGGAACGCCGGTCATCGCCTGGCGAAACGGCTCGGTGGCCGAGATCATCGAAGACGGCGTCACCGGATATGTCGTGAGCAGCGAGGACGAGGCCGTGGCCGCCGTCGCAGCGCTCGGGCGGCTGGACCGCGCAGCGATCCGCCGTGCGTTCGAACAGCGGTTCTCCACCGGGATCATGACCGCGGCCTACGAAGACCTGTTCAAAGGCCTTCTGCGCGGCGAGGCCGTCACGCAGGCCGCATAGACCCGGCAATGCCAAATAAAGACGGGGCAGGAACCAATCCGGCTCCGCCGCGCTTACTCTTTCGTCGGAATACAGGAGTGCAACATGGGTCGCGGAATACTGCTCTGGCTCCTTGGCGTGCCAATTCCCGTCATCATTCTGATCCTGCTGTTCTTCAGGTAGGAGGCGACAATGGAACGACCCTTTGCCGCCGGTCAGGTGGTCCCGGCGGAATCGTCACAGTCCGCCGTCAGCTGGGGCGCGATCATCGCGGGCGCGCTCGCCGCGGCGACCATCACCGTCATCCTCATGCTGGTCGGCTCGGGCCTCGGCCTGACCATCGTGTCGCCGTGGCCCGGCCAGGGCGCGGGACTGACCACCTTCGCCGCCTCGACCGCCGTCGGGCTGGTCGTCATCCAGTGGTTGTCCTCCGCCGTCGGCGGCTATCTCGCGGGCCGGCTGCGCACCGAATGGGTCGGCCTGCGGTCGGACGAAGTGTTCTTCCGCGATACCGTCCATGGCTTCATGGCCTGGGCCCTGGCAACCCTGCTCATGGTCGGCACGGTCGGGGCGGGTCTGACGACCGCCGCGGGCGGCGGCGCCCGCGCGACGGCCGCCGCCGCGTCGGGCGCGACCTCGGCGGCCACCGACATGGCCGGCAATTCCGGCGCCGTCGCCTATTACGTCGACAATCTCCTGCGGCCGAACGACCCGTCGAGCCTCGCCGGCCAGCCGGACGGCCGGGCCAAGGCCACCGCCGAAATCACGCGCATTCTCGCGCAGAGCGCGGTTGCGGGATCGCTCGGCACCGATGACAAGGCCTATCTGGCCCGGCTGATCGCCGCCAATACCGGCCTGTCGGAGCAGGAGGCCAATGCCCGCATCGATGCCCTGCTCGTGCGCATCGAGGAGGCGAAGACCAAGGCTCGCGAGGCCGCCGATGCGGCGAGAAAGGCGGGCGCGGCTTTCGCTCTCGCCAGCGCCCTGGCCCTGCTGATCGGCGCCTTCATCGCCGGGGTCGCAGCGGCCGTGGCCGGCCGGCAGCGGGACGAGACGCCCGACCTCGCGACGGCGCGTTATTGAACGCCCCAACGGAGCCTTTCGCCCAGCGGCGGGCTCCGAACCCGGACAATGCCGCGGCCAGCCTGCCGCGGCAGTTTCGAATTGTTCTATTTCATTTGTAAAAACAATAACTTGAACCAATCGCCTTTCGCGCCTATGGCTCTTGCGCGCCCGCGCCGGCCTTCAGCCCCGACGGCGGGCGCCGATCGACGGCCGCCGCCGCCGCGAGCCATCAGGAAAGGCAGATCATGCCGCTCGAACCTCAGGCGCAGGAGCGGACCGACCGCGCCCGCGCCGATTTCCACCAGACCGTCATGGCAGCCTTCTGCCAGGCGCTGCGCAACACCGACCTGCCGCCGATGAAGGTGCTGGAGCTGGCGGCCATGGCCGTCGGCTCGGTCTACCAGGAGGTTGCGGAGGCCCATCGCGGCGACAGCCCTTGCCCCTGCGGCTGGAAGCCGGATACATCGGCCGACATCGAGGCGCTCCAGGCAGCACTCGCCGCCATGGTGCCGGCGCTGCAGCCGAGCAGCCTCATGACCATGCCAACGCTCGGCCGGGCCTGACCGCCGCCGACGCCGACTGGAAAGCAGGACAACCGCCATGGACAGCCCGACGACCAGGCCGGACGCACCGGCAGCTTCGCGCCGCCGGCCGGCGGCCGAGCCCCTGCTGGCCCTGCTCGAAGCGCGGCGCTCCGTCGGCATGACGACCTTGGCGGCACCGGGCCCCGATGCCGCGGAACTGAAGCGTGCGCTCGCCATCGCCGCGCGGAGCCCCGACCACGGCATGCTGGAGCCGTGGCGCTTCGTCGTGCTCGAAGGCGAGGCGCGGTTTGCCGCCGGCGCCGGCCTTGCCCGTCTCTACGAGGCTGAAAACCAGGCCATGGACCCCGAGAAGCGGGCGAAATTCGCCGGCATCATGTCGCGCGTCTTCACCTATGCGCCGACCGTGGTGATCGTGGTGAGCCGCACCGATGCCGAGGCGCGCATTCCCGCCTGGGAGCAGGAGCTCTCGGCCGGCGCGGTGTGCATGAACCTCCTGCACGCCGTTCACGCCCTCGGTTTCGACGGAACCTGGCTGACCGGCTGGGCCGCCTACAGTCCGGGCGCACAGGCCCTGCTGGGCCTCGCGGCCGGCGAAAGGATCGCCGGCATCGTCCATATCGGCACGGCCAAGGAGCCGCCTGGCGAGCGCAAGCGGCCCGACCTCGCCGTCAAGGCGACGTGGTGGCAGGCGCCGGGCGGCGCCTGAGCCGGAGCGTGAGGGCAGCCGGCCGCGCGCCCGGCGCGGCACCGATGCCGTCCATGTCCCGCAATCTGTGCGAAAGGGAATAGGGCCGGATTGCGGCAGCGGGCGATTTGTGTTTCGTAGTGGACGTCCTCGGTGCTTCCCTGACGGGAAGTGAAACGGGAATGCGGTGCGCGCCCTCCAGCGGGCGCAATGCCGCGGCTGCCCCCGCAACTGTAAGCGGATAGCGCTCTTCGACACACCACTGGCCACGACCGGCCGGGAAGGGGAAGCGGCGCGTCACCCGCGAGCCAGGAGACCGGCCGAGGATCGCATGCAACCCATACCGGCGGTGGGCCGGAGGAGCCGATCCATGTCCTTAGTCCTGCCGCGCGTCGCAGCGCCGGCTGTTTCCGCCTTCGTCCTGGCCCTCGCAGCCAGCGTCGCACCGGCCGCATCCCAGGAAGCGCCGGCCGCGCCCACTCTGCTCGACGAGATCGTCGTCACCTCAACCGGCCGGCCGGAACCGCGCAGCCGCATCACCGGCACTGTCCAGGTGATCGAGGGCGAGCGCATCGCGCGGTCCACCGCGCGCTCGGTGACCGATCTTCTGGCCGAGAACGCCGTCGGCTTCTTTTCCGAATGGACGGCGGCGCAGACCTCGCTCAACATCCGCGGCGCCTCGACGGAGGGGCAGGGCCGCGACTTCCGCAGCCAGGTCCTTGTCCTGGTCAACGGCCGCCGCGCCGGCACCGCCAATATCTCCAAGCTGTCGCCGGCCGATGTCGAACGCATCGAGATCGTCCGCGGGCCCGCCTCCGTCATCTATGGCAGCCAGGCGATGGGCGGCGTCATCAACATCATCCTGAAGAACGGCCGCACCGCGCCGGGCAACGTCGTGGACGTGCAGGGCGGATCCTGGGGATTGCTGCAGGGCCGGGCGAGCGCCGGCGGCGAAATCCGCGGCACCGACTATTACATCGGCATAGCCGGCGGCCGGCGCGACAGCTACCATTCGGGCGCCGGCGGCGGCCTGATGGCCAATACCCAATATGAGCGCTTCGGCGCGACCGGCGCCGTCGGGCGCCAGATCGACGACAACCATCGGATCGACCTGACGATCCGCACCGACGGCATCTACAATGCCGGCTTCCGGGGCTCGGCCTGGAACACGATCAACCAGGACGAGCGGACCAATTCCTCGCTCGACCTCGTCTATACCGGCAAGGCGACGGAAGCGCTGCGCTGGACGCTGCACGGCTATCTCGTCGGCGACCGCGACATTTTCCGCTGGGCCGCGCCGATCCAGCGCAATGCCACGACAGGCCGGCCGCAGCCGGGCACGCGCATCGACAACAACCGCCGCGCCCTCGACATTATGGGCCTGCGCTTCCAGCCGGTGTTCAACCTCTGGGCCGGCAACGAGCTGCTGCTCGGCTTCGACGCCGAACGCAGCTGGCTGCGCTCCGACCGCTATCTCGAGACGATGGCGCTCGGGCCGCGCACGCCGCAGGTCGCACCGCTCGACTACAACCAGACCGACTCGGTGATGGGCTTCTATGCCGAGAACAGCCAGCGGCTGTTCGACGAGCGGCTGATCCTGCGCGCCGGCATCCGCCATACCCGCGGCGCCACCTCGTTCGACCCGACGCCGAACCTCGCCAACCAGGCGACCGGCAGCCGGCCCTATCACGCCACCACCTATACGGTCGGCGGCACGGTGCGGGCGACCGAGCACCTGAGCTTCCGTGCCGGCCTTTCGACCGGCTTCCGCGCGCCGACCGCCACCGAGCTTGCCGGCAACTACACGGTGCTCAGTGGCAGCCAGATCTTCGGCAATCCCAACATCCGGCCGGAAACCAGCCGCCAGATCGAGGTCGGCGCGACGCTCGCCATGAACGGCTGGAGCCTCGATGCCGCCCTGTTCCAGAACGTCATCGCCAACCGCATCATCACGCGCCTGAGGCCCGGCTCCACGACCACGTCGGACTATGTCAACAATCCCGGCGACGTCACCGTGCGCGGCGTCGAGCTGCAGGCAGCTGTCGACATCCTGACCGCCTTCCAGGCCCGCGCCAACGGCTGGCACTGGTCGGCCTTCGGCAACGGCGCCTACAATTTCCACATGCGCGATGCGGGCGCGCCGGCCAGCGCCAACACCGACAAGGTCGAGCGCATGTACCAGTACCAGGCGTCCATCGGCACGCGCTTCGGCCAGCGCACCGGCGTCGCCATTCCCTGGACGTTCTCGGTCATCGGCATCCTGCGCGGGCCGATGTGGTACAATACGGAAGAGAACCTCATCATCCCGCAGGGCGAGCCGAACCGTGAATATATCCACCGCAAGCCGCCGTTCTGGGTCTGGAACGCCCGGCTCGAAGGCGAGATCCGCCAGGGCATGACTGCGTACCTTGCCGTCAACAACATCTTCAACGTCAACCAGCACCCGATCTTCCTCGCCCTCGACCGGCAGCCGTTCATCGGCCGGTCCGATCTCGGCAATACCGGTGGCATCGGCAACCTCGGCAATTCCATGCCCGGCCGCGAATTCGTCGTCGGCCTGCAGGCGAGGTTCTGAACCGACGCGGGCGATCGCGGCCTGCCTCGTCCTGGCGTTCGCCGTGAGCGCGGCGCTCGGCGCGGAGCCGCCCGCGATCGTCGACGCGCTCGGCCGGCAGGTCGCTCTGCCGCGCCCGCCCGAGCGCCTCGTCACCATCTTCGCCTCCAACACCGAGCTCGTCGCGGCCGTCGGCCTGGCCGATCGCATCGTCGGTATCGAAAGCTTCACGCGCTTTCCGTCCGAGGTGCTGGGCCGGCCCGTCGTTGGCGGCCGTCTCGGCTTCTCGGTCGACCGGGTGGTCCGGCAGAGGCCCGACCTCGTGGTGGTCACGCCCGCGCGCCAGGCCGTGCATCAGCTCGTCGATCCCATGGAACGGCTCGGCATTCCCATCGCTGTGCTCACCCACCGGACGATCCCGGAAGTGTTCGCCAACATCCGCCTGGTCGCCGCGGCCACCGGCATGCCGGCGCGCGGGGAGGCGGTGGCCGCGGGGCTCGAACGGCGGCTCGCCACCGTCGCCGACCGCATTGCCGGACGGTCGCGGCCGCGCGTCGTGATGATCACCGGGCGGGTCGCCTCGGGCCTGCTGCTGGTCGCCCGGCCGGGCACCTACACGGCCGATGCGATGGTCGCGGCGGGCGGCGCGCTGGCCTTCGACCGGCCCCAGATGCTGGCCCAGGTCGCGCCGGAGGCCCTGCTGCGCGCCGATCCCGACATCGTGCTGTTCGCCGGCTCCGCGGCCGACATGCGCGAGCTTTTCGCCCGACGCGGCTGGGCCAGCCTCCGGGCGCTCGCCGAGAAGCGCGTCTTCGCCGTCTCGCGCGCCGAATTCCTGATTCCCGGGCCGCGCGTGGTCGACGGAGTGGAAAAGCTCGCCGCGCTGCTGCATCCGGATGTCGGACCATGAGCCGCGTCTGGCCGACGCTCGGCATCCTGCTCGCCGCGGCCATCCTCATCGGGCTTGCGGCCGGCCATGACTGGGCCTCGCCCATGGCGATCCTCAGCGCTCTCGGCGGCGACGGCTCGCTGGACAGCCGGCTGATCCTCGACTGGCGCCTGCCGCGGGTCCTGGCCGCGGCCGCGGTCGGGGCGCTGCTCGGCCTCGGCGGCTGCCTGTTCCAGGGGCTGTTCCGCAATCCCCTGGCCGAACCCTACCTGCTCGGCTCGGCCGGTGGCGCGGCCGGCGGCGCGACCATCGCGCTGCTGGTGCCGCTCGGCGTGCCCCAGGCGCTGTCGCTGCCATTGCTCGCCTTCGCCGGCGCCTGGGGGGCGACCGTGCTGGTTCTGGCCGTCGCGCGCGTCGCCGGCGTCATCGATGCCGCAGGGCTACTGCTGGCCGGCGTCGCGATCGCGGCCGTGCTCGGTGCCGTCAGATCGTTCCTCATGCTCGCGCTGTCGGACGAGACGGTGAACCTTCAGGTCGTCATGAGCTGGGTGCTCGGCGGCATCCAGACGCCCTCCTGGCAGGGTCTCGTCCTGCTCGTCGCGCTGCTCGCCGGCGCGATTGCGCTTGCGCTGCGGGTCGCCGCGGGCCTCGATCTTCTCGGGCTGGGCGAAGCAATGGCCCATGGCTTCGGCCTGGACATCAGGCGGTTCATCACGCTCTGCGTGCTGGTCGGCGCGGTGGTCGTCGCGATTGCCGTTGCCTATGGCGGGCTCGTCGCCTTCGTCGGCCTGGCCGCGCCGCATATCGCGCGCTGGCTGGTCGGGCCGCGGCATCGGCCGCTGATCCTCGCCTCCAGTCTGGCCGGGGCGATCATCGTCGTGCTCGCCGACGCCATTGCGCGATCGGCGCTGCCCCCGGCGGAAATCCCGCTCGGCCTGGTCACCGCCATTGCCGGCGGACCGTTCTTCCTCGTCCTCCTCGCCCGGCGGCTGAAGTCATGACCGGCATTGCGGGCAGGGGGCTGAGGCTGATCCGCGGCGGCCGGGCGATCGTCGACGGCATGGATTTCGAGGCCGGCCCGAGCGGCGCGGTGGCCGTGGTCGGGCCGAACGGCGCGGGCAAGTCGACCCTGCTCAAGATCCTTGCCGGGCTCGAGCCCGATCATGCCGGCACGGTGACGATCGGCGGCCGGCCGCTGCCGACGCTGTCCGGGCGCGAACGAGCCGCCGCGCTCGGCTATGTGCCGCAGAACTTCACGCCCCATTGGGACATCACGCCGCGCATGCTGCTGGACATGGGCGCGGCGCGCGTGCCTGGGAGCGATGCCATGGCCGTCAATCGTGCGCTCGATGCCGGCGAGCTCGCCGAACTTGCCGACCGGCGCTGGTCCGGCCTCTCCGGCGGAGAACGCGCCCGCGCGCTGCTGGCGGCGGTCACGGTCACCGATCCGCCGGTGCTGATCGCCGACGAGCCGGGCGCCAGCCTCGACATCCGCCACCGCATCGACCTCGTCCGCAGTTTCGCCGCGCGCGGCCGGTCGAAGCTCGTCATCGTCGCACTGCACGAGATCGAGCTCGCCACGACCTGGTTCGACCGCATCGTGGTGGTCGACCACGGCCGGATCGCGGCTGACATGCCGACCGCCGAACTGGTCGAGACCGATGTGCTGCGCCAGGTGTTTCAGGTCGCCTTCGAGACGGTCACGGTCGACGGCATCAAGGTCGCACGGCCGGCCGCCGGCCGGCACGTTTGAGGCTGAAGGCACCGACGGGTCGCCGGGGCGGATGATCCCCGGTACGCCATGATGAGGCACCCGCGGAGCGGGCCTCGCACCACTGCCGCCCTCGATGCCATCTCCCGCGATCCGCGATCGGCTCAAGCCACGCGGCGCTCGATCGCGTGGAAAAACGATCCGGACACCCGGCCCCTGACATGGCCGACCGCCCCGAGCGCGGTGCCCTCGGCATCGACGGCCGCGCCGAGGGCACCTTCGGTGTCCTGTTCGAGGATCGTCGCATAGTGGAATTCATGGCCGGTGAGCCGGGCGCCCGCGGGGCCGAGGACGCTGTCGGCGAGGGTGGTCACCACCCGGTAGCCGAGCGACATGCGGCGCTTGGCGAAGCTCGTCGCCACCGGCAGCAGCCCCAGCATGGCGTGGCGCACGCCGTCGGAGGCCTCGATCGCCCGGCCGAGCACCATGTAGCCGCCGCACTCGCCGTGCACCGGCCGCGTCGCCGCGAAAGCCAGCATGCCGCGTCGAAAGCGCTCTGCCGCGGCAAGCTTGCCGGCATGCAGCTCCGGATAGCCGCCAGGCAGCCAGCAGGCGTCGGCATCGGCGGGCGGCGCTTCGTCGGCGAGCGGAGAAAAGGGCACGATCTCGGCGCCCGCGGCGCGCCAGCCGGCCTCGACATGGGGATAGACGAAGGAGAAGGCGGCATCGCGCGCGACCGCGATGCGCTGGCCGGGCGGCGGGATTGCGGGAAGGATGGGCGCTCCGGCAGCGGCCCGCCGCGAGGGCATCGAGGTCGACGGCCTCGCTCACCGCCCGCGCCAGCGCGTCGAGCCGGGCATGGAGATCGGTGGTCTCGCCGGCCTGAACGAGGCCGAGATGGCGCTCGGGCAGGATCAGGCTCGCCTCGCGCGGCAGAGCACCGAACACGGTGAGCCCGATGCGGCGCATGCCATCCTCGACGAGCTTGCGGTGCCGAGGGCTCGCCACCTTGTTGAGGATGACGCCGGCAACGGTCAGGCGCGGGTCGTAGCCGACGCAGCCGAGCGCCACCGCCGCCGCCGACTGCGCCTGCCCGGAAACATCGATGACCAGCACGACCGGCCAGCCGCAGCGCGCGGCGATGTCGGCGCTGGCGCCGGTATGCCCCTGCGATCCGCGCACGCCGTCGAACAGGCCCATCGAGCCTTCGGCGATCACCAGGTCGCTGCCGTCCAGCGCATCCGCGGCAAGGCGCGCGACGAGCCCGTCCGACATGGCGAAACTGTCGAGATTGCAGCTCGGCGCGCCGGTCGCGGCGGCATGGAAGGCCGGATCGATGTAGTCGGGCCCGCATTTGATGCCGCGTACGGTGAGGCCGCGCGCCGCAAGCGCCCGCTGCAGGCCGAGCGTGATCGTGGTCTTGCCGGAACCGGAACGGGGGGCGGCGATGAGCAGGCCCCGTGCTCCCTCGGCTGGGCGGACGGCGCTCATGCCTGGACCTCGGGCGCGATCAGGAAGCTTGCGATCGCCGCGCGCAGCGGCGCGATGGCGCCGATCGCGATGATGGCCGGCGAGCGGATCCGGCCGGCGGCGCCGAGTCCGGGGAGCGCGCCGAGCGTCGTCTCGATCACCGCCTCCGCCGGCGTCGTCGCGCCATGCACGGCGATGACCGCCGTGTCCGGCGCAAGGCCGCCCCGGCCGAGCGCCGCCGCGATCGGCTCGAGATTGGCCACCGCCATGTAGAGCACGATCGGCTGCCCGGTACGGGCAAGGCTCGCCCAATCGAGGCTCTTGTCCTCGGCAAGGTGGCCGGTCGCCAGGATCACGGCGTGGTTGGAATCGCGCGAGGTGGCGGGGATGCCGTGCAACGCGAGGCTGCCGAGCCCGCTCGACACGCCGGGCACGACGCGGAAGCGGATGCCGGCCTCGGCCAGCGCCAGCGCCTCCTCGTGGCCGCGGCCGAAAATGAAGGGGTCGCCGCCCTTCAGGCGCAGCACCCGGCGGCCGGCGCGGGCATGGGTGACGAGCAGTTCGCTGATATCGGCCTGGCGCGGCGAGGGCCGGTGGCCACGCTTGCCGGCATTTTCGAGGATGGCGTCCGGCCGCGCGAGGCCGAGCACGCGCGGGTCGATCAGCGCGTCGTGCACGACCACATCCGCCGCCTGCAGCGCATGGGCCGCGGTCAGTGTCATCAGGCCCGGATCGCCCGGGCCGGCGCCGACCAGCCAGACGGTACCGGCCTCGAAGACGGGAAGAAAGGACGCGGGCACGTTCATGCCACCGGCTCCCCGCCGTCGCGCGGCCGGAAACGCCGGTCGTAACCGCGCGAATAGAGCGCGCTCTCACGGAAATCCTCGGCGGCGAGGGCCGGCCCGACCAGGATCAGCGCGGTGCGCTCGAGCCCGGCTTCGGCAACCTTGGCCGCGATGTCGCCGAGCGTACCGGCCAGGACGCGCTCGTCCGGCCAGGACGCCCGGAACACGACGGCCACGGGGCAGTCGGCGCCATAGGCGGGCGTCAGCTCGGCCACCACCTTGTCGATGACATGGATCGAGAGGTGAATGGCCAGCGTCGCCCCCGTCGCGGCAAAGGCCGGAAGGGTTTCGCGCGGCGGCATGGAGGAGGCGCGGCCGCTGGTGCGGGTGAGCACCACCGACTGGGCGACCTCGGGCAAGGTCAGCTCGCGGCGCAGCAGCGCGGCGGCAGCCGAGAAGGCCGGCACGCCCGGCGTCACCGTATAGGCGATGCCGGCTGCGTCGAGGCGGCGCATCTGCTCGCCGACCGCGCTCCAGATCGACAGGTCGCCGGAATGGAGGCGGGCGACATCCTCGCCGCGGGCTTCGGCCGCCGTGATCTCAGCCATGATGCCGTCGAGGTCAAGCGGCGCGGTGTCGACGATGCGGGCGCCCGGCGGACACCAGCCAAGCACCGCCTTGGGGATCAGCGATCCCGCATAGAGGCAGACCGGACATTGCTCGATCAAGGTCCGGCCGCGCACGGTGATGAGGTCGGCGGCGCCCGGGCCGGCGCCGATGAAGTGAACGGTCATGATCTGTTTCCGAAGGCGAGGGCGCAGGTGACCCGGCCGAGAACGATGCGGGGCAGAGCAAGGCGAGCCGCGGGGCCGGCTGCCGCAAGCGCCGCGGCTTCGGCCACCGAGCCGACGCCGAACAGCGCCACCACCCGCGTCGAGCGGGTGGTGGCGCCGGCATCCTCGCCGCGCAGGGCTTCGTCGGGAATGCCGACGAGCGGCAGGCCGAGCCCTTGCGCAAAGGCGACGAGCCCCGGTTCGCCGGCCCGCGCGGCGGTCGTCGCGATCCGGTCGACCGCGCCCAGGTCGAGATCGAGCCGGCCGAGCGCCGCCTGGACGCAGGCGGCGATCTCGTCGCGCCCTGTCGCCGGCCGCAGGCCAAGTCCGACGCTGACGTTCTGGCCCGTCATGGCTTCACCACCCGCCATTGCGTCACCGGCATGGCCTGGCGCCAGCCGTGCAGCCCGCCGACCGGGTCGAGACGGGCGACCGACAGGCGGCGCATGCTGCCGCCATGGATGCCGAACAGTCCGGCAAGGCGCGCTTCACCCTCCAGCGTGACCGCGTTGGTGACCAGCCGGCCACCAGCCGACAGCGCGGCCCAGGCCGCCTCGAACAGGCCTGCATCGCCGATGCCGCCGCCAATGAAGATCGCATCCGGCTGAGGCAGACGGCCGAGCGCGGCCGGCGCCTCGCCTTCGACAATGGCGAGGTCGGGCACGCCGAGGGCGAGCGCATTGGCGCGGATGCGCGCCGCGCGATCCGGCCGCGCTTCCACCGCATGGGCGCGGTTGGCCGGGTGGCGCAGGCACCATTCGATGCCGATCGAGCCCGAGCCCGCGCCAACGTCCCAGAGCATCTCGCCACGCCGGGGCGCGAGCGCCGCCAGCGTCACGGCGCGGATCTCGGCCTTGGTGAGCTGGCCGTCATGGGCGAACCAGTCGTCGTCGAGACCGGGGCTGAGCGGCACGACGCGCGCGCCGGGGCCGGCCTTCACGCTCAGGGCGATGATGTTGAGCGGATCGATATCGGCGAGGTCGAACCCGTCGGCCGACGCCTCGCGCCGCCGCTCGCGCGGGCCGCCGAGGGCTTCCAGGACGGCGAGGCGCGAACCGCCGAGGCCGCGCGCCGCCAGCAGGGCGGCGAGCCTGGCCGGCGTCGAGCCGTCCCACGAGAGAGCCAGGATCCGCGCGCCCGGCTGGAGCTGCGGAATGATGCGTTCGAGCGCCCGGCCGTGAAGCGAAACCAGCGCGCAGTCCTGCAGGGCCCAGCCGAGCCGGGCGGCGGCGAGGCTGAAGGCGGAGGGCTGCGGCAGCACCTCCATCTCCGCCACCGCAACATGGGCGCCGAGGGTCGTGCCGATGCCGTAGTGGAACGGATCGCCCGAGGCGAGCACGCAGACCGGCCTGCCGCGACGGGCCAGAATGGCCGGGAAGGCGTCCTGGATCGGGCTCGGCCAGGCGAGCGTCGCCTGGTCCGGCCGAAGCGGCGCGACGAGGCCGAGATGGCGCGCGCCGCCGACGACGAGTTCCGCCGCGTCGAGCGCCGCCAGGGCCCGCGCCGAAAGCCCGGTCCGGCCGTCCTCGCCGAGGCCGACAATGCTCAGCCAGGGCTTGCCCACGCCGCTCGACAGAACCTTCGCGTTCGGCAACAAGTCAGCCATGACGATCCTGATCCTCGGCGGCACGACGGAAGCGGCTGAACTCGCGCGGCATCTGGCCGAGCGCCATCCCGGCGTCGCCGCCGAGATCTCGCTCGCCGGCCGCACCCGCACGCCGAAGCCCCTGGCCGTGCCGACCCGGATCGGCGGCTTCGGCGGCGTGGCTGGCCTTGCGGCCTATCTGGCCGGCCATGGAATTGCGGCGGTGGTCGACGCGACCCATCCCTTCGCCGCGGTCATGCCCTTCAACGCCGCCGCGGCCTGCCGGGCGGCCGGCGTGCCGCTGCTGGCGCTGCGCCGGCCCGCCTGGATCGCCAAGCCCGGCGATCGCTGGAACCTGGTCGCGACCATGGCCGCCGCTGCCGACGCGCTCGGCAGAGAGCCGCGCCGGGTGTTCCTGACCATCGGACGGCAGGAGCTCGGCGCCTTCGCGGCCCAGCCGCAGCATGCCTATCTCGTCCGCAGCATCGAACCGATCGGCGGCGTCCTGGACGGCCTTGCCGTCACGACGATCGAGGCACGGGGGCCCTTCACCGAGGCGAAGGAGGCCGCGCTGATGCGCATGCACCGCATCGAGATCGTCGTCAGCAAGAATGCCGGCGGCGGCCAGACCAAGGCGAAACTCGCGGCGGCGCGCAGCCTCGGGCTGCCCGTGGTCATGGTGCAGCGGCCGGCGAAACCGCCCGTCGAGACGGTGGCGACCATCGGCGCGGCTGTGACCTGGCTCAGCCATCACGGCCTCGTCCCGACCGATCGCGGCGTATAGACGAAGGCCTCGCCGCTCTCGCGCGCCACCAGCCGGGTGGTCGAGGCGCCGATCAGCACCAGGGTCGCCATGTCGGCACCGGCGGCGGCGGCGGCCGCGCTGGCTGCGGTCAGGATGCGCACGGCCTCGTCGGGGCGGCCGATGGCGCGGGCAAACACCACCGGGGTGGCAGCCGGCCGCGCCGTGGCGACACGTTTCAGGGCTTCGCCGAGCTGCCAGGGGCGCGCCTTGGAAATCGGATTGTAGAGCGCGATGACGAAATCGGCCGAAAGCGCGGCGTCCAGCCGGTGGAGGATGACCTCCCAGGGCTTGAGATTGTCGGACAGGGACATCGCGCAGAAATCGCCGCCGAGCGGCGCCCCGATCCGCGCGGCCGCCGCCAGCATGGCGGTGATCCCGGGCTCGACATGGATGCCGACGTCGCGCCACCTGGGCGGATCGGTCTCGTAGGCCTCGAACAGCGCCGCCGCCATGGCGAAGACGCCGGGATCGCCGCCCGAGACCACCGCTACCCTTGCCCCGCCTGCGGCAAGGTCGAGCGCCGCGCGGGCCCGGTCGACCTCGACCCGGTTGTCGGACGGATGCCGGCGCTGCCCGGCCTGCGCCGGCACCCGGTCGACATAGGGGCCGTAGCCGACGATGTCGGTGGCCGCGGCGAGCGCCGCCGCGGCGGCCGGCGTCAGATAGCGCGGATCGCCGGGGCCGAGCCCGATGACGCTGACCGTGCCCGCCGTCACAGCCGCCGTCCTTCGCCAGGCACGAGGATCATGGAGAAATAGGGCGCCTCGTCATCGGTCTTGGCGGCGAGTGGCAGGATGACCTGGTCGGTCATGCTGGCGCGCTCGACATAGATCGCCCGCTCGACGAGGCCGGCCGCGGCGAGCGCGCGCCTGACCTTCGGAAAGTTGCGGCCGATCTTCATGATGACCGCCGCGTCGGTATCGCCGAGCCGGCGCGCGAGCTCGGCCTCGGGCAGGGTGCCGGGCAGGACGGTCAGGACGTCGTCGCCCCAGGTCATGGGCGCGGCGGCGAGCGTCCAGGCGCCGGACATGCCGGTGATCCCGGGCACCACCTCGAAGGCGTAGCGCGGCGCGAGCCGCCGCCAGAGATGCATCAGCGAGCCGTAGAAGAACGGGTCGCCCTCGCAGAGAATGGCGACGCAGCGCCCCGCCTCGACCTCGGTGGCGACCCTCGCGGCCGATTCCGCGTAGAACTCCGCCATCGGATTGACATAGGCGGGATCGGCGACCGGCGCCTCCGTCGTCACGGGATAGACGAGCGCGATCTCGCGGGCCGGATCCGGGCCGACCAGCCGGTCGGCGATGGTGCGTGCATTGCCGCGCTGGCCCTTCTTGCAGAAATGAACCAGGCGATCGGCGCGGCCGAGAATGTCGCGCGCCCTGACCGTGACATAGGCGGGATCGCCGGGCCCGAGCCCGACGCCGTAGAGCGCGGCGGTATCAGACATGACCACGCATCACTCCTGGGCGCTCGCGAGCGCATTGACGGCGGCCGCGGCCATGGCCCGGCCGCCGCGCCGGCCGTGCACGACGAGATGGGGCACGCGCCGGTCGGCGGCGAGCGCCGCCTTGGATTCGGCGGCACCGATGAAGCCGACGGGAATGCCGATCACCGCCGCCGGCAGGGGCGCGCCGGCATCGAACATTTCCAGCAGGCGGAACAGCGATGTCGGGGCATTGCCGATCACCACGACGCTGCCCGAAAGCTGCTCGCGCCAGAGCTCCATGGCGGCCGCCGAGCGCGTGGTTCCGGCGGCGCGCGCCATGTCCGCGACGCGCGGATCGTCGAGCGTGCAGATGACCGCATTGTGCGCCGGCAGGCGCGAGCGGGTGATGCCGAAGGCGACCATCTTGGCATCGCACAGGATCGGCGCCCCCGCCTTCAGCGCCGTCTCGGCAGCCCCGGCGAAATCGGCGGACATGTCGACGTCGGCGGGCAGGTCGGTCATGCCGCAGGCATGAATCATCCGCACCACGACCCGCTCGGCCGCGCCCGTGAAGCGGGCGAGATCGGCCTCGGCGCGGATCGTCGCGAAGGAGCGCGCATAGATCTCGGCGCCGTCACGCAGATAGGATTGGCGGTCTGCCGCCTCGGCGGTCGTCACGATGACGAAACTCCTGGAACAAGGGCATCGATCCCGCCGGGCCGGGCGAGGAGCGACACGAGGCCGGTGGCATCGAGCCGCGCGACCGGCCGGCCGCCGGCGGTGCCGGAGAGAACGATCTGATAGGCCCCCTCATGCCCGACCAGGGTGAGGTCGGCAATCCCCGCGCCGGCACATCCCTTTGCACAACCCGAAACGTGCAGGGTCAGGCCGTCCGCGATGCGTGCCGCCGCGGCGGCAGCAAAGCGCGCCGCGTCGGCTTGCGCCGGCGCCTCGCCGCGGCTGCACGCCGGAGCGCCGGGGCAGGCGCGCACGACGAGGCGGGGGTCGTCGTTCCGGGTGATGAAGCCGGCCGCCGCGATCCCGGCGAAGACCGGCTCCGCCCGTGCAAGGCCGGTCATGGCGAAGCCGCGCCAGGGCGCGAGGCCGAACCCATCGGCACCCGCCGTTTCCGCAAGTCCGGCGAGGGCTTCCAGGCCATCGGCGTCGCAGCGACCGAACGGGGCGCCGAACAGGAGCGCCGAAGTGCCTGCGCGGTCCCGCACCAGGCCGGCGCGCGCAGCGGCCGGCCGCCGGGGTGGCGCTGCCGCCCGCAGGCCGCCGAACCGCGCAAGTGTTCCTTCCAGCGCGCCGCGTGGAACATCGGAAAGCCGCCGCACCCCGGCCGGGCTTGCCCGGTGCCCTTCGACCGCCAACCGCAGCAGGCCTGCGACCAGGGCGGGCACCACGCCCAGGCGCACCGGCCCGAACCAGGCCCCGCCGGCGAGGCCGACCAGAACCTCCTCCGGCGCAGCGGCGCGCAGGCGCAGTTCCGCAACCTCGCCGTCGAGCGGCAAGGCGCCGCCGGCATCGACCAGCACGGCGATCTTGGGTGGCAGGCCGGCGAGCCCCGGGCGCAGCGCCTCGATGGCGGCGGCAAGCGCCGCCGCGTCGAAGATCTCGGCGGGATCGCGGCCGGCGAGCGGCGAGACGATCGTCAGGCGATAGGGCCCATCGGTCTCGTCGGGCGCGACGAGACCGGCGGTCACGAGGCCTTCGGCCAGGGCCGGGTGGCTCTCGGCGCTCACGCCGCGGATCTGCAGATTGCCGCGGCCCGTCAAGTCGATCAGGCCATTGCCGGTGTCGCGCGACAGCCTGGCGATGCATCTCATATCGGCGATGGTGAGGCGTCCGCCCGGCGGGTGCAGACGGACGAGCAGGCCGTCCCCGGTCGCCATCGGCCGCAGGGCGCCCGGGCACCAGCCACGGACGAGAGGAGCGGGACGGACGGCGGTCATGGCGCAGCCTCGGCGGCGTCGAGCAGCGCCGCCGCCGAATTGAGGCGGCTCGTCCAAACCCCCCGGCGGCGCGCTTCGGCGAAACGCGCGAGGATTGCCCGGTAGGCCGCGGGATTGGCCTCGCGCAGCCGCGCCGCCGTGGTGTCGTCGCCAAGATAGGCCTGGAACACCGCGTCGAACAGGCCGTCGGGCACGTCGGGCGTGGTCGCCGCGTAGACGAACAGGCTGTCGACGGCCTCGGCGAGTTCGGCCGCGCCGCGCCAGCCGTGGCGCAGCTGGCCGTCGATCCAGCGCGGATGGACGAGCCGGGCATGGACGATGCGCGCCAGATCCTCGCCGAGCGTCCGCGGTTTCGGCCGTTCGGGCACGGAGGTGTCGAGGCTGTAGGCGCGCGGGCGGGCGCCAAGGCTTGCCGCTGCCGCGACGAAGCCGCCGATGCCGTCCGCCGCACTCGATGCCTCCAGGATGTCGCGGCCGGCGACGTCGCTGACATGGATGAAGGCCTCGGCGGCGGCGATCCGCACCGCAAAGCCCGGATCGGGCACGCCGGCTGCTTCGGCGCCGCCGAAGGCGTGGCTCGAAGCGTCGAGATAGGCTGCGCCGAGCTCCGCGGCCTCCTGCCAGAGACCGTCGAGCGCGAGGCCGCCGGCCCCCGCGCCGAACCGGCCGGGAGCGGCGCCGAAAATGCGCGCGCCGTGCTCGCCACGCCGGCGCGCCGCGGCCGGCTCGTTCCAGGTATCCTCCTCGTCGAGCAGGGCGACGGCCCGCGCGGCCGCGTCGAGCAGGGCGATCTGCTCGGGAAAGGTGTCGCGGAACGCGCCCGAGATGCGCAGGGTCACGTCGACACGCGGGTGGTCGAGCCGGGCGAGCGGCAGCACGGTGAAGCCGGTGACGCGGGTCGAGGCGGGATGCCAGGCTGGCTCCACCCCCATCAGCGCCAGGGCATGGGCAATGTCCTCGCCGCCGGAGCGCAATGTCGGCGATGCCCAGAGATCCATGACCACGCGGCGGGGCCAGTCGCCCTCGTCCTGCAGGTGGCGGTCGAGCACGGCCCGCGCCGCCGCGGCGCCGAGGCGGCTGGCCGCGCGGGTCGGAATGGCGCGCGGATCGAGCGTTGCGAGATTGCGGCCGGTCGGCAGCACGTCGGGCCGGCCGCGATGCGGCGAGCCGGCCGGACCGGGCGTCACGAACCGCCCGCCGAGGGCCCGGACGAGGTTGTGCCGCTCGCTCGCCGCGGAGGCCGGATCGTCGGGCGCCTCGCCGAAAACGTGCAGGCCATCGCGGAAACTCGTCTCGGCGAGATCGCAGAGATGGGCGTCGAGGGCGGTCAGCGCCGCGGTCATGTCCTGGTCGGCGGTGACGCCGCACGCGGCGGCGAGCCCCGATGCCTCGGCGCGCGCGCGGATTTCCCCGGCCACCAGCGCCGCGCGGCGCGGATCCATCACCTCGGCGACGCCATATTCCTCGACGAGGTCGCGGAGCAGGGCGCTCTCGCCGTGCAGGCCGCTCGCCGCGAGGTTCGGCGGAAGGTGACCTAGCGTCACCGCGCCGAGCCGGCGCTTGGCCGGCGCGGCCTCGCCGGGATCGTCGACCACATAGGGATAGACGACCGGCAGAGCGCCGGTGGCGATCCGCGGCCAGCAGGCTTCCGACAGGGCGACGGCCTTTCCGGGCAGCCATTCGGTCGTGCCATGCGTACCGAGATGGATGAGCGCATCGATGCCGGCCACCGCCTTCAGGCCGCAATAGAAGGCGAGGTAGCCGTGCCCCGGCGGGCGATCAGGGTCGTGATAGCCGCCCTTGCGGTCAGGACCGGCATCGCGCGCCGGCTGCAGCGCGACGATCAGCCCGTCCAGGATCAGCGCGCGATACCGGAACGCGCCGTCCGCAAAGGCCGGATCGGTCTCCGGCGCGCCATGCGCCGCCAGCAGCACATCGCGTGCGGCGGTCGGAATTTGCGCGAGAAAATCCTCATAAAGGCCTGCCGGAACGGCAAAAGTCGTTTCGCCCTCGGTGAGCGCCGGCATGATCAGCGCGGCCGGCGGACACTCACCGACCCGGTAGCCGGTTCCGGCGAGCAGGCGGTGGATGGCGACGACGCTCGCCGGCGTGTCGAGGCCGACGGCAAAGCCCGCCCGGCCGCCGCGCGCCGGATAGTCCGAGAGTACCAGGGCGAGCCGGCGCTCGCCGGCCGGTTTTGCGGCCAGCGCCACCCAGGCGGCCGCGAGTTCCGCAAGACCGGCGAGGCCCTGCGCGTCGGCGACCATGCGGCGCGTGACGAGGCCGGTCGCGGCATCGCCCGTTTCCTGCTTGAAGCCGATCGCCGCACCGGCCAGCCGGCCGTCGAATTCCGGCAGGGCCACCTGCATGGCGAGATCGACCGCGGACAGCCCGCGCGGCGAGGCGAGCCAGGCGTCGCGCGGACTGCCCACGGGAATCGCCTGCAGGATCGGGCAATCGGCGGCGTCGAGCACGAAATCGGCGCCGTCGCGCGCGGAAAAGGCCGTGGTCGTCACGATGATCGCCGGCCGGCGTCGGCGGATCAGGCTCCGCAGCGGTCCGCTCGCCGCCTCGTCCTTGAGGCTCGTGAGGGCGAGGACGACAGGAGCGAGGCCGCGCCCGGAAAGGGCGTCGGCGAGGCCCGCGGCGAGATCGGTATCATCGGCCGCGATGCTCGCCCGGTAGACGAGAACCAGCGCGAGCGGGCGATCCGCCGGCGCAGCGGCCAGTTCCTCTGCGGCGTCGGCGACCCCGGTCCGTGCGTTCCAGCCGAACAGCGCCGGCAGGCGGCATGGAGGCTCCGCCGCCGCGCCGGTTCCGCCGGACGAAAGATGAGAGGCGATCCGGCCGAGCAGGCGGCGCATATTGTCGACGCCGCCCGCCGCGAAGTAAGCGGCGAGGTCGCGCTGCAATCCGGCATCGATCGTGCCATGGGCCGCGAGCCGTTCGTCCAGGCGCTCGTCGCCGGGCAGGACCGCCAGCGGGATGCCGGCCTCCCGGCAGGTCGCGGCCAGCTGGTCGAGCCCATAGGGCCAGTAGTCCCGCCCGCCGAGGCAGCGCAGCAGAACGAAGCGCGAGCGCGAAACGGTCTTCTCGACATAGAGATCGACGGAGAGCGGATGTTTCAGCCGCCGGAGGCTGGCCAGCCTGACACCGAGCGCCTGGCCGGCAGCCGCGGCCGACAGCGCGGCAAGATCGCTGTCGGCGAAGGATAGCACCACCACGTCGCCGGGCGCCTGATCGAGATCGACCGCCTGGTCGGTCTCGTCGAGCGTCACGGTGCTGGCGGGCAGGATATGCATGGGCGGTCAGCCGGCGAGCGCTTTTTCGACGGCATCGCGGTCGAACCCCTTGAGGCCGATCGCGACGATCCGTCCGGCGCGGGTCTCGCCCGGCGCCCAGGCGCGGTCGTAGTGATGGGCGATGCGCTGCCCGACGCCCTGGACGACCAGGCGCATCGGCTTGTCGCCGACCGCAGCAAAGCCCTTGAGCCGCAGCTCGCCTGCCGCCTCGGCAGCCTGGGCGACGCGCGCCGCCAGGACCTCGGGCGAGGCGACCGCGGCCACCGGGAAGGAATGGCTCTCGAAATCGTCGTGATCGTGATCGGCTTCGGTCTCATGATGCGACGGGCGGGCGGCGAGGTCGGCCTCCGCCGCCGCGCCGAGCCCGACTACCAGCGCCGGCTCGACCTTGCCGTGCGCGGTCTCGACGATCTTGATCGCCTTCGGCAGATGTTCCTCGATCTCGGCGCGCACCCGGGCGCGCGTCGGCGCGTCGATCGCATCCGCCTTGTTGAGCAGGATCAGATCGGCGCAGAGGATCTGGTCCTCGAAGACCTCCTCGAGCGGGTTGTCGTGATCGACCGCGCCGTCGTCCTGGCGCTGGGCGGCGAGGGCCGCGGGGTCGTCGGCGAAGCGGCCTTCCGCAACCGCCGGGCCATCGACCACCGCAATGACGCCGTCGACGGTGACACGGCTGCGGATGGCCGGCCAATTGAAGGCGCTGACCAGCGGTTTCGGCAGGGCCAGGCCGGATGTTTCGATCAGAATATGGTCAGGCGGATCGGTCCGGTTCAGCAGTTTTTCCAGCGCCGGCACGAAATCGTCGGCCACCGTGCAGCAGATGCAGCCGTTCGGCAGCTCGACGATGTCTTCGGCAGTGCAGCCGGCGATGCCGCAGCCTTCGATGAACGAACCGTCGAACCCGATATCGCCGAATTCATTGACGAGAACCGCAATCCTGCGGCCGTCATTGTTCTCGAGCAGGTGCCGGACGAGCGTGGTCTTGCCGGCGCCGAGAAAGCCGGTGACGATGGTGCAGGGGACTTTGGCGAGCGAGGCCTTGGCCGGCGCCGAGCCGGTGGACGAGCTGGTCATGGAAGATCCCGGGATCCTGGACAAATGGATGGCGGCAGCGGCGAATTCAGCAAGGCCGGCACGACGCATCGGGCGGGGAGGCAGAAAAAGCAGTCGGTCTCGTCACGGCACGCTCCGTCAGGCAGCCGGCCTCAGCCGGAAACGCTCCCAAGGACGAAGCCGGGCCTGTCGGCCCGAACCGGTTGCCATCGAAACACCCCGCTCGATGGGCCCATGAGAAGCACTGGTGACGGCAGGTCTCCTGGCTCGCGGGTCTAAACCTTCCGCCGCCTTCCCGGGACGCGCCCAGTGGCCTCTGGCTTCGGTTCGCCGCTTACAGTTGCGGGGGCAGCCGTGGTTTTCCACCACGTTCCCTTTTCACCTCATCGAAGAGGCACCGTCGAGTTTTAGCACTACCGGCCCGCGCCGTGATTTGCAATGAGTGCGCGCCTCACTCCATCGGCCGAACCCTGGGATCCCATGACGCGTTCCACCCGATCCGTGACCCTGGTGCTGGGCGGCGCGCGTTCCGGCAAGAGCCGCCATGCCGAAGCGCTGATCGCGGCCCGGCCGGCGCCCTGGCGCTACATCGCCACGGCGCAGGCCTATGACGACGAGATGCGGGCGCGGATCGCCGAGCACCGGGCGCGGCGCGGCGCCGGCTGGCAGACCGTCGATGCCCCGCGCGACCTTGCCGGCGCGCTCGGCGCTGCGCCGGCCGGCACGCCGGTGCTCGTCGATTGCCTGACCCTCTGGCTGACCAACCTGCTCCTCGCCGGGGCGGATCTGCCGGTGGAGCGGGCGAGGCTGGTTGCCGCGGTCCAGGCCTTCGACGGCCCGCTGATCCTGGTCTCGAACGAAGTCGGCCTCGGCATCGTGCCCGACAATGCGCTCGCGCGACGCTTCCGCGACGAGGCCGGGCGGCTCCACCAGGAGCTTGCGGCAGTCGCCGACCACGTGATCTTCATGGTTGCCGGACTGCCGATGACCGTGAAATGACGACGAAACCGGGCCGCCGGTGGCGGCGCGGCTACCGATGACCGGGACATGAGGATGATGATGACGGACGAGACCGACGAGGCCGCGCGCCACCGCGCCAAGATGGCGAAACGCAAGGCGGTGCAGGATGCCGAGGTCGCCTCGAAGACCATCGAGAAGGGCCTCGTCATCGTCAATACCGGCCCGGGCAAGGGCAAGTCGACCGCCGCCTTCGGCCTGATTCTGCGCGCGCTCGGCCATGGCTGGCGCGTCGGGGTCGTGCAGTTCATCAAGGGCGCGTGGTCGACCGGCGAGCGGGAGGCGCTGACCGCCTTCGGCGACCGCATATCCTGGCATTCGATGGGCGAGGGCTTCACCTGGGAGACCCAGGACAAGGCGCGCGATATCGCCGCCGCGGAACGCGCCTTCGCCAAGGCGCGCGAATTGATGGCCGACGAGACGATCGGCCTCGTCGTGCTCGACGAGCTGAACATTGCGCTCCGCTACGACTATCTGCCGCTGGCCGAGGTCCTCGCCGCGCTCCGGACGCGGCGCGATGGCCTGCACGTCGTCATCACCGGCCGCAACGCCAAGCCCGAACTGATCGAGATGGCCGATCTCGTCACCGAAATGGCCCTGGTGAAGCATCATTTCGCGCAAGGCGTGAAGGCGCAGGCGGGAATCGAGTTCTGACAGAGCGGCGGCAGGACCGCCCGGCGTGCCTGCGGCACGACGACGGCAACGCCGCCCCGAGGGAGTATCGCGGCATGCGCGCACGGGCACTGATGATCCAGGGCACCGGCTCCGACGTCGGCAAGTCGCTCGTCGTCGCGGGCCTTGCGCGGCTCTTCGCCCGGCGCGGCCTCAAGGTCCGGCCGTTCAAGCCGCAGAACATGTCCAACAATGCGGCCGTCACCGCCGATGGCGGCGAGATCGGCCGCGCCCAGGCGCTGCAGGCGCGCGCGGCCTTCGTCGCGCCGAGCGTGCACATGAACCCGGTCCTCCTGAAGCCGCAGAGCGAGGTCGGCGCCCAGGTCATCGTGCAGGGCAGGCGGGTCGGCACGGCCAAGGCCCGCGAGTTCCAGGCCTGGAAACCCCGCCTCATGGAGGCGGTGCTGGCGTCCTACGGCCAGCTTGCCGCCGAGGCCGACCTGATGCTGGTGGAAGGCGCCGGCTCGGCCTCGGAGGTCAATCTGCGGGCCGGCGACATCGCCAATATGGGCTTTGCGCGGGCCACCGGCACGCCGGTCGTGCTGGTCGGCGACATCGACCGCGGCGGCGTCATTGCGAGCCTCGTCGGCACGCGTGCGGTGATCGACCCGGCCGACGCGGCGATGATCCGGGGCTTCATCGTCAACCGGTTCCGCGGCGATCCGGCGCTGTTCGCCGATGGCATGGCCTTCGTCGCCGACAGGACCGGCTGGAGCCCGATCGGCCTGGTGCCGCATTTCGCGGAAGCCGGCCTGCTGCCGGCCGAGGACATTATGGGCCTTCGCCAGGGACCGGGCACTACGGCAGGCGTGCCGGTGGTGGCGGTGCCGGTCATGCCGCGCATCGCCAATTTCGACGATCTCGACCCGCTCCGCGCCGAAGCCGGGGTCGCGGTTCGCCTGGTCGAGCCGGGCAGCCCGCTTCCCGCCGAAGCGGCCCTGGTCCTTCTGCCGGGCTCGAAGGCGACGATCGACGATCTCGCCTTTCTGCGCCGCCAGGGCTGGGACATCGACCTTGCCGGCCATGTCCGCCGCGGCGGCCGGGTGCTGGGCCTGTGCGGCGGCTATCAGATGCTCGGGCGCTCCATCGCCGATCCGCACGGCATCGAGGGCCCGGCGCAGACGGTCTCCGGGCTTGGCCTCCTCGACATCGAGACGGTCCTGACGCCGGACAAGAACCTGACACGCGTCACCGGGACGACGATGGCCGGCGGCCATCCCTTCGATGGCTACGAAATGCATCTCGGCCTGACCACCGGACCGGATACCGCGCGGCCCTTCGCCCGGCTCGCCGACGGGCGCTCCGACGGTGCGACATCGGCCGACGGCCGGATCGTCGGCACCTATGTCCACGGGCTTTTCGCCGACGACCGGCAGCGCCGCGCCTGGCTCGACGGGCTCGGCGCCACGACGAGCGATCTCGCCTATGAAGCTCTGGTCGAGGATGTGCTCGACCGTTTTGCCGCCCATCTCGGCAGCCATCTCGACATCGACCGGCTCTGGGCGATCGCCGGCGAGAAGCCCTAGAGGCTGGCCGCGGCAACGGCTGTGGACGCGATCAGCGCCCAGAGCAGGATGCAGGCTCGCCGGTAGAGCCCGAGGGCTCGCCTGATGTCGGCGGCGGTCGCCTCGGCGCGGCCGTCGCCCATCCAGCGGTCGTCGACCCGCACCTCGCCATAGACGCGCGGGCCGGCCAGCCTCAGGCCCAAAGCGCCGGCCATCGCCGCTTCCGGCCAGCCGGCATTGGGCGATTTGTGATGGCGGGCATCGCGCCTGATCGCGGCAAGCGCCCGCGACGCGGCCGTCCGGTCCTCGAAGGCCGCCGCGGCGACGATCAGCAGGGCGGTGAGGCGCGAGGCCGGCAGGTTGACGAGGTCGTCGAGCCGGGCCGCCGCCCAGCCGAAGGCTTCATGGCGCGGCGTGCGGTGGCCGATCATCGAATCGGCCGTGTTGATCGCCTTGTAGAGCGCCGCACCCGGCAGGCCGAACAGGCCGAGCCAGAAGGCCGGCGCGGTGACGCCATCGGAGAAGTTTTCGGCAAGGCTTTCGATCGCCGCCCGCGACACACCGGCCATGTCGAGGCTTTGCGGATTGCGGCCGACGATCATCGCAACCGCTTCGCGCCCGGCCGCGAGCCCGCCGGTCTCCAAGGCCGCCGCGACATCGGCCACATGGTCGTGAAGGCTGCGCTGGGCGAGGAGGCTGGAGGCGACGACGCCGAGCAGCACGAACCCCAGGAGGCCGAACCAGCCCGACATCGTGGCGATGGCCAGCGATGCGGCGAGCGTCGCACCGATCAGCAGCGCGAGGGCCAGGATGCCGGCGCGCTTGCGTTCGGCGAAAGCCCGGCCTTCCAGGTTGAGCCGCCGGTCGAGCACGGCGATCAGCCGCCCGATCCAGGTGACGGGATGGCCGATCGCCGCGTAGAGAGAGCCTGGATAGCCGACCGCCGCCTCGATCGCGAGGGCGAGGCAGGCGAGAACGAGTGGCGAGAATTCGGACATGGCGATGCATCAGGCGATCTGGCATGGCGGCGATATCGGGGCGGCAAGACTGCTGTTTCCCGACGCGCCCGAGCCCTGGATCGATCTCTCGACCGGGATCAATCCCTATTCCTACCCACTGCCCGACATTCCCGCCAGCGCCTGGCAGCGCCTGCCTGCGCGCGCCGAAGAGACGGCACTGCTCGCCGCCGCCCGCGCCGCCTATCGCGTGCCGGCCGAGGCGGGCATTGTCGCGGCGCCCGGCACCCAGATCCTCATCGAGCTGCTACCGCTGCTCGCCCCGGGCGCGGGGAGGGTTGCCGTGGTCGGTCCGACCTACGGCGAACATGCGAGGACCTGGCGCAAGGCCGGCCACGCGGTCGAGGAGATCGCCGATCCGGCCGCGGCGGCCGGTGCGCCGGTGGTCGTGATCGCCAATCCCAACAATCCGGACGGGCGCATCATGCCGTCCGCGCGGCTGACCGCACTTGGCCGGGACCTCGCGGCATGCGGCGGCCTGCTGATCGTCGACGAGGCCTTTGCCGACTTCGACGGGGATGCGAGCCTTGTCCCTCTGCTGCCGCCGGCGACGGTCATCCTTCGCTCGTTCGGCAAGACCTACGGCCTTGCCGGCGTGCGGCTGGGCTTTGCCATTGCCGAACCGGCCCTTGCGCAGATCCTGGCTGACCGGCTCGGCCCCTGGGCGGTTGCCGGCCCAGCGCTGCATGTCGGCGCCCGCGCGCTCGGCGATCCGGCCTGGCTTCAGGCCGCCGCGCGCGAGCGGGCCGCGGATGCCGTCCGCCTCGACGGCCTGCTCGGCCGGGCCGGCCGCGTCGCCGGCGGTACGTCGCTGTTCCGCCTCCTGGAGACGGCGGAAGCACCGGCGCTGTTCGACCGGCTCGGCCGGGCCGGCATCTATGTCAGGCGCTTCCAGGACCAGCCGCACCGGCTCCGCTTCGGGCTGCCGGCCGGCGAACCGGCCTGGGCGCGGCTCGACGCTGCGCTGCTGGTCAACAGACGGTAGCGGGCCGCACCGCCTCAGCCTGCCGGAGCGCCGGCAGAACCTCGGCGGCGAACAGGTCCATGCCGGCAAGAGCGGCCGCATTGTCGAGCACGCCATTGCCGTTGAAGACGCAGCGCAGCGCACCGATGCCGGTGGTTTCGCGGAGCCTGACGATCGCGGCATGGCAGGCTTCGGGATCGCCATGGATGACCTGGTCGCGCAGCACGGCCGCGCGGTCGAGCGCCGGCACATCGCTCGGCGCGATGCCGCGCGCCGCGGCAAAGGCCAGCCGGCGCCGATGGAGCCGCGGCAGGAGGTCGTCGACCCGCTCGGTCGCCTCGCCCTGCGTCGCGCCGATGCAGACGTAGCGCGAAAGCGACGAACGGGCGAGGGCGTCCGTCCTGCCCGCGCGCGCCAGTTCGTCGCGATAGATGGCGAGCTGGCGCGCCTCGGGCGGCTCCAGGCTGAGCAGCAGCGGCAAGTCCTGCGCGACTGCGAAACGCAGCGTTTCCGCGGTCGAGCCGGCGAGATAGAGCGGCGGATGCGGCCGCTGCACCGGCGGCGGTCCCAGCGGCACGTCCGAGAAGCGCCAGGGGCCGTCGGCAGCGCTCGCCCTCTGCCCGCTCAGGGCCGCGCGCAGCACGGTGAAGGCGGCCTCGAACCGCTCGCGGGCCGTGCCGTGATCGATGCCGAGCACGGCAAAGGTTTCCGGATCGGTGCCGCGGCCGATGCCGATGTCGAGCCGGCCGGCGCTTTGAAAATCGAGCTGGGCGAGCTGTTCGGCGAGCACCAGCGGGTGATGCAGCGGCAGGACCAGCACCGAGGTGCCGATCCTCAGCCTTTCCGTCCGCGCGAACAGCGCCGCGGCCAGCAGCAGCGTCGAGGGATAGGGCAGGCGTTCGCGGAAATGGAACTCGGCGAACCAGACGCCGTCGAAACCCAGACGGTCGGCGCGCTCGAACAGCGACAGGAAGGCCTGATGGTCGCCCAGCGTCGCTTCGCGCGTCCAGCCGGCCAGATCGATGCGCATCGCCGTCCTCTCGAGGCTCCACGGCCCAAGGAAAGCGCGTCCTTAGCTTCAATTGCCCGCGCTGGCTATCCGGCCTGGCGCGCCGCGCCTCGTGTGTCGCGACCCGATTGGCTATGCTGGCGCAGAAAGGCCGACCGGACCGCACCGGCCGCGACGGCCGGACGCGCAGCGAGACAGGGCAGCATGGCGAAGAAGATCCTGGTGATCGGCATAGGCACCGGCAATCCCGAACATGTCACGGTGCAGGCGATCAACGCATTGAACGAGGCGAAAGTCTTTTTCGTGCTCGACAAGGGCGAGGCGGCCGAAGATCTCGTCAGGCTGCGCGAGGAGATCTGCGCGCGCTATATCCGCGATCCCGGATACCGCGTGGTCAAGGCGGCCAATCCGGAACGGGACAAGGCGAGCGCCGACTACCGCGGCGCGGTGGATCGCTGGCACCGGGACCGCGCCGCGCTGTACGAGGCGCTGATTCGCGACGAACTCGGCGCCGACGAATGCGGCGCCTTCCTCGTCTGGGGCGATCCGTCGCTCTATGACAGCACCTTGCGGATCCTCGATCAGGTGCTTGCCCGCGGGGCGATCGCCTTCGACATCGAGGTCATACCCGGCATCACCAGCCCGCAGGCGCTCGCGGCGGCGCACCGGATACCGCTCAACCGCATCGGCGCGCCCGTGCGCCTGACCACCGGCCGCCGGCTCAGCCATGACCTCGACGCCAGCGCGGACGATTGCGTGGTGTTCCTGGACGACGGTTCGGCGCTCCAGGGCGTCGCCGACCGCGATCTCCAGGTCTATTGGGGCGCCTATCTTGGCGCGCCCGAGGAAATGCGCGTGTCCGGCCGGCTCGGCGACGTCGCCGCCGAGATCGACGAGAAGCGCCGGCGCGCGCGGGCCGAACGCGGCTGGATCATGGATCTCTACCTGTTGCGCCGCACGGACGCCGGCCGCCCATGAGGGCGGAGCCTGGCGGCGGTCCCGGCGCGCGCCGGGGCCTGGCGATCGCAGTGGTCGGCGCCGGCATCGCCGGTCTCGCGGTCGCAACGCTCCTCGACCGGGCCGGTCATCGCGTCACCGTGTTCGAGCGCTTCGATGCGTCCCGGCCGGTCGGTTCGGGGCTGATGCTGCAGCCGATCGGCCTTGCCGCCCTGGACCGGCTCGGCCTGCGCGCCGAGATGGAACGGCGCGGTGCGCGCATCGATCGCCTGCACGGCAAGACCGACCGCGGCATCACCATTTTCGATCTTGGTTATGCCGATCTCGATCCCGCGCTCTATGCGGTCGCCGTGCATCGCGCGGCCCTGCATGGTGTTCTCTGGCAGGCCTTCGCGGCCGGCACGGCCAGGCTCGAAACCGGCTTCGCGGTGGCAGGGCTCGATGACGGGCACGCCGCCGGCGCGCTGTCGCTCATCGACGAGGCCGGCCGCAGCGCCGGCCCGTTCGCGCTGGTCGTCGACGCATCGGGCGCCCAGTCGAAGCTGCGCGTCCGTCTCTCCGCGCAGCGGCCGCAGCCCTATTCTTACGGGGCGGTATGGACGACCGCGCCCGATATCGGCATTGCGCCCGGGCGCCTCGACCAGCGCTACGTTGCGGCCCGCACCATGCTGGGCTACCTGCCGGTCGGCACCGTCGACGGCACGGGCGCGCCGCTCGCCGCGCTGTTCTGGAGCCTGAAGCCGAAGGACCATATGGCCTGGCGCGACGGATTCGCCCGCTGGCAGGCCGAGACCCAGGCGCTCTGGCCGGCGCTGGCGCCGCTGATCGCCGCGCTGGAAGGGCCCGACCGCTTCACGCTGGCGAGCTATCAGCACTTCACCGCAGACCGGTTTCACGGCGGCCGCCTCGTACTGATCGGCGACGCCGCCCATGCGACCTCGCCACAATTGGGGCAGGGCGCGAACCAGGGGCTGCTTGATGCCGTAGCGCTTGCCGACGCGCTCGATTCGACCCCCGATCTTCAGGCCGCGCTCGATCGCTTCGAGCGCATCCGCCGGCGCCAGATCCGCTTCTATCAGGCGGCCAGCGCGCTGATGACGCCGTTCTTCCAGTCGGATTCGAAAACCTTCGCCCTGGTTCGGGACATGACCTTCAACCGATTGAAATCCATACCTTATCTGCGCAGGGAGATGGTCCGCATGCTGGCCGGGCTGAAGACCGGCCCCCTGACCCACGGAAGCCCCGCCGCCATTGCCGATCCCTTCGGCCGGCCGAGGCTGAAAGTCCTGTCCTAATCGACCCGCGCGCCCCGCGCCGGCGCGCCACATCGTTAAGATTTCGTCAACCATCGAGGTTCAGCATTGCCACCGGCGCCACGTTTTGGTCTCATTTGACCCGAAGATGGAAGGGTCTATTAACGTCGGCCATGACATGCGCGGTTGCAGCATGTGCCAGACGTGAGACAAAACGGGCCGTCAGTGTCCGAGGAATGCGGCGGAGCGAGCGATTTGAATTTCATGACCAGCACGGGCGTGTCCGGCGCCTTCGCCTGCGATCGTAAGACCGCGCTTCGCACCGTGGTGCTCGCCGGCGTCAGCCTCCTCGTCACCGGCTGCGTCTCGCAGAACCAGACAGCCCGCAACGGCCGCGTCGATACGTTCAACGCGCGCTACGGCGTCCATTCCAGCCCGCGCGTCGTCGCCGATGGCCAGCCGATCCCGCGTGGCGGCGGCGTCTACCGGGTCGGGCGCCCCTATACGATCGCCGGCCGGCGCTACACTCCTTACGAAAAGCGGGAAGGGCACTCGGAAGTCGGCGTCGCCTCCTGGTACGGCCGTCAGTTCCATGGCCGCCTGACCGCCAATGGCGAAGTCTACGACATGAACTCCCTGTCGGCCGCCCATCGCACCATGCCGATGCCGAGCTATGCGCGCGTCACCAATCTGCGCAACGGCCACTCGATCATCGTGCGCGTCAACGACCGGGGCCCGTTCCATGCCAACCGCGTGGTCGACCTGTCGTCGCGCGCGTCGCATCTCCTCGATTTCCGCGGCCATGGCGTCGCGCGGGTGAAGGTCGAATATGTCGGCCGCGCCCCGCTCGAAGGCTCCGATGACCGCATGCTGCTCGCAACCCTGCGTACCGACGGCACCGCAGCTCCGATGCCGAGCGGTGTCGGCGCGGGCGTGATGGTCGCCTCCGCCGCGCCGTCCTTCGTGCCGCAGAGCGCGCCGCAGCCGGCCGTGGTCGAAAATCGCGGCATCGGCACCCAGATCACCGAGGCCATGCCGCTGCCGCCCGAGCGGCCGTTCGATCTCGGCCTCGCCGCCGGCGGCGCCACGACGGTCGTCGCCTCGGCGCCGGCGCGCCAGGCCGATCCGGTCGTGACCACGGCCGCCACAGCCGCGAGCACCTCCGCGCCGACCATCGCGCCCGTGGCCTCGACCCGTTCCGCGACGCTGCCGGGCCCGGCGGCGACCGCCACGACGAGCGCCTATGCCGCTCCGCCGGCCCAGCCGCCAGTCATCGCTGCCATGCCGGGCACCCCCGCACCCGCGCGCGCGACCATCGGCCTCGGCAGCCTCTACTGATCGTCGATCGGCGCGCTTGATTTCGTCGGCCTTGCGCCCCATGCATGGGGCATGCAAGGCGCGACGCGGGCAATTGAAATCCAGCTGAATCGAAGGCCAGCCTGGTGCCGGTGGGCGCTGGCGCTGGTCTTTTCGGTGACAGGCATCGGCTCGCTTGCCGCCCAGGATTCGTTCCAGACCACCGTCCGCAACGCCATTCTGCTCGATGTCGGCACCGAATCGGTGCTGTTCGAAAAGGCGGCCGACGAAGCCCAGGCTCCCGCCAGCCTCGCCAAGCTGATGACCATGGCGATCGTCTTCGAGGAATTGCGCCAGGGCCGGCTGCAGCCGGACCAGGAGGTGGTGATCTCCACGGACGCCTGGCGGCGGGGCGGCGCGCCCTCGCGCACATCGTCCATGTATGTGGCGGTGAATTCACGTGTGAAAGTGCAGGATCTGATCCGCGGCGCCATCATCCAGTCCGGCAATGACGCCTCGATCGCACTGGCCGAGGCGATTTCCGGCACGGAAGCCAATTTTGTCCAGCTGATGAACAAGCGGGCGCGCGAGCTCGGCCTCGTCCACTCGGTCTTTCGCAATGCCACCGGCCTGCCGGACCCCGAGCAGCGGGTCACCGCACGCGAGGTCGCCCGGCTCGCCGAGCACATCATCAAGACCTATCCGGACCGCTATCCGATCTATTCCGAGCGCGAATTCACCTGGAACAATATCCGCCAGCAGAATCGCAACCCGCTGCTCGGCACCTATAACGGCGCCGACGGGCTGAAGACCGGCTATATCGAGGAGGCGGGCTTCAACCTGGCCGGCTCGGCCGTGCAGAACAATCAGCGGCTGATCGTCGTCGTGATGGGCGCGCGTTCGCTGCAGGAACGCACCAACGAGGCGCGCAAGCTGCTCGACTGGGGCTTCCGCTCGTTCGAACTGCGCGATCTCTTCGCGGAAGGCGAGGCGATCGGCGACGTCGCCGTCTTCGGCGGCAGCGCCGGCACCGTGCCGGTCACGGCCGGCAACGTCGTGCGTCTTCTGCTGCCACGCGGCCAGTCCGACCGGGTCTCGGCGCAGATCGTCTATCAGGGGCCCGTCCGGGCGCCTGTGCGGCAGGGCCAGGAGATCGGCAGGCTGCGGGTGCTGCGCGGCACCCAGCTTGCCCTGGAAGTGCCCGTCTATGCAGCCGCCGATGTCGGCGTCGGCTCGCTCTCCCAGCGGGCGCTGCAGGGAGCCTGGGAAGCCGCCGCCGGCTGGCTGCGCTCCGGAGCGGCCCGACAGTGACCGCAGACAAGACATCGGCCAAGGCAGCCGCCAGGACCCCGGCCAAGCCATCGGGATCGCCGCGTCGTGGCCGCTTCATCACCTTCGAGGGCGGCGAGGGAGCCGGCAAGTCGACCCAGGCGCGCCGCCTCGCCGAGCATCTGGAGAGCCTCGGCATCCATGCCGTGCTGACGCGCGAGCCCGGCGGTTCGCCCGGCGCCGAGATCATCCGGCATGTGCTCTTGAGCGGCGCAGCGGAGCCATTCGGGCCGGAAGCCGAAACCATCCTGTTCGGCGCGGCGCGGCGCGACCACCTGAACAGCACCATCCTGCCGGCGCTGCAGCGCGGCGACTGGGTCATCTGCGACCGGTTCGCCGATTCCACCCGCGTCTATCAGGGACTTGCCGGCAAGGTCGATCCCGCCTTCATCCAGGCGCTGGAACGGCTGACCGTCGGCGCCGACCGGCCGGACCTGACGCTGGTGCTCGACCTGCCGCCGAAGATCGGCCTGGCCCGGGTGGCGAGCCGCCAGCAGGGCACGCTCGACCGGTTCGAGCGCGAGGGGCTCGCCTTTCACACCAAGCTGCGCCAAGGCTTCAAAGCGCTGGTCGAGGCCGAACCCGAGCGTTGCCGCCTGATCGACGCCGCGCGCGAGCCGGACCTGGTCGCCGCCGACATCCGCCAGCAGGTGCTGACCCGTTTCGACCTGCCGGTGCGGCTGGTGGCGCCATGATCGAGGAGAATGCCGCCGACCGCCTCGACGGGGCGCCGCACCCGCGCGAACGTTTCGTGCTGATCGGCCATGGCGAAGCCGAGCGCAGCCTGCTCGATGCCTATCGTGGCAGCCGCATGCACCATGCCTGGCTGATCAGCGGCCCCCAGGGCATCGGCAAGGCGACGCTCGCCTACCGCTTTGCCCGGTTCGTGCTGGCCAACCCCGATCCCGCCCGGCTCGCCCCGGCCGTCCCGGACCTGACGGTCGCCTCGGAGCATCCCGTCAGCCGGCGTATCGTCGCCGGCGCTCATCCCGACCTCCTGGCGCTGCGGCGCATCGCGGAAGCGGGCAAGGACAAGATCCCGCAGGACATCTCGGTCAATGCCATGCGCGAGATCGTCCGCTTCTTCGGCTCGACGGCGGGCGAGGGCGGCTGGCGCATCTGCATCGTCGACGCCGCCGACGATCTCAACCGGTCGAGCGCCAACGCTCTCCTGAAGCTGCTCGAGGAACCGCCGCCGCGTTCCCTGTTCCTGATCGTCGTGCACATGCCGGGCCGGCTTCTGCCGACCATCCGCTCCCGCTGCCGGACCCTGCCGCTCGCGCCCCTGAGCGAAGCCGAGCTCGTCGCCGGCCTCGGCAGTTTCGACGAGGTGAAGATCCCTGACGACGAGGCCCGTGCCATTGCCCGGCGCGCCGAGGGCAGTCTCAGGCGCGGCCTGGAGATTGCCGAGGGCGGGCAGGCGGCCTTCGCCGCCGCGGTGGAAACCGAGCTCGCGCGCCTGCCCGCCACTGATCCGCAGGCCCTCCATGCGCTCGGCGACAAGCTCGCCAGGCGCGACGATACCCAGTTCGACCTGTTTCTCGACGCCGTCACCCACCATATCCATGCGAGCGTCCGCGCCGGCCTTGGCGAGGGTGCCCGCCGCCTTGCACCGCTATCCGAGGTATGGGAGAAGATCGACACGGCGGCGGCGCAGGTGCGCACGTTCAATCTCGAACGCAAGCCCTTCGTTTTCCAGGTTTTCGGCTGGCTCGCCGAGGCTGGCCGGCGTCGGACCTGACCTCCAAGCCTCTCTGACCGCCAAGCCTGCTCAAACCGCAATCATCGAACGATCACCATGGCGAAGCCGCGCTTCTACGTCACGACTGCCATTTCCTACCCCAATGGCGCCCCGCATATCGGCCATGCCTACGAGGTCATCGCCACCGATGCCATTGCGCGCTTCATGCGCCACGACGGTCACGACGTGTTCTTCCTGACCGGCACCGACGAGCACGGCCTGAAGATGATGCAGACGGCGGCCCGCGAGGGGCTGACCGCGCGAGAGCTGGCCGATCGCAACGCCGCGGCCTTCCGGGCCATGGCGCAGGCCCTCTCTATTTCCAATGACGACTTCATCCGCACCACCGAGCCACGCCACTACCGGGCGAGCCAGGCGATCTGGGATGCGATGGTCGCGGCCGGCGACATCTATCTCGGCGGCTATGAGGGCTGGTACTCGGTCCGCGACGAGGCCTATTACGCCGAGGACGAGACCACTGTCGGCGCCGATGGCGTCCGCGTCGGCGCCCAGGGCACGCCGGTCGAATGGACCAAGGAGGAGACCTATTTCTTCCGCCTGTCCAAGTACCAGGACCGGCTGCTGGCGCATTACCAGGCCCATCCCGACTTCGTCGGGCCGGACACGCGCTTCAACGAGGTGATCAGCTTCGTCAAGGGCGGGCTCGCCGACCTCTCGGTGTCGCGCACCACCTTCGACTGGGGCGTGCCGGTGCCCGGCGCGCCCGACCACGTCATGTATGTCTGGGTCGACGCGCTGACCAACTACATCACCGGCGTAGGCTATCCCGACACGACCGACCCGCAATGGCAGCGCTGGCCGGCCGACCTGCACGTCATCGGCAAGGACATCGTCCGCTTCCATGCGGTCTACTGGCCGGCCTTCCTGATGTCCGCCGGCCTGCCGCTGCCGAAGCGCGTCTTCGGCCACGGCTTCCTGTTCAACCGCGGCGAGAAGATGTCCAAATCGGTCGGCAACGTCGTCGACCCCTTCGCCATGGCCGAGGCCTATGGCGTCGACGCCATGCGCTACTTCCTGCTGCGCGAAGTGGCCTTCGGCAATGACGGCTCCTATTCGCACGAGGCGATCGTCGCCCGCACCAACGCCGATCTCGCCAACGATCTCGGCAATCTCGCCCAGCGCTCGCTGTCGATGATCGCCAAGAACTGCGGCGGCGTCCTGCCGCAGCCGGGCGCCTTCTCGGACGACGACAAGGCGATCCTGGCGGCGGCCGAGGCCATGCTGCCGGCGGCGCGCGAGGCCATGGCGAGCCAGCAGATCCACCGCTACCTGGAAACGGTCTGGACCGTCGTCTCCGACGCCAACCGCTATTTCGCCGCGCAGGCGCCCTGGGCGCTGCGCAAGACCGATTTCGCGCGGATGGAGACGGTGCTCTACGTCACCGCCGAGATCATCCGGAAGGTCACGATCCTCGCGCAGGCCGCGGTGCCGCTTGGAACGGCGCGGCTGCTCGATCTCCTGGCCGTGCCGGCCGAGGCGCGCAACTTTGCCGATCTCGCGACGCCGCTGGCGCCCGGCACGGCCTTGCCGGCACCCGAAGGCATCTTCCCGCGCTATGTCGACAAGGCGGAGGGATCGGCCTGATGTGGGTCGACAGCCACTGCCATCTCGACTTTCCGGACCTTGCCGCCGATCACGGCGCGCTGCTCGCGCGCGCCGCTGCGGCCGGTGTCGGTACCGTGGTGACAATCAACACGCGGGTGCGCCGCTTCGACCAGGTCCGCGCCATCGCCGAGGCCCATGACGGCGTCTGGTGCTCCGTCGGCACCCATCCGCACAATGCCCATGAGGAACTGGACGTGACGGCGGCCGAGCTTGCCGTGCTGGCCGCGCATCCAAAGGTCGTCGCCATCGGCGAGGCGGGGCTCGACTATCACTACGACCTGTCGCCGCGCGAGGCGCAGGAGCATGGCTTTCTGACCCACATCGCGGCGGCCCGCGACACCGGCCTGCCGCTGGTGATCCATGCCCGCGAGGCGGATGCGCGGGTGGCCGACATCCTGCGCGCCGAAATGGCCAAAGGCGCCTTCAAGGCGGTGCTGCACTGCTTCACCGGGTCGGAAGAGCTTGCCATGGCCGGCATAGAACTCGGCCTTTACGTGTCATTCTCCGGGATCGCAACCTACAGGAGCGCGGCCGATCTGCGCCGGATCGCCGCGCTCCTGCCGGCCGACCGTATCCTCGTCGAGACCGACGCGCCCTATCTCGCCCCGGGCAAATACAGAGGCAAGACCAACGAGCCGTCCTTCGTGGTCGAAACCGGCAAGGTGGTGGCCGAGGCCCGCGGCGTCGCGCCGGACGTCCTTGCCCGCCAGACGACCGACAACTTCTACCGCCTGTTCGCCAAGGCCGATCGCGGCCAGCGGCTCCAGGGCGCGTGACGGCCGCCATGGCCCTGACGCTCACCATTCTCGGCTGCGGCTCCTCGGGCGGCGTGCCGCGCGTGGGGCAGGGGTGGGGGGCCTGCGATCCCGCCGAACCGAAAAACCGCCGGCGGCGCTGCTCGCTCCTGGTCGAGCGGCAGGGGCCCGACGGCGTGACCAGCGTGCTGGTCGATACCGGCCCGGACCTGCGCGAACAATTGCTGACGGCCGGTGTCCGGCGGCTCGACGGGGTGGTCTACACCCACGACCATGCCGACCACACCCATGGCATCGACGATCTCAGGCCCCTGGCGCTGATGATGCGGCGCCGGGTGGAGGCCTATGCCGACGCGGCGACGCGCGGCACGCTCGAGACCCGTTTCGGCTACTGCTTCGCATCGCCCCCCGGCAGCGACTATCCGCCGATCATCAACCTCAATCCGCTCGAGCCGCACCGGCGCCTGACCATCGACGGTCCCGGCGGACCGATCAGCGTCACGGCCTTTCCGGTTCTCCACGGCGCGCCGTACCAGGCTCTTGGCCTGCGTTTCAACAGAACCATTTATTGCCCTGATATCAATATTTTGATGGATGAATCCTCGCGCTATTTCGAGAATTGCGAGCTGATCATTCTTGACGCCTTGCGCTTTACCCGCCACCCGACGCATCTCAGCGTCGACGAAGCGCTGGCCCTGATCGAGCGGTACAGGCCGGAACGGGCGCTCCTGACCAATCTCCACACCGATATCGACTACAACACCCTGGTCGCGCGTCTGCCGGAGGGCGTCGAGGCGGCCTATGACGGCCTGACGACGACGATCGGCTGAGACGGGGGCGGGCAGGGACCCTCCGGCCATCTCGAGCTGGGCTGCTCTACAGAGAAGTCAGCCTACCTCGATGTCGGGTGCATCGACTAAGCCTGCAGCTTGCGGAACAGGTCCATCAGCTCGGCCACCTTGCGCCGCTGCTCGTCCTTGTCGCCCGACGCAATGGCATGTTCGACGCAGTGGCCGACATGGTCCTTCAAGACTTCTTCCTCGACCCGTTTCAGCGCCGCCCGCACGGCGGAAATCTGCGTGACGATGTCGATGCAATAGCGGTCCTCGTCGACCATGCGAGAAATGCCGCGCACCTGACCTTCGATCCGGCTGAGGCGTTGCTGGCACGAGGCCTTGGTGTCCTTTTGCATGGTTGCGATATACCCCCAGCGGGTATATCGCAAGTGGACAGGTACCCCCAGGGGGTAATCGGCGGCAAGGAGCGGACATGGCGGCGGACGACCACAGGCACATGTCGGCGGGGCAATGCTGCGGCGGCAAACCGCCGGCAGCGCAAGATCATGCCCAGACCGGCCACGAGGCAGGGCATGCGCGCCACCAGCACCACGGCCACGCGCATGGCGGCCACGACATGGCGACACATCGGGTCAAGGATCCGGTCTGCGGCATGGATGTCGACCCCGCAACCTCGAAGCACCGGCACGACCATGCCGGCACGACCTATCATTTCTGCTCGGACGGCTGCCGGAGCAAATTTGCCGCTGATCCGCAGCGCTATCTCGCGCCCGAGGCCGCAAGCGCCCCCATGCCTGCAGGCACCGTCTATACCTGCCCGATGCATCCGGAGATCCGCCAGAACGGCCCGGGATCCTGCCCGATCTGCGGCATGGCGCTGGAGCCGGTGGTCGCCACCGCCGACAGCGGCCCGAACCACGAACTGATCGACATGACCAGGCGCTTCTGGATCGGCCTCGCTCTGACCCTGCCGATCTTCGTACTGGAAATGGGCAGCCATCTGGTGCCGGCGCTGCATCATCTGGTGGCGCCGAGAACCTCGATCTGGCTGCAGCTGATCCTGGCGACCCCCGTCGTGCTCTGGGCTGGCTGGCCGTTCTTCGTGCGCGGCTACCAGTCGCTGGTCACGCGCAACCTCAACATGTTCACGCTGATCGCCATGGGCACCGGCGTCGCCTGGCTGTACAGCGTGGTGGCGGCGCTGGCCCCGCAGATCTTCCCGGCGGCATTCCGAGCCCATGACGGCACGGTCGCGGTCTATTTCGAGGCGGCCGCGGTCATCACCGTGCTCGTCCTGCTCGGCCAGGTCCTGGAGTTGCGCGCCCGCGACCAGACCTCGGGCGCCATCAAGGCGCTGCTCAATCTCGCGCCCAAGACGGCCCGCCGCATCGCCGCCGACGGCAGCGAGGAGGAGATCTCGCTCGATCTCGTTGCGGTCGGCGACCGGCTGCGGGTGCGTCCCGGCGAAAAGGTGCCGGTCGACGGCCGAGTGGTGGAGGGCCGCTCGTCGCTCGACGAATCCATGGTAACGGGCGAATCCATGCCGGTCGGCAAGGGCGAGGGCTCGACCGTCATCGGCGGCACACTCAACCAGTCGGGCGGCCTCGTCATAGAGGCCGAGAAGATCGGACGGGACACCATGCTCGCCCGCATCGTCCAGATGGTCGCCGAAGCGCAGCGTTCGCGCGCGCCAATCCAGCGGCTCGCCGATACGGTCTCGGGCTGGTTCGTGCCGCTGGTGATCGTCATCGCCGTCATTGCCTTCGCAGCCTGGGCCACTTTCGGTCCGGAGCCGCGCTTTGCTTATGGCCTGGTGGCGGCCGTGGCGGTGCTGATCATCGCCTGTCCCTGCGCGCTCGGCCTCGCCACGCCCATGTCAATCATGGTCGGGGTGGGTCGCGGCGCTGGACTCGGCATCCTCATCAAGAACGCCGAGGCGCTCGAGCGCTTCGAAAAGGTCGACACGCTGGTGGTCGACAAGACCGGCACGCTCACCGAGGGCAAGCCCGCGGTGACCGCGGTCGTGCCGGCCAACGACCATGGCGAGGACGAGGTGCTGCGGCTCGCCGCCGGCGTCGAGCGGGCATCGGAACATCCGCTGGCGCTGGCGATCGTCGCGGCGGCCGAGGGCAGGGGGATCGCCCTGCCCCAGGTCAGCGACTTCGATTCCCCGACCGGCAAGGGCGCCAAGGGCCTTGTCGAAGGCCATAGGGTCGTGCTCGGCAACGCCGCCTTCCTGGAATCGGAAGGCATCGCGCTCGGCACCGCGGCCGCGGCCGCCGACGGCCTGCGGCGCGACGGCGCTACCGCGATCTTTGTCGGGATCGACGGCAAGATCGCCGGCACCATCGCCATTGCCGATCCGGTCAAGCCGACCACGCCGGAAGCGCTCAAGACCCTCACGGACCAGGGCCTCAGGATCGTCATGCTGACCGGCGACAACCGCGTCACCGCGGAAGCCGTCGCGCGGCGGCTTGGCATCGACGAGGTCGAAGCCGACGTCCTGCCGGATCAGAAGAGCGCCGTGGTCGAGCGCCTGAAGCGCGAGGGCCGCGTGGTCGCGATGGCCGGCGACGGCGTCAACGACGCGCCGGCGCTCGCCGCCGCCGATGTCGGCATCGCCATGGGCCACGGCACCGACGTCGCCATCGAAAGCGCCGGCGTGACGCTGCTCAAAGGCGACCTCAACGGCCTTGCCAAGGCCCGCCAGCTCTCGCGCGCCACCATGACCAATATCCGCCAGAACCTGGTCTTCGCCTTCATCTACAATGCCGCCGGGGTGCCGGTGGCGGCCGGGCTGCTCTATCCCGTCTTCGGCATCCTCCTGTCGCCGATCCTGGCTGCCGCAGCCATGGCCCTGTCGTCGTTCAGCGTGATCGCCAACGCCTTGCGGTTGCGTGTCCAGAAAATATGATTTATCTCGCAATATCAGACGCCTGAACAATCATCTGAAAGTCTTTTAGGAGACTCAGCCCCAGCTCGCGCGGGCAGGGCGCATGCATCGCCCTGCCCGGTGAAATACTCGCGCTTTCGGGCAAGTACGGATAGCGTGAAAGGATCCGAAAAGTCCGCCGCAGGATCCGAAAACCGTGCCGATCACCGCCGATTCCATCGCCATTCTGGCTTCCGTCGCGGTCCTGTGGGCCTTGGCGGCGGTTTCTCCGGGCCCGAATTTCGTGATGACGGCACAGCTTGCCATCACGCGGTCCCGGCGCGACGGGTTCATGGCGGTCGCCGGCATAGGCTGCGGCACTGTCATCTGGGGTTTTGCCGGCTGTTTCGGCGTCCAGGCGCTGTTCGTTGCGGCACCTTGGCTCTATGCCGGCCTGAAGCTCGCCGGAGCGGCCTATCTGATCGGCATGGGCCTGAGGCTCATCTGGCAGAGCTTCGGCACGCGCGGCGCCTCCGGCGGACCGGCCGATGCCTCGGGCGGCCGGGCTGCACCGCGGCGACGCTCGGCCTTCGTCCTCGGCCTCGTCACCACGATCGCCAATCCGCGCTCGGCCGTGTCGGTCGCCAGCATCTTTGCCACCACAATGCCGGCCGAACCGCCACCGGGCCTCAGCGTCCTGGTGATTACGGTCATGGTGGCGGTCTCGGTCGCCTGGTACACGACCGTCGCCTTGCTGTTCACGCTCGGCGGCCTGGCCGGAGCTTATCGGCGTGGCCGCCGCTGGATCGACCGGATCACCGGCGCTTGCTTCGTGGCGCTCGGTGCACGGCTTGCCATCGAGCGATGAGCTGTGGCTTGGAGAGAGGACAAAGGGCGGAAGCCCAAGGGCTTGGCGGGAGTTCCTGGATTGACGGAGGGCCTGTTTCGGAGATCCGTTTTGGTTCCATAATATGTCTTATGCGAATCAATGATCCGCATTTCCATCTGCGATGCCATGTCTCCCCTGGTATGGAACCTGTTCGATGCACCCCGGATGGCTGACGATCGCCGTCGTGCCGCGATGGTCCGGAAGCCTGCAGCGGCGTTGATGGATTCTGATCCCGGTGCATCTGAAGGACCGCGCGATCCTTCGCGCATCTGACCCCGAACCGATCGAGGCCGAGCATGTCCTATTTCGACTGCTATCTGATCCCGGTGCCCGCGGCCAAACTGACCGCATACAAGAATTTTTCAGAACGGATGGCCGTGGTCTATCGCGACTATGGCGCCATCCGCCTCGTCGATTGCGTCCTCGATCCCGACACCGCCGACGGTACCCAGTTTCATGCCGACGGCGCGCAATCCGCGCTCGAGGGCGCGGCACTCCGGGACTTCCCGGCAGCCGCTGCCGTGCGCGAGGGCGAGACCGTTGTGCTCTCCTGGACCGAATGGCCGAGCAAAGCAGCGCGCGACGAGGCCTTGCCGCGCGTGCTCGCCGATCCGCGGGTTCAACCCGACGATGACCAGGAGATGGTCTTCGACGGCCGCCTGGTCGCCGGTGGCTTTCTCGCGCTGGTCGACCTGCGTGGCCGCTGACCTCGGCCGGAATTGGGCCCTGGCTGCCCGCCCATCAGCCGAAGGCCGCGAGCGTTGCCCTGGCCGCCTGCAGGAATTGCCGGCGCGCGACGCCCGGCCCCTCGCTCCGGCGGCGGAGATCGGCGCCCTCGCCCGCCAGGACAAGCGTCGCCGCGGCGGTCTCCGGCTGTGACAGTCCGGCCTGCCGGCAGAGCCACGCCAGCGCCTCGCGGCAGGCCTTCCTGGCTTCGCTCCCGCCTTGCCCGTCGCCCTGGCGATCATGGCCGGCGTCCGCGCCTCGACCGGACGGCCGGTCCTTGCGATGATCACTCCCGATCCTTTCCGCCGCCCGTTCGATCCAGGCCTGCAGCTGCGCCTTCGCGGCGCGCCGATGCATCGCCGCCGGATTGCTCCAGAACCGATCGCCGACGCCGCGCCGGTCATCTTCGACATGCGGATACGGGCCGGCAGCCCACAAGGCGGGCTCGAACGCATGGGGCAAGGCCCGGTCGCTCATGTCCCGGTTCGGCTGGGTGTCCTGTGCCATGGCATGCCCCTGATGGTGTCGGCCGGGCCCGCGCCTCTTCGTTTCGCGAAAAGCGCAGCCCTGCCCGCGTGCGATCAACCGGTATCGAACAACGCTTTCCGCCCCGCAGCGCACGCCGCGCGCATTCGCGGCGCGGCTCGCCTCTGCGCAGCCTTTGTGCCTGGAAGCCGGCCGAGGCCCGTGTGGAAGCTTGTTCGTGTCTCGGATTCGTTATAAAAGGAGAGTGTCTCCGCTTTTTATACGGAGACACTCTCCGTTTAGCAAGAGGTTTCTTCCGTGGCCCAACAGGGCGAGCCGGCCGCCGGCCGAAAACCGAGAGCCGACGCGGCGCGCAACCACGCCCGCCTGCTGGCGACGGCCAAGGCAGTTTTTGCCGCGAAGGGGTCGAATGCGAGCCTCGACGAAATCGCCCGGATCGCAGGCGTCGGCGCCGGCACGCTCTACCGCCATTTTCCGAACCGCGATGCCCTGGTCGCCGCGGTCTTCCGCAACGACACCGAGCAGTTGGTGGCGGCCGCGGACCGGCTCGCCGACATGCACCCGCCCCTGCCCGCACTGCGCGAATGGCTGCTGGTCTTCGTCGACTTCGTCACGGCTAAGCAGGGCATGCAGGAATTGCTGGAGCCGGTGCTCGTCGGCATGAGCGAGCTCAAGTCGGAATCCTCCGCACGGATGAAGCAGGCGGCCTCGAAACTGGTCGATGCCGCGGTGGCGAGCGGCGACATCCGGCCCGGCCTCGATCCCCTGGACCTGCCGCTCGCCCTGGTGGGCGTTGCGAAATTCAGCCCGGATGGCGACGGCGCGCCGGCGGCAAGACGGCTCGTCGACATCCTGATTGCCGGGGTCCGGGCCCCACGATAGGCGGGCCCCTACCTCCATATCGCACATTGCCCGGGAAGGCTCGGCCGGTCGCGCGCAGGACCGCCGGAAGCCGGCATCGCATGCCGGACAGACCCGTTGCTCAGCGGATCAGCGGCGGATCTCCCTGTCGCTCGGCGGCTCGAGCAGGGCTGCCTGATCGGCGGCGCGGTAACGCGGCGGACCGATGGCCGGGCCGGGCATTGATCGGCCGCAGCGGAGGCCGCCTAGGTGTGAGTTCTGGTCAGGTTGTTCCGGCGAGAGCTTGAGCCGGTGATCGTCGTGCGAGGCTAGCATGCGGCCGGTGCTGGTTGTACCAGGCCAGCCATCGCGTGAGATCTGCGGTCCTGCGGGCGGACGAGCCGGGTCGCATCGTCGATGGCGACATGCAGGAAGTCGTAGCCAAGCCCCTGGCTGGCGCCACGCCGGTTGCCGGTGATGCGGTGGCCGACGCCTTCAAAGCGGGCCAGCCGCTTGATGTCGAGATGAAGCAGCTCGCCGGGACGCTCGCGTTGATAGCGCCGCACCGGCTCCTTCGGATCAAGCGCGGACAGCCGGCCGAGCCCCATCCGCGTCAACCAGCCGGCAACCGTCGATCGCGCCAGTCCGAGGCGGGACGCAATCTCCTCACCCGTCAACCGGTACTCGCGGCGCAGCTTGGCCGCCAGCCCGGGCCAGAACGCGCTTGCCGCCGATCGGGACGCATGGGGCCGCGACGAGCGGTTCTGCAGCCCGGCTTCTCCATCGCTCCGCCATCGCGACAGCCATTTGCGGGCGGTTCGCTCGCTGACCCGAAGCCGGCCGCCACTTCGCCGACAGGCCGGCCCTCTCCTACGATCCGCCGGATCATCTCCGCTCGACCAAGCGGCGTCGTTCGCGCATTCTTGTGCGGGTTGTTCATCCTCGTGCCCTGCGGTGCTTCGTGTCGCAACGACCACCTTCGGGCTCTCACGGGCGATGAACAACCTCCTCAGACTCCACACCTAGGCGACCGCCTGGGCAGGACGCGCGTGGATCAGCACGTCGAGCACGAGAACCAGCACCACGCGGCCTTCCGGGTCGGACAACTCGGTCTTGAAGATGGCGACGGCGTCGCGCCGCTCCGGCCGCAGCGTCACCTTCTGCACCTCGGTCCGCCCGGTCAGCGTCGTTCCCGGCCGGACCGGCGCCGGCAGGCGGATCTCGAAGCTCCGCCCGACAATACCGGCGACCTTCGACCAGACCGCCTCCACCACCATCCTCTGGTAGATCGCCATCGTGTGGAAGCCGCTGGCGATGAGGCCCTTGAATGGGCCGGCAGCTGCCGCCACCGGATCGATATGGATCGGCACGGGATCATATTGCCGGGCGAACTGAAGGACTTCGGCCTCGCTGACCAGATAGGTGCCGAGCTGGAACTGCTGACCTTCGACAAGGTCCTCTGCGTAGAGCATCGCCTCTCCTCCCCCGTGAAGCGCAAAGCGCAAGCGGGGCTCATCGACCGGCCGGGGCGCGCCCGGCCGTTCTCGCCTCGGCGCGGCGGCGCGCTCCGCCGGCCGCCCGGGCTTCCTGCCGACTCTAAGGGAGAACCTGGTTGCCTCGCCATTCCCTCAAACGTCATGGGCGGCGCGCCGGACGGCCTTTTGCATGACGAAGCCGGATCAGGCCGTCCCGTCCGCCTTCTCGACGACGCAGAACGTATTGCCGTCGGGATCGGCCAGAACGACATAGTCGGCGCCATCAGGATAACGCCACTCTGCGCGCTGCGCTCCGAGCGACAGAAGCCGCGCCACCTCCGCCTCGCGATCGGCGGCATAGAGGTCGAGATGATGGCGCTGGTGCGTCCGCGGATCGGACGACACGATGGTGATCGCCATCTGCTGTCCCTCGCCAGCAGCGGGCACCAGGATCGCCCAGTCCTCCGACGGTTCGCGCAGGGGACGATAGTTCAATGCGGCGCACCAGAAGGCGATGGCGCGCGGAACGTCCCTCACCCCCCAGACGATCGAGCCGATCCTCAGCATGACATCCTCCCGCCGGCTGTCCGACCGAACAACCCGCCAGACGCACAGGGGTTGCGGGCTCGGGAGCCGACGCGCGCGGCGCCGGCGCCATCGCGCAAGAAACGGGGTGTGGCGGGCTCTCGCCCTGTTCTATCAAGCCTCCGCCATCCGTCGACAGCAGGAACCCTTGTCCAATGACCGCCCTTTACGCATTGAGCGCGCTCGCGCTCGGCGCCATGATCTCGATGCAGCCGCCAATCAACGCCCAGATCGCCCTCAGGCTCGGCAGTCCGCTGGCCGCCGCCAGCTGCTCGATCGCCATCAGCCTGGTCATGATGCTCGCGGCCTGGGCCGCCACGGGCCGCGCCGAGCTGTCCTGGCCGAAGCTTCTGGCCTTGCCCTGGTGGGCGCTCGTCGGCGGTGCGGTCGGCGCCCTGTTCGTGCTGGGCGGCGTACTCGTCGCGCCGAAGCTCGGTGTCGCGGTCTTCTTCGTCTCGGTGGTGCTCGGCCAGGTCGTCGGCGCCGCGCTGATCGATCAGCTCGGCGCCTTCGGACTTGCCGGCCACGGCATCACCTGGCCGCGGGCCCTGGGCATCGGCCTGGTGATCGTCGGCGCCGCGCTGACCCATGCGGAGGCGCTGCTGAAGCCGTGACGCGCAGGCCGCGGCGGACAGGACCTGGATGCGCCGCCGACAAGGCCTAGTCGACCAGCACCTCCTCCGGCGGCACCGCCGCGGGAGGTCCCTCGGCGAGATAGCGGGCGACGATCGCGGCGAGGCTGAGCGGCGTCAGCGCCTCCCCGGCATCGGCGAGATCGGCGACCGGCCACCAGCGATGGCGGTCGATCCATTGCGCCTCGGTTTCATCCATCATGACCGGCGTGAAACGCGGCATCTCGACGATGTGGTACATTTCCCGCTGCGAGATGCGCCGGCCGGCCCAGTCGAAGGTGTGGTGCCGCCGCCAGACGAGCGGGCCGATGGCGAAGCCGTCGATCCCCAGTTCCTCCAGGAGCTCGCGTCGGAGCGCAGCCTCGACGGTCTCGCCGCGGTCGAGGCCGCCACCGGGCGCGATCCAGAAACAATCCCCTTCGGGCGGCCGCAGCCGGAACAGCAGGATCTCGCGCTCCGGCGTCAGGATCAGCGCCCGCACCGCGCGCCGCTCCACGACGGCATGCGCCTCGCTCACGCCGCACCGCCGTCAGCGAGCCGCTCCAGCGAGCGGCGCAGATTGTCGCGCGCCGCCTGTTCGCGGTCGGAACGAAAGATCGCCGTCCGGTAGATGGCCTCGCGCGCCAGAAAGCGTCTGAGGACGGCGGCTCGGCCGGCCCGCCAGTCCGCGTCCGGCACATGCGCATATTCGCGGCGCACCGCCGCCTCATAGGCGTCGAAGGTCGCGGGCGCCGCGCCGAGGATGGCGAGGTCCATGTCGAGGAACAGCGCGGCGTCATGCTCGGCCGCCGCATCGCCGAAGACCGGCGGCTCATGGCCGGCCGTCGCCTCGATCATCGTGGCGATGCGGGCAAGCCGGCGAGCCTCGCAGCGGCCGGCAAGGCGCTCGCGGGCGAGCGCGGCGCTCAGCGCCTCGTTGTCGGAGCGCTTGGCATCATAGACCGCATCGTGAAACCATATTGCCGCCTCGACCGCGTCGCTGTCGTCGATCCTCGCCCGGTTGGCGCGCGCGAGCGCCAGCAGCGACGCGATGTGGTCGAGGCCATGATAAAAGCGCCCGGGCTCGGCATAGAGACTGGACAGGAACTGTCGCGTCGACCCGTCGATCAGGCTCATATCCCCTCCTCCCCATGTCCTCTATCGCGCCCGATGATGAGCGCGTCCAGCCCGGCGCGCCATGTGCCGTCCGCGCCCGAGACCGGCATCCGGCGCCGGTTGCCAAAAAGCCCCGGGCCACGGAACCTGACGGTCTGGGGGGATCAACGATAGCGGCCAGACCCAGTGAGCCGCGACCTGAGGAGCACGCCCGTGACCGTCACCCTGCCGACGCCCGATCAGATCCGCGCCGTTGCCGATCAATGCGGCCTTTCGCTGACGGAGGAGGACATCGCCTCGTTCAGTGGCCTCTTCAAGGGGTCGATCGATGCCTACAACCTCGTCGCCGCCATGCCCGACGAGGTGCCCGAGGTCAAATATCCGCGCACGCCCGGCTATGCCCCGCCGCCCGAGGAGAACAGGCAGAACGCCTGGTATCGCAAGACCGAGGTGAAGGGTGCCGCGCGCGGCAAGCTGAAGGGCAAGCGGATCGCGCTGAAGGACAATATCATGCTGGCCGGCGTGCCCATGATGAACGGCTCGGCGACGCTCGAAGGCTATATCCCCGATTTCGACGCGACCATCGTCACCCGCATGCTCGATGCCGGCGCCGATATTGCCGGCAAGGTCCATTGCGAACATTTCTGCCTGTCCGGCGGCAGCCACACCAATTCGACCGGGCCGGTCCACAATCCCCATAAGCATGGCTATTCCGCCGGCGGCTCGTCCTCCGGCAGCGGCGTGGTGGTCGCGACCGGCGAGGTCGACATGGCGATCGGCGGCGACCAGGGTGGCTCGATCCGCATGCCCTCCTCGTTCTGCGGCACCTACGGCATGAAGCCGACCTGGGGCCTCGTGCCCTATACCGGCATCATGCCGATCGAGATCTTCGTCGATCATACCGGGCCGATGACGGCCAATGTCGCCGACAATGCCCTGCTGCTCGAGGTCATCGCGGGCGACGACGGCTACGACCCGCGGATCAAGGCGCCGAAGGTTCAAGCCTACACCAAGGCTCTGGGCCAGGGGGTCAAGGGCATGAAGATCGGCATCGTCAAGGAAGGCTTCGAGCAGCCCGGCGCCGAGGCCAAGGTCAATGCCAGCGTCAGGCAGGCGGCGAAACGTTTCAAGAGCCTCGGCGCGACCGTCGACGAGGTGTCGATCCCGATGCATCTCCTGGGCCCCGCGATCTGGACGCCGATCGGCACGGAAGGCCTCACCGCCACCATGATGTGGGGCGACGGCTATGGCCTCAGCCGCTCAGACCTCTATTCGACCTCGCTGATGGGCTTCCACCGCGGCTGGCGCGGGCAGGCTGATTCCCTGTCCGAGACCACCAAGATGTTCCTGATGCTCGGTACCCATATCAACAACACTTTCGGGCCGCGCTTCTACGGCAAGGCGGTGAACATCTCCCGCCGCCTCAAGGCGGCTTACGACGCCGTGCTGGAGCAATATGACCTCCTGCTGATGCCGACGACGCCGATGAAGGCGACGCCCCTGCCCGGCCCCGATGCGCCGCGCGAGGAGATCGTCGCGCGCGCTCTCGAAATGATCGGCAACACGGCGCCGTTCGACATTACCCATCACCCTGCCATGTCGCTGCCCTGCGGCATGGTCGACGGCCTGCCGGTCGGGCTCATGCTGGTCGGCCGGCATTTTGAGGAAACGACGATCTATCGGGCGGCCCACGCCTTCGAGCAGATCGGCGACTGGAAGAAGATGTGATGGTCGCGCCGGGCGGCCGACAGGCCGGCCGTCCGGCGCTGTCATCGTCCGCGTCACGACGGGCCACAGGAGCAGCTCCATGACGGATCCCGCACTGCTTCCGGCCGGCTATATGCTGAAGCGGGTCGCCGCGCGACCGGGCTGGCTGGCGGCCCCCGGCGTCGACGACATCTATTCGCTCAGCGGCTGCATCTCCGCCGATTTCGCCGACTATATCGGCCATTGGCGGCATAACGGTTTCTGGCTGTTCGACAATCCTCGCGCGATGGCCGAGATCGCAGCCGCGGATGGCCTCGACCTCTCCGGTCTCACGTTGTTCTATTACGAGCTGTTCCCGCAGGCCTTCCACGAGGACACGCGTGCCTGGTCGGCCATCGCCGCCGATCCGGCCTTCGTCACGGCGGTCGAGCCGCCGCCGTCGCCGTCACTCGCCGGTTACGACGTCGCCACCTTCTCGCAGAACAACAAGGCCGAATGCTCGCCGCTCTCCTGCAACCACCTCGCCGGCAGGGCGGCGGTCAATCGCCATTGCCTGTTCGCGAGCCTCGATGCCGCCCGCGCGGCGCTCGATGGCGGCCTTTTCGACAGGAGCGAGCCGGGACCGTTCCGCATCTTCGCGGTCCATCGGCTCGGCCCCATAAGCGCGGCCGAGGTCACGCCGGCCGGCCCGCGCTGAGCCGCGCGCTGATCCGTTCCGCCGCCTCGTTCAGCCGCACGACGAACCGCGCGCGCTCCTCGGGGCCCAGCCAGTCGCCGACAAAGGCCGTGCTGACCGCGGCCAGCGGGTAGCCCGCCCGATCGCGCACGGCCACCCCGATGCCGGAAATGCCGCGGGTGAACAGGCTGTCATGGCTCGAAAAGCCGCGGGCGCGGGCTTCATCGAGGGCGGCACGGAACGCCGCTTCGTCGAAATCGGCATGTTCGGCGACATAGCGGCCGAGATTGGCGGCGACGATGGCCTCCGCCTCCTCGACCGGCAAGGCGGCCAACAGCGCCATGCTGCCCGCGCCGCGGCCGATGGGCACCTGGCTCCCGACCTTCAGCACCAGTGTCTGGATGCGGGCGCTGCTTTCCTGGCGCGCCGCGCAAACGGCGTCGAGGCCCGAGCGAATGCTGAGATAGACGGTCTGGCCGATATCCTCGACAAGCCGGGCGAGCTCCGTCGCCGCCGCGCGCGCAACCGGATGCCGGGCCGCGGCCACGATGCCCAGCGCGTGGATCTCCTGTCCCAGGAAGAAGCGCCGCGACGCTGCGTCACGCTCCACCCAGCCGATCTCGCCGAGCATGTCGAGGACGCGATGCACCGTCGGCCGCGGCAGCGCGGTTGCCGCCACCAGCTCGGCCAGGCCCGCCCCCTCGGTTCCGCCGCGCGCGATCGCCCGGACCAGCAGAGCCGCGCGATTGAGACTGCCGGCCGCCTCGATCATGGTCCATCATCCATCAAAAATATCCGATTATCGGACATCAACGCCATCCCGTCATGCATGCCATGATCGCGGCCGACCTGTATTGCAATTGACTTGCCCGAGCTACGCCATAGCATGATCGGCAGTACAGAATGTCCATTATTCGGATATTCTTGCAAGCACATAACAAGGCACGTTGCGGCAGAGGGAGCGCGAGGGCATGGCGAGCGACACCACGACGACCTGTGCCGGCGCAGTGGTCGGCACTCTCGAAGCCCACGGCCTCGACCGCATCTATTGCGTGCCCGGCATTCAGAACGACTGGTTTTTCAACGCCCTGCACGACGCGCAGGGCCGGATCGCCGCGGTCCATACCCGGCACGAACAGGGCGCCGCCTATATGGCGCTCGGCGCCGCGCTCGCGACCGGCCGTGTCCAGGCCTTTTCGGTGGTGCCCGGTCCCGGTCTCCTCAACACGGCAGCCGCCCTCGCGACGGCCTATTCGACCAACGCCCCTGTCCTGTGCCTGACAGGCCAGATCCCGAGTCGGGCGATCGGCCGCGGCATCGGGCTGCTGCATGAAATTCCGGATCAGCTCGGCATTCTCGAACGCCTGACCAAAAAGGCCGGGCGCGTCAGCGATCCCGCCCGGGCGGCGACGCAGTTGGCCGAGGCAATCGCCGCCATCGGCGAAGGCCGTCCGCGCCCGGTCGGACTCGAAATCCCACCGGACATTCTCAGCGCCCGTGGCGACTTTGCCGCGGTCGCGCCGCGCTCTGCCGCGGCCGAGCCCGAGCCCGATGCCGGACTGATTGCCGAGGCGGCCGCGCTCATCGCCAGGGCGGAACGGCCGATGATCGTCGTCGGCGGCGGTGCGCAGGCGACGAGCGCCACCGTGCGGCGGCTGGCGGAGCGGCTGCAGGCCCCGGTTCTCGCCTATCGCATGGGCCGCGGCGTTCTCGACGATCGCCATCCGCTCGCCATTACCCTGCCCGTTGGCCACCGCCTCTGGAAGAGCTGCGACCTGGTTCTGGCCATCGGCTCGCGCGCCCAGATACCGTTCAGCAACTGGGGCAGCGATGCGGCACTCAAGCTGGTGCGGATCGACGCCGACCCCACGGGTCTCGACGCGGTCCGCGCGCCGGACATCGCCCTGATCGGCCGGGTCGAGACCGTTCTGCCGCGCCTTGCCGAAGCAATCGACCGGAGCGCGCCGAAAAGCGCATCGCGCGCCGAGGAGATCTCGGCGCTGAAACGGGAGATCGCCCGCGAGGCGGCCGAGCTGCTGCCGCAGGTCGCCTTCCTGAACGCCATCCGCGAGGCCATCGGCGAGGACGGCATTCTCGTCGACGAGCTCACCCAGTGCGGCTACGTCGCGCGCTTCGCCTATCCGGTCCACAAGCCGCGCACGTTCATTTCGTCGGGTTATCAGGGCACGCTCGGCTGGGGCTATGCCACCGGCCTCGGCGTCCAGGACGCCCGCCGCCATGCGGCCGTCGTCTCGATCAGCGGCGACGGCGGCTTCATGTTCAACGTTCAGGAGCTTGCGACCGCCGTCCGCCACGACATCCCGCTGATCGCGGTCGTATTCAACGACGGCGCCTACGGCAATGTCCGGCGCATGCAGCGCGAGCTCTACGACAATCGCGTGATCGCAACCGATCTCGCCAATCCCGATTTCGTCGCGCTCGGCCGCAGCTTCGGCGTCGAAGCCGAGCGCGCCACGAGCCCGGAAGCCTTGCGCCGCGCGGTCGCCGCGGCCGCCGAACGGCGCAAGCCCGCCTTGATCGAGGTGCCGGTCGGCGACCTGCCGAGCCCCTGGCGCTTCCTCGACATGCCCAGGCTGCGCGGCGGCTGACCCCGGCGCGACGCACTGCCCGTCACCAGCCGGCGCAAGACCGGCAGCGGTCCCGCGCGCCAAGGCGGCGGGGCCACCGATCAGGAGGAAAGAACCCATGACCGACGCGGCCTGGCGGTTGTCCCGCCGCACCCTCGCCATGCTGCCGCTGGCGCTCGCATCGGCGCGCCACGCCGCCGCAGCGGCCTATCCGGAGCGTCCGATCACCTTCATCGTGCCCTATCCGGCCGGCGGCACCTCGGACATCCTGGCGCGGCTCCTCGCCGAGCATCTCAAGGACAAGCTCGGCCAGCCCGTCGTGATCGACAACCGCCCCGGGGCAGGCTCGACAATCGGGGCCGGCATCGCCGCGCGCGCCGCGCCCGACGGCTATACCCTGCTGATGGCGACCAGCACGACGCTGGCCATCAATGCCAGCCTGTTCCAGCGGCTGCCCTACGATCCAGTGGCCGATTTTGCCCCGGTGTCGCTGGTCGCCGGCGTGCCGCTCGCCCTGATCGTCAATCCTGCGCTCGGCATCCGCAGCCTCGCCGATTTCATCGCCTATGCGAAAGCCCGGCCCGGCGAGCTCTCCTACGGGTCGGCCGGCAATGGCACGCCGCATCATCTTGCCGGCGAGCTGTTCAAGACCGCGACCGGCATCGATGCCAAGCACGTCGCCTATCGCGGCAGCCTCGTCGCGATGAACGATGTCGTCGGCGGCCATATCCCCTTCATGTTCATGGACATGTCGCCGGCCCTGCCGCTGATCGCCGCGGGCAAGCTCACCGCGCTGGCGGTCACCGCGCCGCAGCGCGTCGCGGCGGCGCCGGCCATACCGACGGTCGCAGAGCTCGGCTATCCCGGCTACGAGGCGGTCGCCTGGCAGGCCCTGGTTCTGCCGGCAAAGGCGCCGCCCGACATCGTCAGGCGCCTGCATGCCGAAGTCGCAAGCTTCCTCGCCGCGCCGGCCCACCGCGCCAAGCTGATCGAGATCGGCCTCGAACCGCTCGGCGGATCGACCGAGGAGCTCGTCGCCTACATCAAGTCCGAAATCGCGCGCTGGGCCGCTGTGGTGCGCGCATCGGGCGCCCGCGTCGAATGATGCCCGCATCCCCCCGAGAGAACGGATCCATGACCCGCAAGACGATCGAGACCGATGTTCTGGTGGTGGGCGCGGGTCCCGTAGGCCTGACGCTCGCCATCGATCTGGCGAGCCGCGGGGTCGACGTCGTGGTGGCCGAGCGGCGGCCAAAAGCGGCGCGGCCGGAACCGAAATGCAACCATGTCTCGGCCCGCTCGATGGAGATCTTCCGCCGCCTCGGCCTGGCCGAGGCGCTGCGCGCGGCGGGCCTGCCGGAGGACTATCCGAACGATATCAGCTACCGGACGAGCTTCACCGGCACCGAGCTGACCCGGATCGTCATTCCGTGCCGGCGCGATCGCTACAGCATGAAGGACGGCCCGGACGGCTGGTGGCCGACGCCGGAGCCGCCGCACCGCATCAACCAGATCTATCTCGAGCCGATCCTGGTCGCCCATGCCGAAGCCATGGCGCGCATCCGTCTCCTTCATCACACCGAGGTTGTTGCGGTCGACCAGGACGCGGCCGGCGCGACCGCGGCGGCGCGCAGCCTGGACGATGGACGGGACTTCGCCATCCGCGCCCGCTACCTCGTCGGCTGCGACGGCGGCCGCTCGCTGGTGCGCAAGGCGATCGGCGCCACCTTCACCGGCGACCCAGTGGTGCAGCGGGTCCAGTCGACCTTCATTCACGCCCCGGCCCTGATCGGCCTGCAGCGGCACGACAATGCCTGGGCCACCTTTGCGCTCAATCCGCGCCGGACCGGCAACGTCTACGCCATCGACGGCTGCGAAACCTGGCTGGTGCACAATTACCTGAAACCCGACGAGACGGATTTCGACGCGGTCGACCGGGATTGGGCGATCCGCACCATTCTCGGCGTCGGCGCCGATTTCGACTATGCCGTGATCTCCCGCGAGGACTGGATTGGCCGGCGGCTCGTCGCTGACCGGTTCCGCGACCGCCGGCTGTTCATCGCGGGCGATGCCGCCCATATCTGGGTGCCCTATGGCGGCTACGGCATGAATGCCGGCATCGCCGACGCCGCCGGCCTCGCCTGGCTGATGGCCGCGCACATGGCCGGCTGGGCGCCGGCAGGCATTCTCGACGCCTATGAGCGCGAGCGCCTGCCGATCACCACGCAGGTCTCGCATTTCGCCATGGACCATGCGCACAAGGAGATCCGCAACCGCCAGAGCGTTCCGGCCAATATCGAGGCGGCGGACGCGGCGGGTGCGGCGGCGAGGGCAGCGCTCGGGCTGGCGACCTACGATCTCAACGTCCAGCAATATTGCTGCGCCGGGCTCAATTTCGGCTCCTACTACGACCGGTCTCCGCTGATCGCCTATGATGGCGCCGCCCATCCCGGCTATTCCATGGGCAGTTTCACGCCGTCGACCGTGCCCGGCTGCCGCACCCCCCATGTCTGGCTCGCCGACGGCACCTCGCTCCATGACGCGACAGGGCCCGACCATGCGCTGTTGCGGCTCGATCCGGCCGCCGATCCCGGCCCGCTGCTGGCCGCCGCCGCTGCCCGCGGCCTCCCGCTGAAACTGATCGACGTCGCTCCCGCCCTGATGCCGGAAGCCGGAGGGCGCACATGGATCATCTCGCGGCCGGACCAGCATGTCGGCTGGCGCGGGACGGCCACGCCGGCCGATCCGCTCCGGCTCATCGACCGGCTGCGCGGCGCGGCTCCGGCCTAGCCGACGCTAGATCCGCTGGTCCTTGATGGTGTTCATCACGAAGCTGGTCTCGATCGAGGCGACACATTTCAGCCGGGCGATCTTTTCCTTGATGAAACGCTCGTACTGGTCGAGGCCGCCGGTCATCACCTTCAGCACATAGTCGCGCGAGCCGGTGACGAGGTGGCATTCCAGCACTTCGTCCCAGCCGCGGACCGCCTCCTCGAACATGACGATCTCGTCCTCGTTCTGGCGGCTGAGCCGGATCGTGGCGATCGCCGCCATGGTCCAGCCATGGGCGGCGGGATCGACGCGCGCGCCATAGCCGCGAATGATGCCGGCCTCTTCCAGGCGGCGCAGGCGCCTGAGGCATGGCGACGGTGAGAGGCCCACCCGCTCGGCCAGCTCCTGATTGGTGATCCGCGCATTGGCCTGGAGCTCACGGAGGATTCGGCGGTCGATATCGTCGGCAATTTTCTGCTGCATGATGATGCATCTACGGCAGGAAAATGTCGCGGCCAAGCGCAGTCCGCGCAAAAGTCGCAAGGAACCGCCGCGATGATTTGCTAGGATCGCGCACGCTTGATCCCCAGCGAAGCGAGGCCGCCCGTGACCGCCCCGAGACCCTCCAAGACCCATGTCGGCAACCACCGCCTGCATCCGGAAACGCTGATGCTGGGCTACGGCTTCGATCCCCTGCTGTCGGAAGGTGCGGTCAAACCGCCGGTCTTCCTGACCTCCACCTTCGTGTTCAAGACCGCCGAGGAAGGCCGCGATTTCTTCGACTTCGTCGCCGGACGGCGCGAGCCGCCGCAGGGCACCGGCGCCGGCCTCGTCTATTCGCGCTTCAACCACCCGAACAGCGAGATCGTCGAGGACCGGCTGGCGGTCTACGAGGGCGCCGAAGCCTGCATCCTGTTCTCGTCGGGCATGTCGGCGATCGCCACCACCCTGCTCGCCTTTGCCAGGCCCGGCGACGTGATCCTGCATTCGCAGCCGCTCTATGGCGGCACCGAAACGCTGCTGACCCGCACCTTCGCCGCCCTCGACATCGCGGCGGTCGGCTTTGCCGACGGCGTCAGCGAGGCCGCGGTGCGCAAAGCCGCGGAAGAAGCGCTCGGCAAGGGCCGCGTGTCGGTGATCCTGATCGAAACGCCATCCAACCCGATCAACAGCGTCATCGACATTGCGCTGATGAGCCGCATCGCCGACACGATCGAAAGGGCACAGGGCCACCGCCCGGTGATCGCCTGCGACAACACCCTGCTCGGCCCGGTGTTCCAGCGGCCGCTCGAGCACGGCGCGGACATTTCGCTCTATTCCCTGACCAAATATGTCGGCGGCCATTCCGACCTGATCGCCGGCGCCGCACTCGGCAGCGTCAAGGTGATGAAGCCGATCAAGGCCCTGCGCGGCGCCATCGGCACGCAGCTCGACCCGCATTCCTGCTGGATGCTCGGCCGTTCGCTGGAAACGCTGAGCCTGCGCATGGAGAAGGCGAACGACAATGCCAGGGCGGTGGCCGAATTCCTGCGCGACCATCCCAAGGTCGAGCGGACCTACTATCTGCCGTTCCTCGCCGAGGGCTCAGCCGAGCGGCGCGTCTACGACGCCCAGTGCCTCGGCGCCGGCTCGACCTTCTCCTTCGACATCAGGGGCGGCGAGCGGGCGGCCTTCGCCTTCCTCAACGCGCTCGAGATCTTCAAGCTTGCCGTCAGCCTCGGCGGCACCGAGTCGCTGGCGAGCCATCCCGCGGCCATGACCCATTCGGGCGTGCCGCTCGACGTCCGCCAGCGCATCGGCATTCTGGACACGACCATTCGCCTGTCGATCGGCGTCGAGCATCCCGACGATCTCATCGCCGACCTCGCGCAGGCGCTTGCCCGCGCGGGCTGAGCCGGCCGCCGGCCGCCAGGGCGGACCGGGGCCGGTCCGCGCTGGCTCAGGCGAGGAGATCCTCGAGGCGGACCGGGAAGCGCCTGATGCGCACGCCGGTGGCGTGCCATATGGCGTTGGCGATAGCACCGACCGTTCCGGTAATGCCAACCTCGCCGACGCCCTTCACGCCGAGCGCGTTGACATAAGGGTCGTCCTCCTCGACGAGGATGGCCTCGAGCGAGGGCACATCGGCATTGACCGGGACATGGTACTCGGCAAGGTCGGCATTCATGATCCGGCCGGTCCGATGGTCCTGGACCGCCCCCTCCTGCAGCGCGAAGCCGACGCCCCAGATCATGCCGCCGAAATATTGGCTGCGCACCAGGCGCGGGTTGATGACGCGGCCGGCGGCGAAGGCCCCGACCAGCCGCGTCGCCCGCACCTGGCCGAGATCCGGATCGACCTTGACCTCGGCGAACACCGCGCCATGGGTATACATGGCATGGGCCTCCGCCGCAGCCGGGTCGCGCATCGCCTTGGCGAAACCGACCACCTCGGCGCGGCCGGCGCGCCGGAGGATCTCCACATAGCTCTCGCTGCGCGTTTCGTCGTCGCGGCGATGGAGCCGGCCGGACCGGGCGACGAGCCCGATATTGCCGGCGCCGAACAGCGGCGAAGCCGGATCGGCGCTGGCCAGCTCGGCGAGCCGTGCAAGCGCATCCTCGCCGGCATTGTGAAGCGCGAGCCCCGCGCTTGCCGTATGGCCCGAGCCGCCGGCAATGCCGCCGTCGGGCAGGCTGGACCGTCCCGAATGGAACTCGACCTGGTCGATATCGAGGCCGAGCGCCTCCGCCGCGATCTGGGCGAGCGCCGTCCAGGCGCCCTGCCCCATATCGGCTCCGCTCGTTTCGACCAGCGCGGTGCCGTCGGCGCGCAGGGTCGCGCGCGCCTCGGCCGGGAAATGCGGGCAGCGGAACAGCGCCGTGCCCATGCCCCAGCCGACCAGGAACCCTTGCCCGTCGCGCATCTGCCCTGGCGCAAGCGGCCGGCCGGCCCAGCCGAAGCGCTCCGCTCCTTGCGCATAGCATTCGCGCAGGGCCTTGGACGAAAACGGCCGGCCGGTGCCGGGTTCGGTTTCCGCGTAATTGGCAAGCCTGAAGGCGAGTGGATCCATCCCGCAGGCTTCGGCGGCCTCGTCGATGGCGGTTTCGAGCGCGGCCGAACCGGACGCCTCGCCCGGAGCGCGCATCGGTCCCGGCGTGCCGGTATCGAGCCTGAGGCCGTCATGCTCGGCAAGGATGGCCGGGCTCGCATAAAGCGACAGCGACGCATTGGCCGCCGGCTCGACGAACTCGTCGAAGCTCGACGTCGCCGCGAGCGCATGATGGTGCAGCGCCGTGATGCGCCCGGCACGATCGGTGCCGATGCGGAGCTTCTGCCAGGTCTGGCCGCGATGACCAACCGGGCCGTACATCTGCGACCGGGTCAGCACCAGCTTGACCGGCCGGCCGAGCATGCGCGCCGCGAGCACGGCCAGGATCTGCGGCCCGTTGAGGATCGCCTTAGACCCGAAGCCGCCGCCGAGGAACGGCGAGCGGATGAGCACGTTTTCGGCGGGAATGCCGAAATAGGCCGCATAGGCGGCACAGCTCAGCGCCATCGCCTGATTGGGCATGTCGATGACGACACGGTCGCCCTCCCAGGCGGCGACAATGGCATGCGGTTCCATGGCATTGTGGTACTGCGCCGGCGTTGCGGTCTCTGTTTCCGTCACCCGCTCGGCGGCGGCGAAACCCGCGGCGAGATCGCCGAAGGCCGTCCGCGGCGGCGAACCGACGCCGACCGCCGCTGGCGCGAATGCCAGGCCGCTCGAGCGCCCGGTGCGTGGGCTCTCGACCGCATATTGCGGCTTCAGCAGCACCGCGCCCTCGGTCGCCGCCTCCAGCGTTTCGGCGATCACCAGGGCGATCGGCTGGTTGGCATAGCGCACGCCGTCATCCTGCAGCACCTCCACGCGGAAGCCGAAGGGCGGCATCTTTTCGTTCGGATCATGCGCCAGCGGCGGCCGGTTGGCCGGCGTCAGCACCTCGACGACGCCCGGATGGGCCTTGGCGGCGGCGACGTCGAGACGGGTCACCCGCCCGCGCGCGGCGCTGCTGACGGCCGTGACGGCGTAGAGCAGGCCTTCAGGATGATTGTCGGCGGCGTAGACGGCACGGCCGGTGACCTTGAGGGTGCCGTCGCGGCGGGTCAGCGGCTGACCGGCATTGGAGCCGTGCCGGCGCTGCTGGCTGAATCGGGGAGCAGTCTCAGGCGACATGGCGCGCTCCGGTCGTGGCGGAAAAGGCCGAGGCCGGCAATGCCGGCATGGTCTCGGGCGTCCCTTCCAGGGCAAGGGTCAAGGCGCGCACGACGATGCGGCGCGCCAGCACGATCTTGAAGGCATTGTCGCCGGAGGGGCGCGCCTCGGCGAGCGCCCGGTCGGCGGCGCGGGCCAGAAGCTCCGCCGTCGGGCGCTCGCCGATCAGCAGCGCCTCGGCGTCCCGCGCCCGCCAGGGCTTTGCGGCGACGCCGCCCAGCGCGATGCGCGCGCCGGCGATCGTGCCGGCCTCGATGTCGAGCGCCGCAGCGGCGGAGACGACGGCAAAGGCATAGGAGGTGCGCTCGCGCAGCTTCAGATAGCGGGCATGGTGGCGGAACGCCGCCGCCTCTGCCGGCAGCCTGAGAGCGACGATGAGATCCCCGGGCTCCAGCACCGTCTCCCGCTCGGGCGTCGTGCCCGGCAGGGCATGGAGAAGGTCCAGAGGTATCTCGCGCGCACCACGGGCGCCCTCCACTTCGACCACGGCGTCGAGCGCGACGAGCGGCACGCAGAAGTCGGAGGGATGGGTGGCGACGCAGCCCTCGCTCCAGCCGAGCACGGCATGGAGGCGGTTGTCGCCCGCACGCGCATCGCAGCCGGTTCCCGGCGCGCGCCGGTTGCAGGCTGCCGCGGGATCGCCGAAATAGGCGCAGCGCGTGCGCTGCATGAGGTTGCCGCCGACCGTCGCCGCGTTGCGCAATTGCGCCGAGGCCCCGGACAGCAGCGCCTCGGCGACCACCGGAAAGGCACGCGCGAAACGCGCGTCATAGGCAAGATCGGCATTGCGGACGAGCGCGCCAATGCGCACGGCGCCGTCCGGCAGCCACTCGATGCGGTCGAGGCCGGGCAGCCTGGAAATGTCGATGACGCGCTCCGGCCTGCTGACCCCGACCTTCATCAGGTCGACGAGATTGGTGCCGGCCGCCAGATAGGCCGAGCCCGGCAGAACGCCGCTCGCCACCGCCTCCGCGACGGTCGCCGGCCGGACATAGTCGAAACGGTTCATGCCGCGTCCCTCCGGTTCGCCGCCGTGATGGCTCTCTGCGCGCCCAGCACGGCCTCGGTAATGCCCTGATAGGCGCCACAGCGGCAGATATTGCCGCTCATCAGCTCGCGGACGCGCTCCGGATCGTCGCCGGCATGGCCTTCGGCGATGAGGCCGATGGCACTCATGATCTGGCCGGGCGTGCAATAGCCGCACTGAAAGCCGTCATGGGCGATGAAGGCGGCCTGCACCGGGTGCAATGTCTCGCCGTCGGCCACGCCTTCGATGGTGGTGACCTCCGCCCCGTCGAGGCTCGCGGCGAGGATCAGGCAGGCGTTGAGCCGCCGCCCATCGACCAGGACGGTGCAGGCGCCGCACTGGCCGCGGTCGCAGCCCTTCTTCGTGCCCGCCAGATCGAGCCGCTCGCGCAACAGGTCGAGCAGCGTCACGCGCGGGTCGTCGAGCGCGAGCGCGTGGCTCCGGCCATTGATCGTGAGGCTGATGGAGAGTGACATGGGGTACTCCATTCAGTGATCGTGATGTATGGATCGAAGCGGCCGCGAGGCGGCACGGACTTCGGCAATGGTGAGAGAGTGAGCGAGAACGGCCCGCCGGCCCCGATCGGGCGATCTGTGCCTCCGTGCACCGTCCCGATCCGCGCCCTAGATATACGGAGGCCGCCTCCGCTTATCAAGAGGGGGCCGAGCCTGTTCGAAAGGCGAATTCCGTTCGCGAGCCCGTTTCCGTTTGAGCGCCATGGCACCTGAGACCAAGAGCAAGCCCCGCAAGCCGCGCGCGGATTCGCTGCGCAACCGCGAACTGCTGCTCGAAGCCGCCACCGAGGTCTTCAGCGCCGGCGGTTCGCAAGCCAGCCTCGAGGCGGTCGCGCGTCGGGCCGGCGTCGGCATCGGCACACTCTATCGCCATTTTCCCACGCGCGAGGCGCTGTTCGAAGCGGTTTATCGCCGCGAGGTCGACCAGCTCGGCGATCTCGACGATCAGCTCGCCCGCGCCGACGCGCCGGTCGACGCGCTGCGCCGCTGGCTGCATGCCAATGTCCGCCTCGTCGCGACCAAGAAGGGCATGATCGAAGCCCTGCAGCTCGGCGCGCACGGATCGAGCGAACTGAAGGCCTATTCGTTCGAGCGCCTGACAGCGGCGATCGGCCTTCTCCTGGCCCGCGGCGTCGCGGCCGGCGACCTGCGCGCCGACATCACGCCGGACGACCTGCTGCGCACCCTGGTCGGCATCTTCTATTCGCAGGGCCCGGCGGACTGGCAGCCGACCGCCCTGCGGCTGGTCGACGTTTTCGTCGACGGACTGCGCAGGCATCGCGGCTGAGCATCGGCCTTCCGCCGGAGGGCCGCGCATTTCACGTTCAACTGCGCGCGCCGAACCACGGCAGCGTGTCCCGCAGCGCGGGCCAATGGAAGGCGATCACACCCCTTTGGTCTTGCCGGCGCGCCGGCCGTTGCCCCCGGCTGCCTTGGCCGCCGGAGCCTTGCGTTTGGCGGCGGCCGGCTTGGCGCTCTTCGCCGCCTGCGCGCCGTCCGCACCGGCCTTCGGCGCCGGACCCTTCGGAACGGCGGCCTTGGCCGCCCCGTTCTTGACCTCGGCCTTGGTCCGCCGCTTCGCCACGTCGAGATGAACCGTGCCGTCGCGGTAGCCGCAGGTGACCCGGTCCCCCTCGGTGATCTCACCCTTGAGCATGGCCTTGGCGAGCCGCGTCTCGATGAGCTGGCGGATCTGCCGCTTCAGCTCGCGCGCGCCGAATTCCGGCTGATAGCCGACCTCGGCGAGATGGTCGATCAGGCTCGCGTCGAAGACCAGCTCGACATCCTGGCCGCGGGCGGACTGGCGCACTTCGTCGAGCTGCAGCGACACGATGGTCTTGATCTGCTCCTTGTTCAGCGCGTCGAAAATGATGATCTCGTCGATGCGATTGATGAACTCCGGCCGGAAATGGCGCCGCAGCACCTGCATGACGTCGTCGCGCACCGTGGCATTGTGGGTGAAGCCGATGGTCGAACGCGTGCCGCCGGTGATGATCTCGGAACCGAGATTGCTGGTGGCGATGATCAGCGTGTTGGTGAAATCGACCACCCGCCCCTTGCCGTCGGTCAGCCGGCCGTCGTCGAACACCTGCAGCAGCACGTTGTAGACGTCGGGATGAGCCTTCTCGATCTCGTCGAGCAGGATGACGCTGTAGGGCCGCCGGCGGATCCTTTCCGTCAGTTGGCCGCCCTCGTCGTAGCCGACATAGCCGGGCGGCGCGCCGATCAGCCGGGAGACCGCGTGGCGCTCCATATATTCGCTCATGTCGATGCGGGTCACGGCGTTCTCGTCGCCGAACATCACCTGGGCCAGCGCCTTGGCAAGCTCGGTCTTGCCGACGCCGGTCGGGCCGAGGAACAGGAAGGTTGCGATCGGCCGGCCGCCGCGCGTCAATCCCGCCCGCGACAGCCTGATGGCATCGCTCACCGCGCCGATCGCCCGCTCCTGGCCGATGACGCGCTCGTGCAGCCGCTCCTCGAGCCGCAGCAGCTTGTCCTTTTCCTGCGCGGTCAGCTCGGTGACCGGGATGCCGGTGAGCTTGGCGACGATCTCGGCGACATCCGCGACCGAGACCTCGGCCGTGCTGGAGCCAAGCTTCTTGCGCCAGGCATCGTTCGCCTCGGCGAGCGCCTTCTGCTTGGCTGCGGCCTCCTGTTCGAGCTCGGTCGCCTTGTCGAACCGCCGGCGGCTCGTCTGGTAGTCCTGCTCGCGCCGGATCTGGGCGATCTCCGCCTCCAGCTCCTGGATCTCCACCGGCCGCGACGTCGTCGACAGATGCACCCTGGCGGCCGCCTGGTCGATCAGGTCGATCGCCTTGTCGGGCAGGAAACGGCCGGTGATGTAGCGGCTCGACAGCTCGGCCGCCGCGACGATCGCCGGGTCGAGGATCGTCACCTTGTGATGGACCTCGAACTTGTCGCGCAGGCCACGCAGGATGTTGACCGTCTGCTCGACCGTCGGCTCCGAGACCAGGACCGGCTGGAAGCGCCGCTCGAGCGCGGCGTCCTTCTCGATGTGTTTCTGGTATTCGGCCAGCGTGGTGGCGCCGATCAGGTTCATCTCGCCCCGCGCCATGGCCGGTTTGAACACATTGGCGATGTCGAGGCCGCCCTCGCCACCGCCCTGGCCGGCGCCGACGATCGTGTGCACCTCGTCGATGAACAGGACCAGGCCCTCCTGATTGGCCTTGACCTCCTCCATGATCTGCTTGACGCGCTCCTCGAACTCGCCGCGATATTTCGCGCCGGCCACGAGCGAATTGACGTTGAGTTCGACCAGGCGCTTGTCGCGCAGCACTTCCGGCACGTCGCCATGGATGATGCGCTGGGCGAGGCCCTCGACGATCGCGGTCTTGCCGACACCCGGTTCGCCGATCAGGACAGGATTGTTCTTCTTGCGCCGGGCCAGCACCTCGATGGTCGTCTCCACCTCCTTCGAGCGTCCGATGACCGGGTCGAGCCGCCCTTCCCGCGCCATCAGCGTCAGGTCGCGGCTGACCTTGTCGAGCTGCGGCGTGCTGCTCGGCCCTGCGACCCGTCCCTCCTCGGCACCCTTGCCGACCACCCGATCGGTCATCTGGCGCAGCGCCTGGACGGTCAGGCCGTATTTGTTGAGGAGATCACCGGCGAAGCTCTCAGGCACCTCGGCGAGGCCGAGCAGCAGGTGCTCCGGGCCGATATAGGAATGGCCGAAGGCGCGCGAAGCGATGAAGGCACGCTCCAGCGCCTTCTTCACCCGCGGCGACACGCCGATCTCCCGCTGGTTGGGATCGGGCTGGCCGCGCTCGCCGCCGAACTGGCGCTCGATCTGCGCGCCGAGCTCGGCCGGCGATATCTTGAACTGCTTGAGGATCGCGACCACCACGTCGCTCTCCAGCAGGGCCTGCAGCAGATGTTCGGTATCGACCTCGCGCCGGCCCGACTGTACCGCCCGCTCGGCCGCGCGCTGCAGCAATTCCTTGGCCTTGTCGGAAAAGCGCCGCTCGAGATTGAGCGCGTCCCGCTCGGCTCCGCCGAAGCCGCGGCGCGGAGCCACCGGCTGCGGCGCTTCCGCCGCCCCGGACATTCCGGGCGTCTGCCCGGCGAGGCCGAAACCGCCGCCGCCGAACAGGGCTTCGAGCGGCGAAATATAGCGCTGGTGCCGGGTCAGCTGGGCATAGTGGTAGTCACAGACATCGAGGACGCGCCGCGCACCGTCCTGCACGACGGTCACGCGTACCGTCGCCGGCCGCTCACCGCAGATATCGCAGAGAGAATGAGAAAACGTCATGCGATCCACCCTGAATGCCATGCCTCGGCCGATCGATTAGAGGAGCAAACGGCAGGAGGCGCAAGCGCGCCGGCCGTCGCCAAGCGGTCACGGCCGGCCCGCGCGGACGGCAAACCACCACCGGGCCTGGCGCCGACGATGCCAACACAAAAATGCGAAATCAGCCTGCTATGAGGGGATTCGGACGCCTCTCGCCGTCATAGAATGCCAAGGACAGCACAGCCCATGCCTCCCGCTTCATCCGCAGCTCGCCAGACGGCCACCGCCCGCCGCGTCGTCGCCGTCGTGCTCGATGGCCTGCGCCGCGACTTCGTCCGCCCGGAGACGACGCCGGCACTTGCGGCGCTGCGCCGGCGCGCGAGCTGGTTCGCCGCGCACCGCACCGTGTTTCCGTCCCTGACGCGCGTCGTCTCGGCCTCGTTCGCCACCGGCTGCCGGCCCGCCAGCCACGGCCTTGCCGGCAACACCATCGCCCTGGCCGATGACGGCGAGCTCGCGCTGCACGATGTCGGCCGCCCCGACTTCATCGATCTGAAGCGCCGCCTCACCGGCTCAGTCCTCGCCCGTCCGACGCTGGCGGCCAGGCTCGCGCCCCATGGCGGCGCGGTGATCGTCAACAATGTCTCTCCGGGCGCCGCCTATCTGCACGACCCGGAAGGCCACGGCCATGTCTTCAACCGGGCCGGCTCCTTCGGCCCGGGCCGGCGGCCGCTTCTCGGCGCGGAGGCGCTCGTCGCGACGCCGGACCTCGCCGGCGATCGGATCGCGACCGACCGCTTCATCGCCGAGATGTTCGGTGCCCGCCGGCCTGCCTTCGGTCTTCTCTGGCTGTGCGAGCCGGATACGACCCAGCATGCCGTGCCGCTCGGCTCGGCTGCCCACCGCGAAACCTTGAAGGCCGCCGATGCCCATGCCGCCATGGTGATCGCCGCCGTCGAGGCCGCGCGCGCGACGGGGGAGGATATCCTGCTGATGGTCGGCTCCGATCACGGCCATCAATCGATCAAGGGCGTCATCGACATCGAGGCGGAGCTGGTCGGCGCCGGCCTCAAGGCCGCGCGCGGCTCGCGCGAGGTTCTTGTGGCCCCCAACGGCACGGCGGCCCTGATCTATGTCGATGCGGCGGCGCAAGAGCGCGTCCCCGCCATTGCGGCGTTCCTCGCGGCGCAGCCCTGGGTCGGCCAGGTCTTCGCGCCGGACGCCTTCGCGGCCATCGGCGTGCCCGCCGGCGGCGGCCTTGCCCTGGCCGTCGCGCTCGCCGCCTCCGACGAGGCGAATGATGACGGGACCCCTGGCCTAAGCTTCGAAGCCCTGCCTGTCGAGGGCAAGAGCGCCCATCTCGGCTTCGGCTCGCATGGCGGACTCGGACGTTTCGAGCAGTCGCCGACCCTGCTGCTCGAGGGCGGCGGCTTTGCCGCCGGCCGCAGCATCGAGGAGGCGAGCTCGATCGTCGATCTCGCCCCGACCTTCCTGCATTTTCTCGGCATCGTGGCCGATGGGATCGACGGCCGAGCGCTGCAGACAATTTAGCCGGCTTTGACCCGGCCGGGATAATCCGGATCCGGCAGGAACGGATAGGGACCGGCCGCCGTCTCGACATAGGCCGTGTGGCTGACGAGGCCGGCCGTCTCGCTCCAGACATGGAGATGGAAGGCCGCCGGCTCGAAATTGAAGTTCGGCTCGGCCGTGTCCTTGAAGTCGAGCACGACCTGATGGGCGATGCTGGGGCCGATCTGCGCCAGCGTGCCGGCGAACAGGGCCTGGATCGGCCGATGGTGATGACCGCAGAGGATGCGCACGATCTGGCTGTTGGCCCGTACGATGCCGGCGAACTCCCTGGCGCCCTCCAGCAGCATGATCTGGTCCATCAGCTGGACGCCGCAGGCAAAGGGCGGATGGTGCATGACGACCACCGTCGGCTTCGCCGGATCCTCGGCCAGTCGGTCGGCGAACCAGGCGAGCCGCTGCCCGCACAGCGCGCCGGCCCCCGATCCCGGCTTGACCGTGTCGAGCCCGATCATGCGCAGCGGGCCGAGATCGGCGGTCCACTGGGCGAATGTGTCGTGCTGGGCAAGGCCGGGATAGCCGGCCAGCACGGTCTTCAGGTTCTCGCGCCGGTCGTGATTGCCAGGCACGAGCCAGACCGGCATGGTGAGGCGGTCGAGCAGACGCTTCAGCACCTCATATTCGGCGATCAGGCCGTTATCGGCGAGATCGCCCGAGATCACCACCACGTCCGGCAGCGGATCGAGCCGCATGAGCGCCGCGACGGCGCGTTCGGCGAGCATGTTGGTTTCCACCACCCGATAGGCCGGCAGGCCGTGCGGGCGAATGTGAAGGTCGGTCAGGTGGGCGATCAGCATGGCGGCCTCGTCGGCGGAACGGGCCCTCGGGCAAGGGCCACGCCCGCCTAGGTGTGGAGTCTGAGGAGGTTGTTCATCGCCCGTGAGAGCCAGAAGGTGGTCGTTGCGACACGAAGCACCGCAGGGCACGAGGATGAACAACCCGCACAAGAATGCGCGAACGACGCCGCTTGGTCGAGCGGAGATGATCCGGCGGATCGTAGGAGAGGGCCGGCCTGTCGGCGAAGTGGCGGCCGGCTTCGGGGTCAGCGAACGAACCGCCCGCAAATGGCTGTCGCGATGGCGGAGCGATGGAGAAGCCGGGCTGCAGAACCGCTCGTCCCGGCCCCATGCGTGCCGATCGGCGACGAGCGCGTTCTGGCCCGGGCTGGCGGCCAAGCTGCGCCGCGAGTACCGGTTGACGGGTGAGGCGATTGCGTCCCGCCTCGGACTGGCGCGATCGACGGTTGCCGGCTGGCTGACGCGGATGGGTCTCGGCCGGCTGTCCGCGCTTGATCCGAAGGAGCCGGTGCGGCGCTATCAACGCGAGCGTCCCGGCGAGCTGCTTCATCTCGACATCAAGCGGCTGGCCCGCTTTGAAGGCGTCGGCCACCGCATCACCGGCAACCGGCGTGGCGCCAGCCAGGGGCTTGGCTACGACTTCCTGCATGTCGCCATCGACGATGCGACCCGGCTTGCCTATGTCGAGGTGCTGCCCGACGAGCGGCGGTGGTCGACCACCGGGTTCCTCGTGCGGGCGCTGCGCTGGTTCAAGGAGCGGGGCGTCAGCGTGCAAAGAGTGATGACCGACAACGGCTCGGGATACATCGCCAGGCTCTTCCGCAAAGCGCTGAGGATGCTCGCCATCCGGCACATCCGCACCCGACCCTACACCCCGAAGACGAACGGCAAGGCAGAGCGCTTCATTCAGACCATGCTCAGGGAATGGGCCTATGCCATCCCGTTCCCCTCGTCCGCTCGCCGGACCGCGGATCTCACGCGATGGCTGGCCTGGTACAACCAGCACCGGCCGCATGCTAGCCTCGCACGACGATCACCGGCTCAAGCTCTCGCCGGAACAACCTGACCAGAACCCACACCTAGGCCCGCGACGTGACAGGAGGACGACGGCCGTCCTTCCGGAACGTCGCGTCGGGCCGCCGCCAGGACGGCGCGCCGATGGCCGGAGGTCGGCATGACCTGCCGCTCTGCATTGCCCTCCCGGCCTGCCTCGCGCCCGCGCCGCGGCGGGCCGGCTGCGACATCCCCTGCGGCGGGGCGGCGCGCCGTCATCGGACTGTCGTCCGCGGCGCGTAACGGGAGGCCGTTCCCAGGAGCCCCCATGGCCGGCATCGTCCTCGACCGGATCGACAAGTCCTTCGGCACGACGCGTGTCCTCGGCGGCATCGACCTGTCCTTCGGCGCCGGTGAATTCATCTCGCTGGTCGGGCCCTCCGGCTGCGGCAAGACCACGCTGCTGCGCATCATCGCGGGCCTCGAGGCCGCCGACCACGGCCGCGTGTCGATCGGCGGCGCCGATGTCACCGGCCGGCGCGCCGCCGACCGCGACGTCGCCATGGTGTTCCAGAACTACGCGCTCTATCCGCATATGACGGTGGAGCAGAACATGGCTCTGCCGCTGATCATGCGCCGTCTCGGCGCGTTCGAGCGGATGCCGTTGCTGGGCCGGCTGGTGGCGGGAACCGGCGCGCGCCGCCGGTCGATCCGCGCCGATGTCGAGGCTGCGGCCAACGTCCTCTCGATCGGCCATCTGATGGACCGGCGGCCCGGACAGCTGTCCGGCGGCCAGCGCCAGCGCGTCGCTCTCGGTCGCGCCATCGTCCGTCAGCCGCAGGCTTTCCTGATGGACGAGCCACTGTCCAATCTCGACGCCTCGCTGCGCCACGACATGCGCAAGGAGCTGGTCGAGCTGCACCGGCGCGTCGGCGTCACCACGGTCTATGTCACCCATGACCAGGCCGAGGCGATGACCATGTCGGACCGCGTCGCGGTGATGCGCGGCGGCAAGGTGCAGCAGTTCGGCACGCCGCGCGACATCTACGAGCGCCCGGCGACGATCGATGTCGCCAGCTTCATCGGCTCGCCGCGGATCAATCTCCTCGCCGCCGAGGTCGACAGCCGCGGCGCCGTCATTCTCGCCGGCCGGCCGGTGGGCCTGCGCGCCGAGGCGGCAGCGGGGCCGATCACGCTCGGCATCCGCCCGGACCATGTCGCGCTGGGCGCATCCGGCCTGCCGGCCGCCATCCGCCATGTCGAGTTCCTCGGTGCCGAGGTGCTGGTCTATCTCGCCGAGCCGGTCACCGGCGCGGAGGTGATCGCGCGGCTCGCACCCGAGGCCTGGGCCGGGGTCGAGCATGGCCGCACCGTCGGCCTCGGCCTGCCGGCAGGCCGCCTCCTCGCCTTCGCGACGACCGGCGCGCGCCTTGCCATGCGCCTCGAACAGCAGGCGGCCCCCGCCCTTGTCTGATCTCGCCCTGCCAGCCCCCCTCGCCCGCGCCAACGCCGCCGACCGCCCCGCCATGGGCGAGGCTCTCGCGGCCTGGCTGCTGACGCTGCCGGCGATCCTCGCCTTCGTCGCGATGCTGCTTCTGCCGACCGCGGCCGTGGTTGTCATCGCCTTCACCGACTACGAGCTCGGCGCGCGCAGCCTGCGTTTCGTCGGTCTCTCGAACTTCGCGGAGCTGCTCGACGACAGGGGCTTTGCCACGGCCTTGCGCAATACGGTCTTCTTCGTGGCAGTCACGACGCCCGCCTCGCTGTTCGGCGGCCTCGGCCTCGCCCTGCTGATCGAGGGCGGCACGCGCGGGCGGACGCTGTTCCGCGCCGTATTCTTCCTGCCGGTCGTCTCGCTGATGGTCGCGATGGCAACCGCCTTCCAATACATGTTCCACCCGACGATCGGCCCGGTGAACGCCGCGCTGCGTCTCTTCGGCCTTGCCGGCCCCAATTGGCTCGGTTCGTCCGACAGCGTCCTGTGGACGCTCGCCGTCATCGGCGTCTGGGAACAGGTCGGCTTCAACATGGTGCTGTTCCTGGCCGGGCTCACCGCCATCCCGCGCGATCTCTATGCCGCGGCGGAGGTCGACGGCGTCCGCTCGGCCTGGTCGCGCTTCACCACCGTCACCTGGCCCCTGCTCGGGCCGACGACGCTGTTCGTGCTGACCATCACCATGATCCGCGCCCTGCGCGTCTTCGACATCGTCGCGACGCTCACCCAGGGCGGGCCGAACAAGGCCTCCGAGGTGCTGCTCCACACCATCTATACCGAGGCCTTCAGCTTCCTGAGGATGGGGTATGCCGCCGCCGTGACCGTGGTGTTCCTGGCCGTGGTCGTGGTGCTCATACTGATCCAGACGCGCCTGATCGACCGGCGCGTGCACTACGGCTGAGGCGACGATGGCCCCGTCCCTGCATCGCCCGCAGCGCCTTGTCGCCGACCTGCCGCGGCTCGTCCTCCTCGGCCTGCTCGGGCTCGCCTTCCTGATGCCCTATCTCTGGATGGTGTCGGTTTCGCTGAAGCCGATGGACGAGGTCTGGCGTGCCACGCTGTCGCTGATCCCGGAAACCCTGGCCATCGACAAGAATTACGGCCGGGTGTTCCGCGAGGTGCCGATCGGGCGCTATCTCCTCAACGGCGTCATCGTCTGCGCCGGCATCCTCGCCTTCCAGCTCGTTTTCGCCATTCCCGCCGGCTACGCCCTCGCCAAGCTCAATTTCCGCGGCCGCGACACGCTGTTCGCCTTCGTCATGCTCGGCCTGCTGATCCCGGCCCAGGTGCCGGCGATCCCGCTCTATATCGCCTTCGCGGGAACCGGGCTGCTCAACAGCTATGCCGCGCTGATCGCGCCTTCGACCATCTCGGTCTTCGCCATCTTCATGTTCCGCCAGTTCTTCCGCGCCATGCCCGACGAGATGATCCAGGCGGCACGCATGGACGGCCTCGGCGAATGGTCGATCGTCTGGCGCATCGTCCTGCCCAATGCCTGGCCGGCGGCCACCGCCTTCGCGATCTTTTCCGTGGTCGCCCACTGGAACGACCTGTTCTGGCCGCTGATCGCTGTCTCCGGCAAGGGTGAGCTCGCGACGCCGGCGCTTGGCGTCATCTATTTCCGCACCGAGGAGGCGGGGGACGATTTCGGCGCGCTGATGGCCGCCGCGACGCTCACCACCCTGCCGCTGGTCGCAGCCTTCCTTCTCGCCCAGCGGCGCTTCGTCGAGGGCATCACCATGACCGGCCTCAAGGGCTGAGGCCTGCCGATCCATTGGACTGAGCTGGAGCCTTTTCCATGTCCCGACCGATCACTTCCCTGCCGCTCGACCGCCGCGCGGCACTCGGCCTGATGGCCGGCGCGGCCACGCTCGGCATGCCCTCCGTCGTGCGCGCCCAGACGATCGAACTGGTCGCGCACTATTCCATGCCGCCGATCTTCAAGGAGGCGCAGGAGAGCCTTGCCGAAGCGTTCAACCGCCGGAGCGACAAGGTCAAGGTCGGTTATGTCAATCCGACCCCGACTTACGAGGAGGGCGCACAGCTGATCCTGCGCCAGGCGACGACCGGCGGGCTGCCCGATGTCTCCTTCCAGGGGCTGAACCGGCTGCGTCTGTTCTCCGAGCGCGGCATCGCCGCCGACCTGAAGCCGTTCCTGGCACGCGAGGGCGACGTCGAAAAGCTCGGTTATTCCGCGCCGCTGCTCGGCCTCGGCTTCCACGGCGGCGTGCAGTGCGGCCTGGCCTTCGCGACCTCCAATCCGATCAGCTACCTGAATGCCGACCTGCTGCGCCGCGTCGGCCAGGATCCGGATCGCTTCCCGACCCATTGGGACGAGGTGATCGCGCTCGCCGCCCGCATCCATGCGCTCGGCGACGGCAACGAAGGCATGTTCTTCCGCTGGCCGGGCGACGACTGGATGTTCTCGGCCCTGCTCTACGGCCATGGCGGCCGCATGCTGACGCCCGACGAAACCAAGGTCGCCTTCGACGGGCCGGAAGGCCTTGCCGCGCTGAAACTGCTCGATCGCATGGTCAAGGAGGGCAAGATGCCGAATTTCGGCGCCTCCGCCACCTCCACCGCCGATCTCCAGGCGTTCGGCGCCGGCAAGCTCGGCGCCATGTTCCGCACCACCGCGCAGGTCCGCCAGGTCTCGGGCATGGTCGGCCGCAATTTCGAATTGCGCACCACCACCCTGCCGGTGATCGATCCGGTCAAGGGCCGCCTGCCGACCGGCGGCGCCGGCGTCATGCTCGTCGCCAAGGATCCGGCGCGCCAGGCTGCCGCCTGGGAGTTCATGAAATTTGTGACATCGGCGGAGGGCACCGCCATCATGGCACGCAATACCGGCTACGTGCCGTGCAACCAGATCGCCATCGACGATCCCGCCCATCTCGGCGCCTTCTATGCGGCAAACCCGCTGTTCCAGGCGGCGACCAGGCAGGTTCACCTGATGATCCCCTGGTATGCCTTCCCCGGCCAGAACTCGGTGCGGGTCACCCAGATCATGGTCGACAATCTCGCCCGCATCGCCGAGCAGAAGGCGAGCCCGGAAGAGGTCCTGCGCGACATGGCACGCGAGGTCGCAAGGCTCATTCCCCGCGCCTGAGCTGTCATAATCGCGCACTTGCACCGTCCGAAGAGCCGGCCGGAATCGGCCGGCGGGCCGCGCCGCGGGCCGCCATGGGTGCTCTGCGACAATCCGGCCCGCCCCTCACTGCGGGCCGGAAAACGCTGCAATGTCAGCATCTTGGATGCTCGCCCTCAGATCCCGGACGGCGCGCGCTTCTCCTAAAGTCAGCAGCTTTTGTCACGATCGTCACACACCTGTCATCGAGAGCCGCCAGAGGTGGGGGAGCAGATCGCACTTTTTTCTGGCACTCGAGGTACCCCAATCATGTTCAAGCGGATCTCAGCTGCGGCGGCTCTGGCCGTTGCGACACTCTTCGCGCAGCCGGCCGCGGCCCAGGGCGTCGAGTTCACGGGAGCCGGCGCCACCTTCCCGGCCCCGGTCTACAATGCCTGGGCGGCCGCCTTTAAGCAGGCCACCAACAACACGCTGAACTACCAGGCCATCGGCTCGGGCGGCGGCATCAACCAGATCCAGAACCGCACGGTCGATTTCGGCGCCTCCGACGCCCCGGTTCCGAGCGAGCGCCTGACGCAGCAGAAGCTGGTCCAGTTTCCGGCCGTCATCGGCGCGGTGGTGTTCATCGTCAATCTCGACGGCGTGAACAAGAACCAGCTCAAGCTGACCGGCGAGATCGTCGCCGACATCTATCTCGGCACCATCAAGACCTGGAACGATGCGCGCATCGCCGCGATCAATCCGGGCGTGACCCTGCCGAACCTGGCGATCCAGCCGATCTACCGCTCGGACGCCTCCGGCACGACCTTCGTCACGACCAGCTACCTCTCGGAAGCCAGCGCCAAGTGGAAGGCCGAAGTCAGCGCCGCCACCTCGGTGCAGTGGCGCACCGGCGCGGGCGCTCGCGGCAATGACGGCGTTGCCGGTGCCGTGCGCAACACCAAGGGCGCGATCGGTTATGTCGAATATGCCTTCGCCGCCGAGAACAACCTGACCACCACCCAGCTGCAGAACGCCGCCGGCCAGTTCGTCGAGCCGACCACCCCGAACTTCCAGGCTGCCGCCGCCGCCGCGGATTGGGAGAACGCCCGCGACCTCGCCGCTTCGATGATCAACAAGCCGGGCGCGCAGAGCTGGCCGATCGTCAGCCCGACCTACATCCTGTTCCCGCGCGACCCCCGCGATGCCGGCCGGGCCCGCGCCGCGCTCGACTTCTTCTCCTGGTCGTTCGCCGCCGACGGCGGCAAGATCGCCGAGCGCCTGCACTACATCCCGCTGCCGGCGAGCGTCGTGACCCGCGTCAAGGCCGCCTGGGCCAATATCCAGAATGCCCAGGGCCAGCCGATCTGGACCGGCCCGAGCCAGTAAGCCAAGAGAACGATGCCCGCGCCGGCCACGGCGCGGGCATCCCGCTGTCCGACGCCGTGCCTCTCCGCGACCGAGCCCTGTGAGACCTCATCCGTGACAACTGTCGCCGAGCCTTCGCTAACCACAGACCGAAGCTCCAACCTGGCGCGCACCATCAAGCGCGGCCAGATGGCCGACGCCGTCTTCCACGCCCTGCTGTGGGCGTCCGGTGCCCTCGTCCTCCTCATCCTCGGCGCGATGATCGCCCTGCTCGCCTATGACGGCTGGCCGGCGCTGCGCCATTTCGGCGCCGCTTTCTACACGACCGCCATCTGGAACCCGGTGACCGAGCGCTTCGGCGCCGCGTCCATGCTGTTCGGCACGCTGGTGACCGCCGTCATCGCGGTGATCGTCGCCGTCCCGGTCTCCTTCGGCATCGCCTTCTTCCTCACCGAGGTCTGCCCCCAGCGGCTGCGCAAACCGATCGGCGTGACCATCCAGCTGCTGGCCGCGGTGCCCTCGATCATCTTCGGCATGTGGGGGGCACTCGTCGTGGCCCCGCTGATCGCGGCCTATATCCAGACGCCGCTGATCGCCGCGCTGTCCTGGCTGCCCGTCGTCGGCGAGGTCTTCGCCGGCCCGCCGCAGCAGTTCAGCGTGTTCACCGCGGGCATCATCCTGGCCCTGATGATCCTGCCCTTCATCACGGCCATGTTCGTCGAGACGCTGGAATCGGTGCCCGCCATGCTGGCCGAATCGGCCTACGGCATCGGCGCCACCACCTGGGAGGTGTTCCGCAGCGTGCGCGTGCCCTATGGCCGCACGGCCATGGTCGGCGCCGGCATGCTGGGGCTCGGCCGGGCGCTGGGCGAGACCATGGCGGTGACCTTCGTCATCGGCAATGCCAACCGCATCAGCACGTCGATCTTCGCGCCCGGCTCGTCGATCGCCTCGGTCATCGCCAACGAGTTCGGCGAGGCGCAGGCCGGCAGCCTGAAGCTCCACGCGCTGCTGCAGCTCGGCTTCGCCCTGTTCGTCATCTCCTTCATCGTGCTGGCCATTTCGCGCTGGCTCGTGCGCAGCCGCCTGGACTAAAGGACCGCCATGGCTACCCCCTCCACCGGCCGCATGAACCGGCGGCTCTTCGCCGACAAGGTCGTCAAGGCGATCTCGACCGGCTTCGCCGTGGTCGCGCTGCTGCTGCTCGCCTGGATCCTCTGGACGCTCGTCTATAACGGCCTCTCGGCGATCAGCATCACGACCTTCACCAACGATGCCTTCGGCCGCCCGCAGGGCCTGATGAACGCCATTGTCGGCTCGCTGCTGCAGGTCGGCATCGCCACCGTCATCGCGACCCCGGTCGGCGTGCTCGCCGGCACCTATCTCGCCGAGCAGGGCAAGGGCTCCTGGATCGCCGAGACCATCCGGTTCATCAACGACGTGCTGCTCTCGGCGCCCTCGATCCTGATCGGCCTGTTCGTCTACACGCTGATCGTCGTGCCGATGGGCCGCTTCTCCGGCTGGGCCGGCACGGTAGCGCTCGCCATCATCATCCTGCCGGTGGTGCTGCGCGCGACCGAGGACATGCTCCGACTGGTGCCGACGCCGCTGCGCGAAGCCGCCTTCGCCCTTGGCGCCTCGCACTGGACGGTGGTTTCCGCGGTGCAGTGGAAGGCGGCGCGCGCCGGCATTCTCACCGGCCTCCTGCTCGCCGTCGCGCGCGCCGCCGGCGAGACGGCGCCGCTGCTGTTCACCGCCTTCGGCAATCCGCAATTCACCGTCAATCTCTCCTCGCCGATGGCGACCTTGCCGGTGCAGATCTTCAACCTGACGCTCAGCGCCGATCCCGCCTCGATCGCGCTCGCCTGGGCCGGCGCCCTGATCATCACGCTCGGCGTGCTCGTGCTCAACGTCGTCTCGCGTCTCATCATTGCCCTCGGACAGAGGAAGTAAGCCATGACCGTCGCCGTCTCCGACACGCTGATCAACAAGGCGCGAACCACCTCCTCCCTCGAGGGCGTGCCGGCCCGCGTCAGCGTCAAGAACCTGAATTTCTTCTATGGCCAGTCGCAGGCCCTGAAGAACATCAACTTCGACATGCTCGACCGGCGCGTCACCGCGATGATCGGCCCGTCCGGCTGCGGCAAGTCGACCCTGCTGCGCGTCATCAACCGCATGTTCGAGCTCTATCCCGGGCAGCGGGCCGAGGGCGCGATCATCGTCGATGGCGAGAACATCATCGACAAGAAGACGCCGGCCGCCATGACCCGCGCCAAGATCGGCATGGTGTTCCAGAAGCCGACGCCGTTCCCGATGAGCATCTACGACAACATCGTGTTCGGCATTAAGCTGCACGAGCGGCTGTCGCGCGAGGACCTCCACGAGCGGGTCGAATGGGCGCTGCGCAAGGCAGCGATCTGGGACGAGGTGAAGGACCGCCTGAAGTCCTCGGCGCTCGGCCTGTCCGGCGGTCAGCAGCAGCGCCTGTGCATCGCGCGCACCATTGCCGTGAAGCCGGACGTGATCCTGCTCGACGAGCCGACCTCGGCGCTCGACCCGATCTCGACCTCACGCATCGAGGAGCTGATCGACGAACTGAAGCGCGACTTCAACATCGTCATCGTCACCCACAACATGCAGCAGGCGGCCCGCTGCTCCGACGTGACCGCCTTCTTCCTGCTCGGCGAACTGATCGAGCAGGGCCCGACCAACGATATCTTCGTCAATCCGAAGAAGCGCGAGACCCTCGACTACGTGACGGGCCGCTTCGGCTGATCCGCCGGCGCGGCCGGGGCCTCGTGCCCTGGCCGGCCTGTCGTCCGACGATCCACGATCGAGCAAGACCCATGAAGGACCATACCGTCAGCGCGTTCGACGACGAACTGCGGGAGCTCGGCGCCCAGGTGGCCGAGATGGGCCGCCTCGCCCGCGAGAGCACCGTCATCGCGGTCGGCGCCATCGGCCAGGACGCCCCCGGCCTGACCGAACAGGCCCGGCTCCTCGACCAGCAGATCGATGCGCTGCAGCAGAAGACCGAAGAGGCCGGCATCCTGCTCATCGCCCGGCGCCAGCCCGTTGCCTTCGACCTGCGCGAGGTCGTCTGCGCCCTGCGCATCTCCAACGACCTGGAACGCATCGGCGATCTCGCCAAGAACATCGCCAAGCGCAATGCCGCGCTCGGCGCGACGCCGCCGCCACCACTGGTCTCGGGGCTTCAGCGCCTCTCGTCGCTGGTGGTGGAACGGCTCGACATGGTGCTGGCCGCCTTCGCCGGCCGCAGCGCGTCCCAGGCGCTCGGCATCTGGGCGACCGACCGCGCGGTCGACGACGTCTACACCGCCGTCTTCCGCAGCATCCTGACCTACATGATGGAAGACCCGCGCAACATCACCGCCTGCACCCAGCTCGTCTTCGTCGCCAAGAATCTCGAACGGATCGGCGACCACGTCTCGAACATCGCCGAGTCCGTGCATTATGCGGCAACCGGCGAAGCGCTCGACATCATCCGCCCGGACACCCGCGACACGGTCGGCGAACCGGAAGGGGCGGTCTGACGGCTCGGCTCACCGGGTTTGATGCACCGCTTCCAGGTGGTGGCCATCGGCATCGATGATGAAGGCGGCGTAATAGCTCGGACTGTAGTGCAGCCTCAGCCCCGGCGCGCCGTTGTCGGTCCCGCCATGGGCAAGGCCGGCGGCATGGAAGCGGTCGACCGCACGCCGGTCGGGCGCGTTCAGCGCCAGATGGAAACCTGGCCCCGGCACCCGGATGGGACCGGTCTGGCGGAACAGCGTCAGGCCCTCCTCTGCAGCGCTCGGGCCATAGCCGACGCCCTTTTCGGCCGTCCACACGCGCTGGAAGCCAAGGGCCGCCATCACCGCGTCGTAGAACGTGGTGGCGCGCGCGAGGTCGCTGACCCCCAAGGACACATGCGACAGCATCGGCATGGCGAATCCTCCTGCCGTCAAGGCTAGCAGCACGAGGCACCAGGAACAATACGGGAACATTGTTGCAGTGAGCGCCCTCGCCCTTCCTGTGGATCCGCGCAGCCGCGGCTTGCGCGGCCACGTCTTTCCGGTCCTTGTTGCAGCCGAAGCCAAGCCCAGCCCCGAGGCTGCAGCGAAAGCGAGTTCGCGATGACCGTGCCGACCGACGCCTCCCGATCGCCCGCGCCGTCCGGCGACATCGCGCGGCTCATCGAGATCATGGCCTGGCTCCGGACACCCGGAAAAGGCTGCCCCTGGGACCTCGAACAGTCCTTCGAGACGATCGCGCCCTATACGATCGAGGAGGCCTACGAGGTCGCCGACGCCATCACCCGCGGCGATTTCTCAGAGCTCAAGGACGAACTCGGCGATCTCCTGCTGCAGGTCGTGTTCCATGCCCGCATGGCCGAGGAACAGGGCCTTTTCGCCTTCCCGGACGTCGTCCGCGCCATTACCGAGAAGCTGATCCGCCGCCATCCCCATGTCTTCGGCTCCGCCCGCGACCTGCCGCCCGACGCCGTCAAGGCGCTTTGGGGCGAGATCAAGCGCGAGGAGAAGCGGCAGAAGGCCGAGGCACGCGCCAGGGCCGGGCTGCCGCCGCTTGCCGAAGGTGGCGTTCTCTCGGGCATTCCCGCCGCCCTGCCGGGCCTCACCCGGGCGCTCAAGCTGCAGGAGAAAGCCGGACAGGTCGGCTTCGACTGGAACAATGTCGACAGCGTTCTCGACAAGATCGTCGAGGAAGCGAACGAGATCGTCGCCGCGCGGCGCGCCGGCGAAGGCACCGCCGGCATAGCCGGCGAGATCGGCGATCTCCTGTTCGCCGTCGTCAACCTCGCGCGCCATCTCGATATCGACCCGGAAGCGGCGCTGCGCGCCACCAATGCCAAGTTCGAACGCCGCTTCGGCATCATCGAGGATCGTCTCGCGGCCCGGGGCCGCAAGCCGGCCGAAGCGTCACTCGACGAGATGGACGCCTTGTGGAACGAAGCCAAGGCGGCCGAGCGCAAGGCATAGACGGACAGGAAATGAGGACCTGCACGCAAGTTGGCCGTGGTTCGAGGCTCTCGAACCACGGCGATCCTTGGTGCAAGGAATCGCGCTCAGCGCGGCGCCACCTGCGATCAGGCGGCCTCGCCGGGCAGGCCGAGCCGGCGTTCGAGTTGCGGGCGCTTGGCCGGCGCGATGCGCAGCGTGATCACCGTCTCGCCGCTTTCGAGCGCCTCGCGGCTCTCGACCTCGGCATTTTCGTGGATCCAGTTGAGCGTGCGCCCGTCCGCGGCGGGCACGGTGACGGTCATGCGCTCGTGGCCCGCCGCGACCCGCTCCTCGATGGCCGCGAGCAGTTCGGCGAGCCCCTCGCCCGTCACTGCCGAGACGAGATAGGGCCGCTGCTCGGTCTCGGCCCGTGCCGCCCGGTTGAGCGCTTCGGTGCGCGCCTCGCCGTCGAGCAGGTCCACCTTGTTCCAGACCTCGATCAGCGCCTTCGAACCGGATATGCCGAGTTCGCCGAGAATGGCGGCAACATCGGCCGCCTGCGCTTCCGTATCGCCATGGCTGACGTCGCGGACATGCAGGATCACGTCGGCCTCGACCACCTCCTCGAGGGTGGCGCGGAAGGCGGCGACCAGCATGGTCGGCAGTTCCGAGATGAAACCGACCGTGTCGGAGAGGATGGCCTTCGTGCCGTGCGGCAGCCGCAACTGGCGCAGGGTCGGGTCGAGCGTCGCGAAGAGCATGTCCTGCGCCAGCACGCCGCCGGAGGTCAGCGCGTTGAACAGCGTCGACTTGCCGGCATTGGTGTAGCCGACCAGGGCGACGATCGGATAAGGCACGCGCCGCCGGCTCTCGCGATGCAGGCGCCGGGTGCGGGTGACCTGGGCGAGCTCGCGCTCGATCCGGGTGATCCGCTCCTGGATCATGCGCCGGTCGGCCTCGATCTGGGTCTCGCCCGGGCCGCCAAGGAAGCCGAAACCGCCGCGCTGGCGCTCCAGGTGGGTCCAGGACCGGACGAGCCGGCTCTTCTGGTAGCTGAGATGGGCAAGCTCCACCTGCAGCGCGCCCTCCCGGGTGCGGGCGCGCCGGCCGAAGATCTCCAGGATCAACCCGGTGCGATCGATGACCTTGGCCTTCCAGGCCTTTTCCAGGTTGCGCTGCTGTACCGGCGAGAGCGCCGCGTCGACGAAGACGAGGCCGGCCTCGTGGGCCGCCACCAGGCCGGCGATCTCCTCGACCTTGCCCTTGCCGATCAGTGTCGCGGGCCGCGGCGCGGCGAGCGTGACGATCAGGCTCTCCACCACCTCGAGATCGATGGCGGCGGCAAGTCCCACCGCCTCGTCGCGCTTGGCCTCGGCCGAGCGCAACCCTTCGGCGGCGTCGCCGGCGCGGCCGCGTTGCGGCCTGACCGGCACCACCACCATGACGCGCGTCGGTTCGCCGCGCGGCTCGTGCGGTTCATCGGACTTGGAGAGCGAAATGATGTCGGGACGTCTGATATCCAAGCCGGAGCCTCGAAAAGGATCTCAGCCCTTGTCGCCCTCATCCTGCGGTTCGAACAGCTGGACAGGCGCGCCGGGCATGATCGTCGATATGGCGTGCTTGTAGACCAATTGCGAGTGGCCGTCGCGCCGCAGGAGCACGCAGAAATTATCGAACCAGGTGACGACGCCCTGCAGTTTCACGCCGTTGACGAGGAAAATGGTGAGGGGAACCTTGTTCTTGCGGACGTGATTGAGAAAAGTGTCCTGAAGGTTCTGGGCTCGATCCGCCATTGCGTTTTTTCCGTTGTTGCCGCGGCAGAAAGCGCGCCGCGAAGGTTGAGGAACCGGCTCAGCGCCAATTCCGGCTTATTCTTGACTGCCTATTAGAGGACCATCCGTCCGCCGAGCGCAAGCACCGCGGCCTCACGGCCTCGTGTAGTCCCGCCATCGCCTCAGGCGACTTCGGCCACCTCGTGGAATTTCGCGCGGAGATCGGTGGCGATCGACCCCGGCGCGCCATTGCCGACCGGACGGCCGTCGATCTCGACGATCGGCATCACGATGGTCGTCGCCGAGGTGAGGAAGCACTCGCGCGCCTCCTGCGCCTCGGCCACGCTGAACGGCCGCTCCTCGATGCGGATTCCCTCGCGCTTGCAAAGGTCGAACAGCGTCGTCCGGGTGATGCCCTTCAGGATATTGTTGTCGGCATGCCGGGTCACAAGGACGCCGTCCTTGGTGATGATCCAGGCATTGGTGGACGAGCCCTCGGTGACGAAGCCGTCGGCATCGACGAGCCAAGCCTCGAAGGCCCCGGCTTCGCGCGCAGCCTGCTTGGCCAGACAGTTGGGCAGGAGGCCCACCGACTTGATGTCGACCCGCTCCCAGCGGTTGTCGGGCAGCGTGATCACCTTGACGCCCTTGGCCGCATTGGCCGCGCCCTTCGCCATGTCGACGGATTTCGCCGTCACCACCAGCGCCGGCGGCGTACCGGGCTTCGGGAAGGCATGGTCGCGGCGCGCGACGCCCCGGGTCACCTGCATGTAGACGAGGCCGTCACGCACCCGGTTGCGCCTGACCGTCTCGCGCAGCACCACCGACAGGGGGCCGCGCGCCATGGGCGCATCGATCCGCAGCTCGCGCAGCGACCGGTCGAGGCGGTCGAGATGGCGCGTCTCGTCGACCAGCCGGCCGCCCTTGACCTCGCACACCTCATAGACGCCGTCGGCGAACTGATACCCGCGATCCTCGATATGCACGGCGGCCGATCCGTGGGGCACGTAGCTGCCGTTGACATAGGCGATGCGGGACATTCCGGGCTCCTGTTCGGGCTTGCCATCCACCAGTTGGGCCACCGCATGCGGGGCCGCCTGGTGCGTTGCGCGACGGCGACGCCGCACTGCAGCAGCAATCTGACATGGTTCGCGCAAGGCGCGAAGACCGGATCTGCACGCGCAAGGCGGCCCTGACGAATTTGCGGGACCGCCCGATATCGCCGCGACTGCGCCCGAATCAGCCGACGCTGAGCGCCTTCAGCTTGCGATGCAGCGCCGACCGCTCCATGCCGATGAACTCCGCGGTCCGCGAAATATTGCCGCCGAAACGGTTGATCTGCGCCGCCAGATATTCGCGCTCGAAGGCTTCGCGGGCCTCGCGCAGGGGCAGCGCCATCAGGTGCTCGCCACCCTGCCCCTGAGGCATGGACGGCACGGCCGAACCGACATCGGGCGGCAGCATGGACACGTCGACCACGGCCTCGGGGTCGCCGCCGGCCAGGATCAGCACGCGCTCGATATTGTTGCGCAGCTGGCGCAGATTGCCCGGCCAGTCATGCGACTGCAGGACGGCCATGGCATCATCGCCAATGCGGCGCTTCGGCAGGCCCGTGCCCGCCGAAATCTGGTCGAGGAAATGCTCGACGAGGTCGGGAATGTCCTCGCGCCGCTCGGCGAGCGAAGGCACCCGGATCGGCACGACGGCGAGCCGGTGGAACAGATCCTCGCGGAACCGTCCGTCGGCAATCTCCGACTGGATGTCGCGCGCGGTCGAGGAAATGATGCGCACATCGACCTGGACGCGCGTGGAGCCGCCGACGCGCTGGAAGCTCTGCTCCACCAGGACGCGCAGGATCCGGTTCTGCGTCTCGCGCGGCATGTCGGCGATCTCGTCGATGAACAGGCTGCCGCCATGGGCCTCCTCCAGGGCGCCGACCTTGCGGCCCTGGCCGTTCTCGCCTTCCGAGCCGAACAGCTCGATCTCCATGCGCTCGGGCGTGATCGCCGCCGCATTGATGACGATGAACGGGCCGTTGGCGCGGGCCGAGGTCGAATGAATGGTGCGTGCGGTCAGTTCCTTGCCGGCGCCCGACGCGCCGAAGATCATGATCCGGCTATTGGTCGGCGCCACCCGCTCGATCATCTGGCGCAGCTGGTTCATCGCCGACGACCGCCCGACGAGGCCCGTCGCCTGGCCGGAGATCTGGCGCAGCGCCTTGACTTCGCGCTTCAGCCGCGAGGTTTCGATGGCGCGCTCGGCGACCAGCACGAGCCGGTCGGCCTTGAACGGCTTTTCGATATAATCGTAGGCGCCGCGCTTGATCGCGGATACGGCGGTTTCGATATTGCCGTGCCCCGAGATCATCACGACGGGCACGTCCGGATGGCGTTCCCTGACCACGTCGAGCAGTTGCAGGCCGTCGAGCCGGCTGCCCTGCATCCAGATGTCGAGGAAGATCAGGTTGGGCCGGCGCGCTTCGATCGCGGTCAGCGCCTCGTCTGCGTTGCGGGCGGTGCGCGTGCGATAGCCTTCGTCGTCCAGAATACCCGCGACGATGTCACGGATATCGGCCTCGTCATCGACCACCAGAATATCGCCTGCCATTCTTCCTAACCCGTTTTCATGTCACTCGGCCGCCGTGGCGGGAGCCAGGGCGACTTTCTGGTCCTTGAAGCTCAAGCGGATGCATGCGCCCCTGATCCGGCCCTCGGCATCCGGCGGCGCATCGAACAGGCCGAGGCTGCCGCCATGTTCCTCGAGAATCTTGCCGACGATGGCCAGACCCAGCCCCGTGCCCTTCGCCCGCGTCGTGACATAGGGTTCGAGGAGCCGGTGGCGGTTCTCCTTGGGTAAGCCCATTCCGTTGTCGATGACGTCTATCGCAAAGAAAGGCGGATTTGCGACGAGCCGCACCTTGATGCGCCCCTTGCCGCGATCCTCCTCGGGAACCGCTGCGATCGCCTCGGTCGCATTCTTGATGATGTTGGTCAGGGCCTGGCTGATCAGCCGGCGATCGAAGGAGGCCGGCCACTGGCCCTCCGGCAGGTCAGCCTCGATCTCGATGTCGGGATAGCCGATGCGCATCATGAACACCGCCTCGCGCACCGTGTCGGCGACGTCCTCGCGCTCGAAGACCGGCTTCGGCATGCGCGCGAAGGAGGAGAATTCATCGACCATGCGGCCGATATCGCCGACCTGGCGGATGATCGTGTCGGTGCACTGGTCGAACACCTCGCGATCCTCCGAGATCACCCGGCCGTAGCGCCGCTTCAGCCGTTCGGCCGAGAGCTGGATCGGGGTCAGCGGGTTCTTGATCTCATGGGCGATGCGCCGGGCGATGTCGGCCCAGGCCGAGGTGCGCTGGGCGACCACCAGTTCGGTCACGTCGTCGATGGTGACGACCGCGCCATGGGCGCCCTCCTCGTCCGCCTCGAGCGCCACCCGCACGACCAGGGTGCGCTCGCGGCCGCCGCGCACCAGCATGACCTGGCCCTGCACGAGGTTCGCCCCGCCCTGCCCGGCCTTGGCGATGAGATCGGCGAGCTCCGGCACCTTCTCGGCGAGCACCGCCCCCTGCAGCTCCGCGCTCGGCACGCCGAGAATGTCGGCGGCTGAGCGGTTCATCAGCGTCACGTGGCCGGCCTCGTCGAGGCCGAGCACGCCGGCCGTGACGCCGGCCAGCACGGCCTCGGTGAAGCGCCGGCGGCTGTCGATCTGATCGCGGGCGCTGATCAGGTCCTCGCGCTGCTGGCGCAGCTGCGTCGTCATCATGTTGAAGGTGTCGCCGAGCTTGGCGAGATCGCCCTCGGACTTGCGGATATGGACCTCGACATTGAGGTCGCCGCCGGCCACCTGGCCGGCCGCGCCGATCAGGCGCCGGATCGGCTGCACCAGCCGGTTGGCGAAGCTGAGGCCCAGGAAGACGGCCGACAGCGTCACCAGGAGAGCGATCAGCGCGAACATCAGCGCGAAGGCGATCTGCAGGCCGAGCCGCCGGTCCTGCAGCTGCTGATATTCGAACAGGCCGAGCTGCGTCGCGCGCAAGTGCTCGCCGATGCGCGGATTGATCGGCCGGACGATGTAGAGGAACTCGTCGACCCCGCGCTTCAGCCGCAGGATCGCCTCGATGAAGTCGCGGTCGCCGCGCGAGGACACGTTGATGATGATGTCGTCGGTCTTGGCCACCTCGTCGAGGATTGCCGCGGGCACGTTGAAGTCGGCCTGCACCGGCACGTCGGCGGCTTCGACGACGCTGCCGTCGGGCCGGATCAGGCGGACCACGACGAAGCCGCGCACCAGCGCCTGGGCGCTCAGGAAGCGCTTGAAATCGACCTGGCGCGCGTCGAGCGAGCGGATGCGCTCGATGTCCTGGGTGAGCGCGCCCGCCTCCGCGCGAACGAGCTCGATCTGCTCGGTAATATAGGCGCTCGCGACCTGTGCCGAGGCTTCGACCGCGCGCCGCACGCCGCCCGAGAACAGGCCTTCCATGCCCCGGTCGAGCGTGACCGATGCGGCGACCGCCAGCACGGCGACGGGAATCGAGGCGACGAAGGCGAAGAGCCGCACGACCCGCTCGTGCAGGCGAGAAGCGGCCTGGCCCGTGCGCCGCGCCCGGCGCAGCGCCAGGATCTCGCGCACGATCATCAGCACCAGCAGCAGCACCAGGACGGCGTCGATGGCGAGCACGCTCAGCACGACCTGGTGGGTCGGCGCGATCGGCGCGAGTCCGGACACGAGAAGGAAGGTGACAAAGCCGGCGAGCAGCGCCACCGCCACCATGACCGGCCCGGCCCGGCCGGAGCGCAGGCGCGGCATCGTGGCCGCGCCGTCGGCGGCGTGGCCTGCAGGTTCGGTCGATGTGTGGGCCGTCATGCGCGCGACGCTCTCCGGATCGAGGCGGCCACCAGATATGGTGGCCCGATCACCCGATCGCGAGGGATTTCTGCGGCATTTTTACAACAACTGTGACCGAAAAGTGACGGAAACCCGGCTCACATCAGCGCGAGGTGCGGATCACCTGAATATCGAGGTCGCGCACCTTCTTGCGCAGCGTGTTCCGGTTGACCCCGAGAAGGTCGGCCGCCTTGATCTGGTTGCCACGGGTGGCCGCGAGCGCCGCCGAAATCAGCGGCACCTCCACCTCGCGCAGCACCCGGTGATAGAGGCCGGGCGGCGGGATATCGTCGCCGAAGGAGCGGAAATAGGTCCCCATATGGCGTTCGACCGAGGCCATCAGCGTCTCGTCCTCGCGCGCCGCCTCGCCCGCCGCCACCGGCTCGGGCACCGACAGTTCGTTGTCGATGATCGGCCCGGTGATCACCTCCTGGGGATAGAGCGCGGTCAGCCGCCGGATCATGTTCTCAAGCTCGCGCACATTGCCAGGCCAGCGGTAGCGCTTGAGCTTTTCCATGGCGACCGCGTCGATCTGCTTCGCCGGCAGGCCCTCGCGCTCGGCGAGCGTGAAGAAGTGGCGGACGAGATCCGGCACGTCGTCGCTGCGCTCGCGCAGCGGCGGCAGCCGCAGCGGCACGACGTTCAGCCGGAAGAACAGGTCCTCGCGGAACATGCCCTGCTGGATCTGCTGGCGCAGGTCCTTGTTGGTCGCGGCGACGATGCGCACGTCGGCCTTGATCGGCGTGCGGCCGCCGACCGTCGTATATTCGCCCTGCTGCAGCACGCGCAGGAGCCGCGTCTGGGCCTCCATCGGCATGTCGCCGATCTCGTCGAGGAACAGCGTGCCGCCCTCGGCCTGTTCGAAACGGCCGGGATTGCGCGCCTGGGCGCCGGTGAAGGCCCCCTTTTCATGGCCGAACAGCTCGCTCTCGATCAGGTCGCGCGGGATCGCCGCCATGTTGATCGCAACGAACGGCCCCGACCGGCGCTTGCCGTAATCGTGCAGCGCGCGGGCGACCAGCTCCTTGCCCGTGCCGCTCTCGCCGACGATCATCACGGTCAGGTCGGTCTGCATCAGTCGGGCGAGCACCCGGTAGATGTCCTGCATGGCCGGCGAGCGGCCGACCAGCGGGATCGCGTCGCCGTCGGCGGGCGCGGCCTTGCCGCCCAGCTTGCCTTTCGGCTCGGCCAGCGCCCGGCCAACGATGGAGACGAGTTCCTTCAGATCGAAGGGCTTCGGCAGATAGTCGTAGGCGCCGCGCTCGGAGGCCTTGATCGCGGTCATGAAGGTGTTCTGGGCGCTCATCACCACGACCGGCAGGTCGGGCCGCAGTTTCTTGATGCGCGGCAGCAGATCGAAGGCGTTCTCGTCCGGCATCACCACGTCGGTGATGACGATGTCCCCGTCGCCCTGCGCGACCCAGCGCCAGAGCGTCGTGGCATTGCCGGTCAGCCTGACGTCGTAGCCGGCCCGCGACAGCGCCTGGTTCAGCACCGTGCGGATGGCGGCGTCGTCATCGGCAACCAGGATCGTTCCCGTCGGCATGGTCGGCCTCGTCAGAGCGGTTTGCGGCCGGCCACGTCGCCATGCGACAGCCGGGCCATGGGGAGGAGGATGCGGAACAGGGTCCGGCGCGGCTGGCTGTCGCATTCGACGATGCCGCCGTGATCGCCGACGATCTTGGCGACCAGGGCGAGGCCGAGGCCCGATCCGGAACTCTTGGTGGTGACGAACGGGTCGAACAGGTGCGGCAGCAGGTCGTCCGGCACGCCGGGGCCATTGTCGCGGATGCAGACCTCCAGCGGCAGCGCTACCCGGCTGTTGGTGCCCGGCATGGTCAGCCGCACGCCGGGGCGGAAGGCGGTGGAGAGCAGGATCTCGCCGTCGGATGCGTGGTCGCCGATCGCCTCGGCGGCGTTCTTGGCGAGGTTGAGGAACACCTGGACGAGTTGGTCGCGATTGCCGAAGACCGGCGGCAGCGAGGGATCGTATTCCTCGGCGAACCGGATATGGCGGGCAAAGCCGGACTGCGACAGCTTCTTCACGTGTTCGAGCACGACATGGATGTTGACCGGCTCGCGCTCGACCGGGCGATCGTCGGAAAACACCTCCATGCGGTCGACCAGCTTCACGATGCGGTCGGCCTCGTCGCAGATGAGCCGCGTCAGCGTGCGATCCTGGTCGTCCACCGAGCTTTCGAGCAGCTGGGCCGCGCCGCGAATGCCCGACAGCGGGTTCTTGATCTCGTGGGCGAGCATGCCGGCCAGCGCCGTGACCGAGCGTGCGGCGCCGCGATGGGTCAGCTGCCGGTCCATCTTGTCGGCGATGGTGCGCTCCTGGAGCATGATCACCACCGCGCCGGCCCGTTCCGGCAGCGGCGCGACATAGATGTCGACCACGCGTTCGGCGCCGTTGCGCGGCGTGCCGAGGTCGACCTTGTATTCGTTGACCGGTGCGCCCCGCTCGCGGACCTGCTCGATCAGCGCGAGCAGCGGACTGCCGAACGGCACCAGTTCGCGCAGGGCGTGGCGCCGCAGCACGGGGATCGAGGCCTGGAAGAAGGCCTCCGCCGCCGCGTTGCCGTCGAGGATCACGCCCTCGGCCGAGACGCTGACGACCGGATGGGGCAAGGCGTTCAGGATCGAATCGGAACCGGGCGCGGCGGATGTCCCGGCCGGCGGCTTGGTCGCGACAGTCATGCGGCCGCCCTCCAGGCGAACGTGTCATAGGCTTCGGCAAGGGCGCGTATCACGGCCGAGGGCTGATCGAGCGTGAGCACCCGCTGGCGCGCCGCCGCAAGCTCGGCCGGAGCCGCGCCAACCGTCTGGGCGGCATGGTCGAGCGCCCAGCCGAGATGCTTGCGCGCATGGCGAACGCCCACATCCGCGCCATAGTGGCAAAGCTGGTCCTCGTAGAGATCGACGGCGATCCGCCGCTGGCTGTCGAGGTCGGGGTCGTCGGGCACGGGGGTGCCCGCAAGATGGGCTGCGACCTGCGCCGGGAACCAGGGGCGCCCCTGCGCGCCGCGGCCGATCATCACGGCATCGGCCTGCGCAAGGCGAAGGCAGTCCGAAGCCGCCGCGAGCGTCGTCACGTCGCCGTTCGCCACCAGCGGCAGGCGCGTCGCGGCGCGCACCGCGGCGATGGCGGACCAGTTGGCGCTGCCCTTGTAGAATTGCTGGCGCGTCCGGCCATGAACGGTGATCAGCCTGATGCCCAGCCCGTCGGCACGGCGGGCCAGCTCCGGTGCATTGATCGAGGCCTCGTCCCAGCCGAGGCGCATCTTCAGCGTCACCGGCACATCGACCGCCGCGACGGTCGCCGCGATCAGCGCTTCGGCGAGATCGAGATCGCGCATCAGCGCCGAGCCGGCATAACCGCCCGTCACCCGCTTGGCCGGACAGCCCATATTGATGTCGATGATGCCCGCGCCGGCGCCGGCGGCCACCTTGGCGCCCTCTGCCATCCAGCGCGGCTCGCAGCCGGCGATCTGCACCACGTGCAGGTCGAGCCCGTCGCCCTCAGCCCGCAGCCGTGCCTCTTCCTGGCCCAGCGCCAGGTCATCGCTCGGCACCATCTCGGACACGACCCAGCCGGCGCCGAAGCGCGCGACCATGCGGCGGAACGGCGCATCGGTCACGCCCGACATCGGCGCAAGCGCGACCGGGCTCGCGACGGCGATGCCGCCGATCGACAGGGCCACCCCGGAAGGCGCCGAATTGGGCAGGCCGGCCATTGCTATGCCTATTTCCTGTGCGCTCTTGATTGTGCCTACAGTTTAGACATGTTTTGCCGCACTGCACAAGAGCGTTGCCCTCATATCGGCATGCACAGCGCCGGGAAACGCGATCGGTCGGCCGCGGTAGCCCCTGCCCGCGATCCGGGCTAGGTAGAGCCCTCGACTGGCGGAAGCATGATGACCTCGACCCCGACCGTTGCCGCATTGATCGTCGCTGCCGGCCGCGGCACCAGGGCCGGCGACGGCCCGCCGAAACAGTACCGGCATGTCGGCACGCGGCCGCTGATCGCCCATTCGGTGGCGATCTTTGCCGATCACCCGGCGGTCTCCACCGTGCGCGTGGTGATCGAGCCGGCCGACAGCGACATCTACCACCGCTCGGTGCCCGCTTCCGCCGCGCTCGGCGCGCCGGTCGCCGGCGGCGCGACACGCCAGGCCTCGGTGCGCGCCGGCCTGGAGGCGCTCGCCGCCGAAGCGCCCGACCTCGTGCTGATTCACGACGCCGCCCGGCCCTTCGTCTCGCATGCCGTCATCGACCGGGCGCTGGCAGCCCTCGCCGATCCTGCCGTGCTGGCGGCCGTGCCCGGCACGCCGGTGGTCGACACGGTCAAGAGCGTCGATGCCGACGAGACCGTCACCGGCACCCCGGCCCGCGCTGCACTTCGCGCCATTCAGACGCCGCAGGCCTTCCGCTTCCTGCCGCTGCTCGACGCGCATCGCCAGGCGGCCGCGGCCGCCGACTTCGTCGCCACCGACGATGCCGCCGTGATGGAATGGGCCGGACATGCAGTACGTGTCTTTGCCGGTGATCCGGCCAATGTGAAGCTCACCTACGCGCAGGATTTCGCCGCGGCGGAGCGATTGATGACGGGACATGCCGCAATGAACGACGTCAGGATCGGCCAGGGCTATGACGTCCATGCCTTTTGCCCGGGCGACCATGTCTGGCTCGGCGGCATCAGGATCGAGCACGACCACGGCGTCCTCGCCCATTCCGATGGCGACGTGGTGCTGCATGCCCTGACCGACGCTCTCCTCGGCGCGATTTCCGACGGTGACATCGGCAGCCATTTCCCGCCGAGCGACCCGCAATGGCGCGACGCCTCCTCCGACCTCTTCCTCGCCCATGCCGGCGCTCGCATCGCCGCGCGCGGCGGCCAGGTCGGCAATGTCGACATCACCATCGTCGCCGAGGCGCCCAAGGTGGGACCGCATCGCGACGCCATGCGGGCCCGCATCGGCGCGATTCTGGGCCTTGCGCCGGAGCGGATCGCCATCAAGGCGACGACCAGCGAGAAGATGGGCTTCATCGGCCGGCGCGAGGGACTCGCGGCGCTTGCGGTCGCGACCGTTCGCCTGCCCGGCGAATGAGCCAGGAGGAGACCTGACCATGGACGACAGTCACATCCGCGCGGCGGCGACCGATGTCCTGGCGCTCTGCCGCGCCGCCGGGCTGATGGTGGCCACCGCCGAGAGCTGCACCGGCGGTCTGGTCGCCGGAGCCCTGACGGCGATCGCCGGCTCCTCCGAGGTGGTCGACCGGGGCTTCGTCACCTATACCAACGAGGCCAAGCAGGAGATGCTCGGCGTGCCGGCGGACGTGCTGGCGCGGGTCGGCGCCGTCTCGCGCGAGACCGCCGAAGCCATGGCGCGCGGCGCGCTCGCCCATTCGCGTGCCGGTCTCGCGGTATCGATCACCGGCATTGCCGGGCCCGGCGGCGGCAGCGCCGACAAGCCGGTCGGTCTCGTCCATTTCGCGGCCGCCGCGCGCGACGGCCGGCTGATCGCCGAGGAGCGCCGCTTCGGCGCCATCGGCCGCGACGCGGTGCGGATGGAAAGCGTCGCCGTCGCCCTCGGCATGCTCCGGGCGCTGGCGGTCAGCGCCAGTAGCGGCCGATAATGGCGCCGACGATGTTCGAATAGTCGTCGGTCCACGGCCTGACATCGCTGCGCAGAGGCTGCCAGCCATGCGCGGCGTCGAGCCGGCGGAAACTGTCCGCCTGTTCCGCGACGACCACGACCGTCGCGCTGAAGCGCTTGGCCTCGACCGCCTCGGGCGGCGAGACATAGGCGATGCCGCGTGCGGCGAGGCCTTGGGCGGCGGCGGTCGCCGCCACCACCGGCGAAAGCTCCATGTGCCGGTTGGAGACGTGCAGCGCGACGAGACCGCCCGGCGCCAGCTTGCGCCGGTAGACCGCCAGCGCCTCGGCGGTCAGAAGATGGCTCGGGATCGAGTCGGACGAAAAGGCGTCGATGATGATGAGATCGGCCGCGCCCTGCTCGCCTTCCGCAAGGGTCAGGCGGGCATCGCCCAGAACCACCGGCGCCTCGGGCGCGCATTGGCGCAGAAACGAGAATTCGGTGCGGGCGATCCGCTCGATTTCCACGTCGATCTCGTAGAACCGCCAGGCGTCCCCGGGCTCGGCGTAGCAGGCAAGGCTGCCCGAGCCGAGGCCGACCACCGCCACCCGGATCGGCCGGCCAAGCCTTTCCCGCGTCGCGGCGATCGCCTGTCCGAGCGGTCCGGCCGCGTGATAGTAGCTGAGCGGCTCTGGCCGGCCGGTCGCGGCGATGCGCTCGATGCCGTGCACGGTGGTGCCGTGAGCCAGTTGCTTGAACCGGCCGTCGTCGGTGACCGAGATCCTGTGGACGCCGAAGAAGCTACGGGTGGTATGCGTCTCGCCGGTGCCGGCATCGAAGACGCGCATGATGCCGACCGCCAACAGCATCAGCAGCATCAGCCGGAACGGCCGATTGCGCCAGAGAATGGCACCGATCAGCAGGCCGCGCATGAGCAGGACCGCAGCGGCCGCCAGGATCGGCCAGGCCGGGACGCCGATCAGGCCGGCGAAGACCAGCGCGGCACCGGCGGCGGCGAGCCCCTGGGCGATCCGATCGGCCTTGAACGCCCGCCAGGACGCCCCCGGCCGGCAGAGGACCGCCAATCCCAGCAGCAGCGGATATTCGGCGACCCAGGAGAACAGATGCGGCGCCAGCAGCCCGGTGAAGATGCCGCCGAGCATGCCGCCGAACGACATCCAGAGATAGAAGGCCGTGAGATGGCCCGGCGCCGGCCGGCGGCGGGCGAGCTCGCCATGGCACACCATGGCGGTCACGAAGAAGGCGGTGAGATGCAGCAGGACCACCGGCCCGAGCGCGCTGATCGCCGTCTGCGCCGTCAGCGTCAGCACCACCATGATCAGCAGAAAGGGCTGCAGCATCAGGAGGAAGCGATGCGAGACCAGTTCCCGATCCTGGAACACCAGCACGAAGGTCAGCAGGAACAAGCCGAGCGGCAGCACCCACATGAAGGGCGCCGCCGCGACATCGGTGGAGAGATAGGCGGTGACCGCCACCATGAGCGCCGAGGGCACGAAGGCGAAGCCGACCCAGCCGGCAATGGCGCGGAAGTCCGGCGCCGCGCCGGCACCGGTCTCGATCAGGCCGCCCGGCGCCGGCGCCTCGGCGGCCGGCAACTGAACGAGCAGCGCGCCGCAGAAGGCGACGAGCGCGATCAGCAGATAGAAACCCTGCGACCAGGCGGTGACCTGCAGGCCGAGCGTCGTGAGCGGCTCCACGAGGAACGGATAGGACAGCAGCGCCAGGAACGAGCCGACATTGGAGGCGGCATAGAGCCAGTACGGATTCCGGCCCTGGCCGCACTGCGTCCGGGCGAACCAGGCCTGCAGCAGCGGGCCATTGGCGGACAGCGCGAAGAACGGCAGGCCGATGGAGGCCGTGAACAGGCCGATGAGCCAGAGCGTCTCGCCGCTCGCCGGCGGCCGGCCCCAGCCGGCGGCCATGCCGAGCGGCAGGGCGAGCGTGGCCGCGGCGAGGACGGCAATATGGACGGCCACGGCCGCGCGCGGCCGCAGACAGGTCGTCAGCACATGGGCATAGGCATAGCCGCCGAGCAGCATGGCCTGGAAGAACACCATGGCGACCGACCAGACGCCCGGACTGCCGCCAAGGCGCGGCAGGACCATTTTCGCGAACAGCGGCTGGACGGCGAACAGCAGGGCGGCGCTGGTGAACACCGCTGCGCCGAAGACCGCGGTGATCCAAGACCCGGTCGAACTTGGAAGCGAGGCGCGCGCGTCGGCAAGGCTCATGGAGGCCGTCCAGCAAGAACTGGGGCCAAGTCTTAACGAGCCGGGCTTAAGGAGCCGTTGCCGGTCCTGCCGCCCCGTAAACGGCATCGGCGCGCGCTTCGAAAGCCTCGGCGAAACGCCGGAACGCCGCGTCGAACACGGCTCCCATCACCAGGGCCAGGGCACGGCTGCGGAATTCGTAGTCGATCGAGAAGCTGACCACGGTTGCCTCGCCCTCGGACGAAAAGCGCCAATGGTTCTCCAGCCGCGAGAACGGTCCGTCCAGATATTCGGCGAGAATATGCAGGCGCGGCCGATCGAGCGTCACCCGGCTGGTGAAGCTCTCGCGCAGCATCTTGTAGGCGACGGTCATATCCGCCACCAGGATCTCGACGCCGCCGTCGCCGGCATTGACGCGCCGCCTGACGCGCAGCTGCTGGCACAGCGGCACGAATTCCGGATATTTCTCGACATCGGCGACGAGGTCGAACATTTCCGCGGGTTTGTGGGCCACCCGCCGCTCGGTCTTGAAGATCGGCATGGCGTCAGGCTCCCGCGCCGGCCGGCACCGGCTCCGCCAGGTCGCCGGCCAGGCAGGCATTGGCCTGCCGCCGGGACGTGAAGGCGACGAGGCGCTGATCCGTCCTCAGCCCCTGCACATAGTCGACGAGCTTCGGGCGCTGCTCGCGGCGATAGGTCCAGACGTAGCGCAGAAAGGCCCAGTCGACCCGTTCTGGGCACCCCGGCGCCATTTCCGGCCGCACCTGGCCATAGCTCGACACGATCCGGCGCATGATCCCGGCGAGGCATGTCATACGCGGCAGGTCGAACCAGAACACGGTGTCGGTGCGCGCGCGGCGCAGCTCTCCGGCCCCGTGCCTAATGTAATTGCCGTCGATGACCCAGGCGTCCTTCGCGGCGACCTTGGCCATCGCGGCCGAGAAGGCCGGCATGTCCGGCTCGCGCCAGCCCGGCTGCCAGAACAGCGCGTCGATCGAGACGTAGGGCAGCGCCAGCCGGTCGGCGAGCGCCCGCGCGAATGTCGTCTTGCCCGAGCCCGAACAGCCCATCACCAATATGCGCTGCATGGCCGGGCCGCCGCTCAGCGGCCGAGCTTGGCGAAGCGGGCCGCCTTCAGCCGGGCGAAATCCTCGCCCGCATGATGCGAGGAGCGGGTCAGCGGGCTCGACGATACCAGCAGGAAGCCCTTGGCGTTGGCGATGGTTTCGAAGCCCTTGAATTCGTCCGGCGTGAGGAAGCGCACCACCTCGTGGTGCTTGCGCGTCGGCTGCAGATACTGGCCGATAGTCAGGAAATCGACCTCCGCCGAGCGCAGGTCGTCCATCAGCTGCAGCACCTCGTTCCGCTCCTCGCCGAGGCCGACCATGATGCCGGATTTGGTGAAGATCGAGGGGTCGAGCTCCTTGACTCGCTGCAGCAGCCGGATCGAATGGAAATAGCGCGCGCCCGGCCGGACCTTGAGATATTTCGACGGGACGGTTTCGAGATTGTGGTTGAACACGTCGGGCCGCGCCGCGACCACCACTTCCAGCGCGCCGTCCTTGCGCAGGAAATCCGGCGTCAGGATCTCGATCGTCGTCTTGGGCGAGCGGGCGCGGATCGCGTGAATCACCTTGGCGAAATGCTCGGCGCCGCCGTCGGCGAGATCGTCGCGGTCGACCGAGGTGATCACGACATGTTCAAGGCCGAGCTTCTCGACGGCGATCGCCGTGTGCTCCGGCTCCAGCGGGTCGAGCGCGCCGGGCATGCCGGTCTTGACGTTGCAGAACGAACAGGCGCGCGTGCAGGTGTCGCCCATGATCATGAAGGTGGCGTGCTTCTTTTCCCAGCACTCGCCGATATTCGGGCAGCCGGCCTCCTCGCAGACGGTGACGAGGCCGTTTTCCTTCACGATCCGGTGCGTCTCGGCCCATTTGGGCGAGCCGGGCGCCTTGACGCGAATCCAGTCCGGCTTGCGCTGGATCGGCTGGTCGGGCCGATGCGCCTTCTCCGGATGTCGCGGACGATTGTCCTGCTTCAAGGTATCGATCAGCGTGGCCATGGCTCGTTCCGACGCGGCTATCGTACTGTCATTAGGCGGCTTGGCCGCCATTTCGCAAGGCCCAGCCATCGCCCCTGCCCTGCGAACGCCGGTCTGCCGCCGCGTCAGGCCGGACGCTGTCTGGGATCGAAGGCGGCGATGAAGCCGATCAGCGCCGCAACCGCAAGCCCCATATCCGTCGTGGAGGCGAATTCGAGCGGATTGTGGCTGATGCCGTCGCGGCAGCGCACGAACAGCATGGCGAAATCGGTGAGCTTGCTCATCGACTGCCCGTCATGGCCGGCGCCCGAGACGAGCCGCGGCGCCGGCAGATCGAGCCGCTTCAGGCTGGCCGCCAGTCCCTCCTGCAGCCAGGGCGCGCAGGACGCCGTCGGGCAGTCGTGGTAGGTGTCGAAACCGACCACGCAGCCGCGCGCCGCGGCGATCTCCTCGCAGCGGGCCATGAAGGTCGCGAGCGCCGCATGGCGGGGCGCATCCGAGGCGGCCCTGAGGTCGAGCACGAAATCGACGCCATCGGGCACGACATTGGCCGCGCCCGGCATGACCTTGAGCGTGCCGACGGTCGCCACCATCGCCGCCTCCGGATGCGCCTTCGCGATCGCCTCGGCCGCCACCACCATCTCGCTCGCCGCGACCAGCGCGTCGCGGCGCAGCGTCATCGGCACGGTGCCGGCATGGCCGGCCATGCCGCGCACCGTGACACGCGTGCGGAACTGGCCGGCGATCGACGTGACGATGCCGAGCGGCGCGCCCTGATGCTCCAGCACCGGCCCCTGCTCGATATGAACCTCGACATAGGCCAGGGCCTCTTCCGGCGTCAGCGCCGCACCGCCGGTCGCGTCGGGATCGAGGCCGTAGTCACGCATTGCCGTCGCCAGCGCGACGCCGTCCGCGTCCGTGCCGGCGAGCCAGCGCTGCTCGAAATTGCCGGCGAGCGCCGCCGAGGACGACAGGACGGTCGGGAAGCGGCTGCCCTCCTCGTCCCCGAAGGCCAGCACGTCGACCGCGAAATCGAACCGCCTGTCGGCGTCGCGGAAATGTTCGACCGCGAGGATGCCGGCCACCACGCCGAACATGCCGTCATATTTGCCGGCATTGATCACCGTGTCGATATGCGACCCGATCAGGAGGCGCGGCACCCGGTTGGCGCCGTCGGCCGCGCCGGCGCGCGCATAGTGGCCGCGGACGGTGGCGAGCTGGTCCTCGCTGACCGCCATGCCGGCCTCGGCCATCCACTGGCCGACGAGATGGGCGGCCCGCCGGTGCTCGCGGGTCAGGAAGCGCCGGGTCAGCCGGTCGGCATCCTCGGAAATGGCCGCCAGTTCCTCTAGCATGGCCTCGGCGCGTTCGCCGAGGCGCTCGATCTCCGCCGGGGTCATCGCGCACCCGCCAGGAAGGCGCCGAGCGCGGCCCGCTCGGCATCGGTCATGCCGGTCTCGTTGCCGAGCGGCATGGCTTTGGACTGGACGGACTGCTGCACGATGGCTCCTGAAAAACGCCTGAGATCTGCGGCCGTCTCCAGGGTGACGCCTTTTGGCGCTTCGGTGAAGCCCGGATGTCGCGGCTGGCGCGCATGGCACGCGGCACAATGCCGCGCCACGATGTCGAGGGCCTGCGCCTCGGTCACGGCGCCAGCGCGGCCGAGGTCGAGCCTTGGCCGCTCGGCCGTCACGAAGATCATCGCGACCAGCGCGATCGCCGCGACCGGCACCGCCCAGCCGTAGCGCTGCCAGGGATCGCCCGCCTCGTGCCGGTTGATCGTGTGCTGCACCAGCGCGCCACAGACGACGACGAGGGCGACGATCAGCCAGGATGCGGGATGGCCGTAGAGCATCGGATAATGGTTCGACACCATCATCAGCAGCACCGGCAGCGTCAGGTAGTTGTTGTGAGTCGAGCGGGTCTTGCCGATCTTGCCGTATTTCGGATCCGGCTTGCGCCCGGCGATCAGGTCCGCGACCACGATCTTCTGGTTGGGGATGATCACCAGGAAGACGTTGGCCGCCATGATCGTGCCGATGAAGACGCCGACATGGATGAAGGCGCCCCGGCCGGAAAAGACATGGGTGAAGGCCCAGGCCGCCGCCACGATCAGCGCGAAGACGATGACCGACAGCAGCGCCGGCCGCTCCGCCAGCGGCGAGCGGCAGAGCGCATCATAGACGAGCCAGCCCCCGACGATCGCGCCGAGCGACAGGCCGATCGCCTGCCAGGGCTGGAGCGCGGCCACCGTCGGATCGATCAAGAAGCCGCGGGCGTTCCAGTAATATTGCACGACCAGCAGCACGAAGCCGGACATCCAGGTGAGATAGGCGGCCCAGCGGTGCCAGATGAGGTCGGGCGGCAGGTCGGCCGGCGCCACCAGATATTTGCCGACCTGGTAGAAGCCGCCGCCATGGACCTCCCAGGCGCTGCCGTCCGGCCCGGCCGTCCCCGGCGCCTTGGCCTTCAGCTGATAGTCCAGCGACATGAAATAGAAGCTTGTGCCGATCCAGGTGATGCCGACCGTCATGTGAAACCAGCGCGACAGGAGATTGAGCCAGTCGGCGGCAAGGGCGAGGTCCATGGTGGATCCGGGCTGTCAGGAGCTGTGGGAACGGGTGGGACGGCGGCCGCGAGCCGGCGCATCGGCGGTTTTGGTCCGCGCTTCGGCGATCAGCAGGCATTCGGCCGCGATGGCGGCGGCGATCACCGGCGGCGCCTTGCCGCCGATGCCCGGCAGGCCGACCGGGCAGCGCAGCGCAGCGATCCGGGCGGCGGGCACGCCGCGGCCGGCGAGCTGCCGGGCGAAACGGGCCCGCTTGGTGGCCGATCCGATCAGTCCGACCCCGGCGACCGGTGCACACATGAGCGCCGCCTCGACGATGTCGAGATCCAGCGCGTGGCTATGGGTCATGACGAGCACCTCGGCGCCGGCCGGCGCCGCCGCCAGCACCGCATCGGCCGACGCCGCGGTCGTCGTGACATTGGCGGGAATCGCCGCCGGAAAGGCGCCGGGGCGGCCGTCCCACCAGACCACGCGGAACGGCAGCGGCGCGAGCGCCAGAACGAGGGCGCGTCCGACATGGCCCGCGCCGAACAGCAGGATGGTCGGCGGCCGCTCGCCGAACCTCTCGGTCACCGTGCCCGCCGCCGGGGCGGCGCCGGGCTTCAGGATGCGCCGGACCGTCCGGCCGCCGGCAGGCCGGTCGACCGCCGTCGCGAAAGGCCCTGCGCGCTCGGCCGCGGCAAGCGCGGCGATCTCGTCGCGGTCGCGCTGGTCGAAGGTCTCGATGGCCAATATCACCCGGCCGCCGCAGCACTGGCCGAGATCCGGTCCCAGCACCTGGTCGACCAGCATGGTCGCCCGTTCCGCCCTTGCCAGCATGGCCTGGGCCCGCGCCAGCGCCCGCCATTCCAGCGCGCCGCCGCCGATCGTGCCGTGAAAGGCCCCGTCCGGTCGGACGACCATGCATGTTCCCGCTTCCCGCGGGGTCGAGCCCACGGCGCTGACGACGCTGACGAGGGCGCAGGCGCCATGCGCCTCGACCATCGCCTCGATCCGCGGCCAGACCTCCATCGGGCGCCTCCCCGGCTCAGCGCCCGCCCGCGGCGCGCTGGGCTTCGCAGGCGAACAGGATGGCCTCAGGCGTGGCCGGGGCGTCAAGCGCCACCGCATGTCCGGGATTGAGCGCATGCACGGCATCGCCGATCGCCGAGAACACCGCGTTGGCGAGCATCAGCGGCGGCTCCCCCACCGCCTTCGAGCGGTAGATCGTCTCCTCGCGATTGGCCCGGTCGAAAAAGGCGACGCGGAAGTCGGCCGGCACGTCGCGCGCCGTCGGAATCTTGTAGGTCGACGGCGCATGGGTCCGCAGCCGGCCCTTGGCATCGAAGACGAGTTCCTCGGTCGTCAGCCAGCCCAGGCCCTGCACGAAGCCGCCCTCGATCTGGCCGATATCGATGGCCGGGTTCAGCGACCGGCCGACATCGTGCAGGATGTCGACCCGGTCGAGGCTGAACTCGCCGGTCCAGCTGTCGATCGTCACCTCGCAGCAGGCCGCGCCATAGGCGAAATAGAAGAACGGGCGGCCGGTGCCCTTCGGCCGGTCCCAGGTGATCTTGGGCGTCGCATAGAAACCCGCCGCCGACAGATGCGTGCGCGCCAGATAGGCCTTCTTCACCACTTCGGCGAAGCCTGCCTCGTGCTCGCCCGAGCTGACGCGGTCGTCGCGGAAAACGATGCTGCCGACCGGCACCTGCCAGTCGCGGGCGACGAATTCGGCAAGGCGCGTCTTTATTTCGGCGGCGGCGTTGCGCGCGGCCATGCCGTTCATGTCGGTGCCGGAGGAGGCGGCGGTCGGCGAGGTATTGGGCACCTTGCCGGTATGGGTCGCGGTGATCCTCACCCGGTCGAGCGCGATGCCGAACTCCTCGGCCACCACCTGCGCCACCTTGACGAACAGCCCCTGCCCCATCTCGGTGCCGCCGTGGTTCAGGTGCACCGAACCGTCCTGATAGACGTGAATCAGCGCGCCGGCCTGATTGAGGAATGTGGTGGTGAAGGAGATGCCAAACTTGACCGGCGTCAGTGCCAGCCCCTTCTTCAGCACGCGGCTCGACGCGTTGAAGGCGGCGATCTCCGTGCGGCGCTCGCGGTAGCGGGCGCTCGCCTCGAGCGCGCGCATGATCTCGCCGGCAATATTGTCCTCCACCGCCATGCCGTAAGGCGTGACGTTGCGCTCGCCCGTGCCGTAGAGATTGCGATAGCGCACGTCGAGCGGATCGAGCTTCAGGCTCCAGGCGATCCGGTCCATCAGCCGCTCGGCGAACAGCATGCCCTGCGGGCCGCCGAAACCGCGAAACGCCGTGTTCGACACGGTATTGGTCATCATCCGGCGCGAATGGATGGCGACGACCGGATAGAAATAGGCATTGTCGGCGTGGAACATCGTCCGGTCGTTGATCGACGACGAGAGATCGTGGCTGTAGCCGCAGCGGCTGGCGAAATCGACCGCCACCGCCTGCACCCGCCCGTCCAGATCGTGGCTGCAGCGGTAATCAGCCCGGAAGTCGTGCCGCTTGCCGGTCATGACGAAGTCGTCGTCGCGGTCGAGCCGCAGCTTGCAGGGCCGGCCGGTCTTCAGGGCCGCCAGGGCCGCCATCGCGGCCCAGCCGCTCGCCTGGCTTTCCTTGCCGCCGAAGCCGCCGCCCATGCGCCGCACCTCGACGGCGACCTGGGCATCGGCCAGGCCGAGGACGCGCGCGACGACGTGCTGCACCTCGCTCGGATGCTGCGTCGAGGACTGCACCACCATGCCGCCGCCCTCTTCGGGCACGGCGAGGGCCGCCTGGCCTTCGAGGTAGAAATGCTCCTGGCCGCCGATCCGCAAGGTTCCGTCGAGCCGGCACGGGCCTTCCGCGAGCGCCGCCTCGGCATCGCCGCGCCGGAACGCATAGGCATCCATGATGTCGGCGCCGGCCTTCAGCGCATCGTCGACGGAGACGATCGGGGCGGCTTCGTCGATCGCGATGACGGCGCGCCGCGCGGCGCGCCGGGCGGCCTCGCGCGAGGTCGCCACCACGGCGAAGACGACCTGACCATGGAAGGCGACCTCGCCCGAGGCGAAGAGCGGATCGTCGCCCGCCACGGGGCTCACGTCGTTGCGGCCGGGAACGTCCCGCGCCGTCAGCACCGCGACCACGCCGGGCGCGGCCACGACCGCCGCGAGATCGAGCCTGCGGATTGGCCCGCGCGCCGCCGGCGAGCCGCCGGGCGCGACGTGCAGCGTGCCCTCCGGCTCCCGGATGTCGTCGATATAGGGGGCCGAGCCCTGCACATGGCGCTCGGCGGCGTCATGCTGCAGGGAGCGGTGGACGTGCCGGGTGGGCGCCTCGCCGGCGGTCGGCTCAGACGACATGGCCCGCCTCCGTCAGATGCCTGACGCGCGTCGCATCGCGCCGTCCGGCGGCGATCTCGACGAGCGCCTTGCGGATGAGATTGGCCGCGACGAGGCTGCGGTAGCGCGCCGAGCCGCGGTGATCGTCCATCGGTTGGACATCCTCGCCGAGGCGGGCGATGGCCGCACCCGTCGCCGCCTCGTCGCCGATGTCGAGCCCGATGAGCGCCTGTTCGACCGCCGCCGCCCGTTTCGGCACGCCGGCGAGGCCACCGAAGGCGATCCGCGCGGCAGCGATCCGGCCGCCGTCGAGCCTGACCTTGAGGGCCCCCATGACCGCCGAAATGTCCTGGTCGTTGCGCTTGGCGATCTTGAAGGCGCGGAAATGCTCGCCCGGCTGGAGCCGGGGCACCGTGACGGCCGTCACCATCTCGTCGGCCGCCCGGTCCTGTCGGCCATAGGCCAGGAAGAAGTCCTCGAGCGGCAGGCTGCGCTCGGCCGTGCCCCGGCGCAGCTGCAGCCGCGCGCCAAGCGCGATCAGCAGGGGCGGACTGTCGCCGATCGGCGAGCCGTTGGCGATATTGCCGCCGATCGTCCCGCTGGCGCGCACCTGCGCCGAGCCGAGCCGGCTCGCCCAGACGGCGATGTCCGGGTCGAGGGTCACCAGCGCATCGAAGGCTTCCGCATAGGTTGCGGCGGCACCGATGACGATATCCCCGGCAGTCACACTGACCGTGCGCAGCTCCCTGACGCGGCCCGTATGGACCAGTTTCGGCAATTCCCTGAGCTGCTTGGTGATCCACAGGCCGACATCGGTGGCGCCGCCGACCAGCACGGCATCGGGATGGTCCGCCATGATGGCGGCGAGGCGGTCGAGCGAGCGCGGCGCGGCGAAGAAGGCGGTGTCGTCGCCGACCAGAACATCGCTGTCGTCGGCCAGAGCGGCAAGCGTGGCGGCCGTCGCGTTTGCCTGCACGGCGAAGCGGTCGGCCGCTGGGCCGGCACAGGCCTCAAGCGCCGCATCGACGATCGGGCGGTAGCCGGTGCAGCGGCAGAGATTGCCGGCAAGCCGCTGCAGCGCGGCCTCCCGGCCGTCGCTCGTCGCGGCGCCGTCCTGGTAGAGCGTGAACAGGCTCATCACGAAGCCTGGCGTGCAGAAGCCGCACTGCGATCCGTGATGGCGCACCATCGCCGCCTGAACCGGGTGCAGCGCGGACCCGTCGGCGAGGTCCTCCACGGTCACCAGCTCGCAGCCGTCGATCTGGCCAAGCAGCAGGATGCAGGCATTGACCGGCTCGAAGATGCGGCGGCCGTTTCTCAGGCGGCCGAGCGCCACCGTGCAGGCGCCGCAATCACCCTCGCCGCAGCCCTCCTTGGTGCCGGTCAGGCGCTGGTCGAGACGGAGCCAGTCGAGCAGGGTCGTCGCCGGCGCGAAACGGTCGATCTCGACCGTCCGGCCACGGTGCAGGAAACGCAGTGGTCGCGAGGTTGCAGTCATGATCCTCATGAGGTCCTGGAGCTGCAGGACGGAACCGGTCGCGATCGACGAAGGTTCCGGCCGACCGCCCGAACCGACGGCCGCGCGCCATCGGCGGCGCCCCGGCCGGAGCGGTAGCCGGTCCCCGTTCGCGGCCCGCCGGCTGCGGTCTCGAGGATACGGCTCGTCGGATATCCGGGCATGTCATTCCCCTGCCGGCAAACTGTGCCGGACTTCCCCGGCTGCGCAAAGCGAAAATCTTCGGCCGCGCCAGGCCGTCGCAGCGCCGGGCGCGCGCCGCATGGCTGTCCGGCCTCCGGTATGACACGGAGGCGGCGCAGACGGGCGCGCGGCTAGGCTCGCGACTGCACGCCGCGATTCGTGCAAGCCCTTCTTTCGACCGAATGCCGCCCGACGATGACCCCTGTCCACTTCGCCCAGCCCTCGTTCACCGAGCTGTTCACGCCAAAACTGGTCACGGTGCTGAAGGAGGGCTACGGCCTGCGCGACCTGCGCACCGACGTGGTCGCCGGGCTGACGGTCGCGATCGTCGCCCTGCCCCTGTCCATGGCGATCGCCATCGCCTCGGGCGCGACGCCGGACAAGGGGCTGATCACCGCCATTATCGGCGGGCTGATCATTTCCGCCTTTGGCGGCTCCCGCTTCCAGATCGGCGGGCCGGCCGGCGCCTTCATCCCGCTGGTCGCCACCACGATCGTCGTGCACGGCTATGACGGCCTCGTCATCGCGACCTTCATGGCCGGGCTGATGCTGGTCCTGGTCGGGCTGCTCCGGCTCGGCAACTACATCAAATACATTCCTTATCCGGTCACGGTCGGCTTCACCGCCGGCATTGCCGTGATCATCTTCACCGCGCAGATCCGCGACCTCATGGGCCTGACGCTTGCCGGGCGCGAACCGCCGGAAGTGCTGCACAAGCTGCCGGTGCTCTGGGCGGCGCTTCCCACCGTCAATGCCGCCGCGCTGGCCCTGGCGCTGCTCTCGATCGGCCTGATCGTCGCCATCAGACGGCTGAGACCAGCCTGGCCGGGCTTCCTGATAGCGGTGCTGATCGGCTCGCTTGCCGTCACCCTCGGCCAGATGCCGGTCGAAACCATCGGGTCGCGCTTCGGCAGCCTGCCCTCCGGCCTTGCCTTCCACGGCCTGCCGCGGCTTTCGCTCGACCGGATCCGCGAATTGATCGTGCCGGCCGTCGCCATCGCCATGCTCGGCGGCATCGAATCTTTGCTCTCCGCGGTCGTCGCCGACGGCATGACCGGCCGCCGCCACCGTTCCAACTGCGAGCTGGTCGCCCAGGGCGTCGCCAACATGGCGTCCGCCCTGTTCGGCGGCCTGCCCGTCACCGGCACCATCGCGCGGACCGCCACCAATGTGCGGGCCGGCGCGCGCGGGCCGGTCTCGGGCGTGCTGCATGCCGTTTTCCTGTTCGCCTTCCTGAGCTTTGCCGGTGGCCTGATGGCCTTCGTGCCGCTCGCGACCCTGGCTGCGATCCTCGCGGTCGTCGCCTGGAACATGGCGGAGAAGCGCGAGTTCGTGTCGCTGCTGCAGTCGTCGCGTGGCGACGCGCTCGTGCTGCTCGCGGCCTTCCTGCTGACCGTCTTCGTCGACCTCACAGCCGGCATCGGCGTCGGCATCGTGCTCGGCGCCCTCCTGTTCATGCATCGCATGGCCGAAGCCATCGAGATCGAGACCGATCTGCCGGTCGTCGACCGCGACGTCGCCGACAGCGCCCATGCCCAGCCGGCCTTCGACCCGGCCTACAGCCATGACCGGGACGTCCTCGTCTACCGGCTCAACGGCGCCTTCTTCTTCGGCGCGGCCGGCACGGTCGGCGCGGTCTTCGACCGGCTCGGCCGCATGCCGAAGGTCTTCATTCTCGACATGGCCGGCGTGCCTTTCCTGGACACGACCGGGGCCAATACGCTCGACGCCTTCGCCCACAAGCTCGAACGGGCGGGCACCACCATGATCATATCCGGAGCCAATCCGGCCGTGGCCGCAAGCCTTGCGCATTTCGGCCTCAACGAACCGCGGATCGAGATGTCGGAGACGGTTGCGACGGCCATGACGCTGGCCGATGCCCGGCTTGCCGACTGGCAGGCCTGATCCACCCGGTCAGCCCGGCCGGGCGCGGCCGAAAACGAGTCCGATGCAGAGGAAATAGAGGCTGGTCACGGCGAGCACAGCCTTGACCGGCCAGTCCGGATCGAGATCGGCCGCAAGGCTCGCAAGGCCGGCCAAGGACCATGCCAGGAGCACGGCCAGCGTCAGCCGCCGGAAGCGTGCCACCCTGAACGGGTGGATGGTGACGACCGGCGCGAAGGTCGCGGCGGCAAGCATGACCAGAGCGACGGCACAGGCCCAGGGCGCAGGGCGGAACACGAAGAGCAGGAAGGCGGCTCCGTTCCACACGGCCGGAAAGCCGCGAAAGCCACCTTCGACCGTCTTCATTTCGCCGTCGGCGAAATAGAAGGCGGCCGTGATCAGGATCAGGGCCGCGAGCGGCAGGTCCAGGCCCGGCGGCAGCAGGCCGGCCGCGACCAGCGCATAGGCCGGCACGAACACATAAGTCAGGAAGTCGACGACGAGGTCGAGCACCTCGCCGGAAAAGCGTGGCAGAACGGTCTTGACCTGTGCGGCGCGGGCGACCGTGCCGTCGACGCCGTCGACCACCAGGGCCGCGGCGAGCCAGACGAACATCAAGGTCCAGCGCCGGTCGGCCGCCGCCTGCAGCGCGAGAAGGCCGAGCACCGCACCGGACGCCGTGAACGCATGCACGGCGAGCGCCGCCCATCGCCGGCCTGCGCCCTCGTCCGACGGCGGCACGCGTTCCTCGACCATGCGGCCCTTTCGTCTTGCGGTCCCACTCCGGTTAGAACCTGCGCCGGTTGATGCGTCAACGTGGCGCGCGGGCTAGCCCGGCGCGGAACGGACCGCTATGTCTCTCCTGTCATGTCCGCAAGCGCCACTTCGCCCGCCGTCCCGCCCGCCTCGACCGACGTCATCGTCGTCGGCGGCGGTCCCGCCGGGCTCTTCGCCGCCCTCGCCCTGAAGGCCGCCGGCTTCGACGTGGTCGTCGTTGCAGGTCCCCGCCGGCCCGGGCTCGACCAGCGCACCAGCGCCCTGCTGGACGGTTCGGTCTCGGCGCTGAAGACGCTCGGCGTCTGGGACGACATCGCCGCCAAGGCCGCGCCCCTGCGAGTCATGCGTCTCGTCGACGATACCGGCCGGCTCATTCGCGCGCCGCTGTTCGAGGGGCGCTGCGAGGAGATCGGCCTCGACGCCTTCGGCTACAACATCGCCAATGCCGATCTGAATGCCGGCCTGCGCGCGGCGGTCGACCGTGCCGGCATTACCGTCATCGACGAGGCCGCGGAAGCCGTCGCGCTCGCACCGGACGCGGCGAGCGTCAGGCTGGCAGGAGGCCGCACGCTTGAGGCGCGCCTCGTCGCCGGCGCCGACGGCCGCGCCTCGCTGGTACGGGCTGCGGCCGGCATCGAGACCGTCGAAACGCGCTATGCGCAGACGGCGGTGACCGCCAATTTCAGCCACTCCCGGCCGCATGACGACGTCTCGACCGAATTCCATACGCCGAGCGGCCCGTTCACCCTGGTGCCCCTGCCCGGCCAGCGCTCGTCGCTCGTTTGCGTGGTGACGCCAGCGGAGGCGCGCCGGCTGCTCGAACTCGACGATGCCGCCTTCGGGCGCGAAATCGAGCGGCGCTCGCAGGCCATTCTCGGCAAGATCGTCGCCGATCGCGGCCGCGGCCGGTTCGACCTTGCCATCGTCACGCCGAAACGCTTCGGCATCGCGCGCGCCGCCCTCGTTGGCGAAGCCGCCCATGTCGTGCCGCCGATCGGCGCGCAGGGCCTCAATCTCGGCCTCAGGGACGGCGCCGCCCTCGCCGACTGCCTGGCCGATGCCCGCGCCGCGGGCGCCGATATCGGCGGCGATGTGGCGATGGCCGCCTATGATCGCGCAAGGCGGGCCGACATCGTCAGCCGGTCGGCCGCCATTCATGCGCTCAACCGCTCCCTCCTGTCCGGCTTCATGCCGGTCCACGGCCTGCGCGGCCTCGGCCTCTGGCTGATGGACCAGGTCGGCCCGCTCCGGCGCGCCTTCATGCGCGAGGGCCTGCAGCCGGCCCGACCGCAGCCGCGGTTGATGCGCGGCGTTCTCCCGTCCGAAGCCGCCTGACCGCGGCGCGAGGCACTAGCCCGGAAAGAGGTTGATCGGCAGGAGCTCGTTCTTGACGAGGTAGAGCACGCTGGTCAGCGTCACCACCGACACGATCGTGCCGAGCAGCACGGCGTTGGAAGCCTCCTCCACCCAGGTCTCGTAGTGCCTGGCGATGATGAAGACGTTGAGCGCCGGCGGCAGGCAGGCCATCAGCACCGCCGTCAGCACCCAGGCCGGTTCAAACCGGCCGAACACCGAGAGGATCAGGATCACCAGCAGCGGGTGCAGGGCCAGCTTCAGGGCGAGGATGGGCGACACCGCCGCGGCCATCCGGCCAAGCGCGGCGATGCTCTCCATGCGCAGGGCGACGGTCACCCCCAGGGTGAACAGGGCCACCGGAGCGGCCGACGACTGAAGGAAGGCGAACAGCCGGTCGAGCATTTCCGGCGGCTCGAATTTCAGGACGGCCGAGATGACGCCGGCGAGCGTCGCCAGGATGAACGGATGGGTGAAGATGCTGGCGAGCGTCTGCCGGGTGATCGCCCAGAACGAACGCGGCCCTTCGCCGGCCAGCGCCATGAGCAGCGGCACCAGAGAGAACAGGAGGATGTTGTCGAAGCAGAAGATCAGGGCGACCGGCACGGCCGCATCGGGGCCGATGGTCGAAAAGGCAAGGCCGGGTCCCATATAGCCGATATTGCCATAGGCCGCCGCGACGCCCGCCACCGCGCCGAAGCGCATATTGCCGTTGGAGCGCCACATCACATAAGCAAAGCCCAGCGTGAAGATGAGCGCCGTCGCCAGCGTCGTGCCGGCGACGAAGGGCGGGTTGTTGAGCTTTTCCAGGGGCGTCTTGGCCAGGATCCGATAGAACAGCGCCGGCAGGGCCACATAGATCAGGAAGAAGTTCATCCAGGCAAGGCCCGCCTCGGGAATGGCGGTGCCGCGCGCCAGCTTGAACCGGGCAATGCCGAAGCCGAGCGCGATCAGCCCGAAAAAGGGCATTGCGAGATTGAGAACCTGGATCATTCCGCCAAATCGGCCGCTCGACCGTCCAAAACCGGCCGAGCGGTAGCGGTGGCGGACGGCATGGTCAACGCCGCCTGATGCAGGGCGCCCAACTCATGCGGGACGCGCAGATCAGTGCAGTTCCGAGCGGCGGGCGTGATATTCGCCGGTCTCGTCCCGCTCGAACACCTCGTCGACCTGCGGATGCCGGATCGGATCGCCGCTCGTATCCGCCTCGAGATTCTGCTCGGACACGTAGGCGACGTATTCCGTTTCGGCGTTCTCGGCGAACAGGTGATAGAAAGGCTGGTCCTTGGACGGCCGGATCTCCTTCGGGATCGAATCGTACCATTCGTCCGTGTTGGAAAAGGTCGGATCGACGTCGAAGACCACGCCGCGGAACGGATAGAACCGGTGGCGGACGACCTGGCCGATCTTGAATTTTGCGACCCGGGGCTTGTCCATCAGTTGCTCGGCGTCTCGCGGGATTGTTCAGGGGGCACGAAGGCGCGAGACAGATAAGCCAACACGCCAGCCTGTCAACCAAAGCTTCAGCAAAACGTCACAATCGTGGCCGAAACAGCCACGAATGGCTCCCGAGCGGGCCCGATGCGCAAGCTTACAACGCGTAACGCGCGGCGTATTCGGGGTCCTTGGCCGCAACGATCCGGGCGAGGTCCACCATCACCTTGGCCTGTTTCCAGGTCGCATCGTCCTGCATCTTGCCGTCGATCATGACCGCGCCGCTGCCGTCGGGCATGGCCGCGAGGATCTTGGCGGCGAAGGCCACTTCCGCCGGATCGGGCGAGAAGACCTGCTTGGCAATGTCGATCTGGCTCGGATGCAGGGTCCAGGCGCCGGCGCAGCCCATCAGGAAGGCGTTGCGGAACTGCGCCTCGCAGGCCACCGGATCGGAAAAATCGCCGAACGGACCGTAGAAAGCCTTCAGGCCGTTGGCGGCGCAGGCATCGACCATCTTGGCGATGGTGTAGTGCCAGAGGTCCTGCTGATAGACCGCGCGCGGCGCGCCGTCGGCGCCGGCATCGGCCACCACCCGATAATCGGGATGGCCGCCACCGACACGCGTCGTCTTCATCGCGCGCGAAGCGGCAAGGTCGGCCGGACCGAGGCTCATGCCGTGCATGCGCGGCGAGGCGGCGGCGATGTCGTCGACATTCTTGACGCCCTCGGCCGTCTCCAGGATGGCGTGAATGAGGATCGGCTTCTGCACGCCGTGCTTGGCCTCGAGCTGGGCGAGCAGCTGGTCGAGATAGTGAATGTCCCAGGCGCCCTCGACTTTCGGCAGCATGATGACGTCGAGCTGGTTGCCGACCGCTGCGACGATCTCGGTGAGATCATCGAGAATCCAGGGCGAATTCAGCGCATTGACCCGCGTCCAGACACCGGTCGCGCCAAAATCGGTGGCCTGCACCATCTCGATGAAGCCGCGCCGCGCCGCCTCCTTGGCGTCGAGCGGAATGGCATCCTCCAGATTGCCCAGGACGATATCCACCGAGCGCGCAAGATCAGGCACCTTGGCGCGTACCTTTTCCAGGTGCGGCGGCACGAAATGGATCATGCGCTCGAGGCGGACCGGCAGCTCGCGATAGGGCTCGGGCGCGCCGATGGCGAGCGGCTTGAAGACATTGCGCGGCAGTTTCATCGGCCCCTCCGGATCGTCCGGCCATCCGCCCTGCGACGGCGGAGAACCTCTCCTCGTTCCGCCCGCCAGACGGCGCCGGTCCGTCGGATCTCTACCGGAACCGGCCGCCATGGGCCATCCGCCGAATGATTGATGCAGTGCAAAACGAAACGGCGCGGGATGATCCCGCGCCGCCCCAAAAGTCTCAGAGCCGCTGCCGGAACGGCAGCGATTGCGCCGGAAGCATCAGCGGTTCGGCGCGGCCGGCGGCGTCGGCACCGGCAGGCCGGGCGTGATCGGCGCGCCGGGCATGACGGGCGCATCGGGGGCCGCCGGGGCGGCACGCCGGGGCGCCCGGCGTGCCGCCCTGCTGCTGCTGTTGCTGCTGGAGCCGGCGCTGGGCCTCCTCGCCGCGGCGCTGCAGTTCCTCGGCAAGCTTGCGCTGGCTTTCCTCGTAGGCCTTCGGGTCGACCGGCGGGCCGTCATAGGACGCCTGGAAGCCGTTCAGGGACATGGCGAGCGAGATCGCCCGGTTGTTCATGTTGACGACCTGAATGTTCAGGTTGTTCGACCGCTTCATGCGGTTCAGGAAATCGGTCTGCAGCTCCATCTGCGCGAAGCAGGCATTGGGCAGGCAGACCTCGTAGCGCATGGCCTGGGGCTGCGGCGCGCCCTGGCCTTCCAGCACGACGCGGATGCCCGGCTGCAGCGACATGCCCACCGGCACGGCAATGATCAGGCGCGGCTTCTCGCCCTCAAGCTCGCGAATCTGCACGGAGGCCAGCATCTGGCCGTTCTCGGCGCGGGTCTCCTGCACGACCATGCAGAGCTTCTTGGTGGTCGGCGGGGTGCGCTCGTCGACCGGCACATTGTCGCACAGCTTCACCCAGGGGGTCTGGATCGCCTGCAGCTGCGGCTCCTGCCCGCCCGCCGCCTGCCCGCCCTGCTGACCGGGCTGGGCCGGCTGCGCGGGCTGGGCCGGCTGGGCCGGGCGCTGCTGCGGGCGCGGCTGCTGCGCCATGGCGACCGCAGGCATCAGCAGCAGCGCTGCACCGAGTCCGAGTCGAGCCGGAACGGAGAGACGGGACATGGAAAGAGTCCTTTCAGTCGTTGTCCCGGCGGCGCACGCGCGAAACGCGGTGGATCGGAACGGCAGAAAACGGATTAGGGACGCGCTCTTTCGCCACCGAACGTGGCGACACTTGGGCGCGCCCCATGGTGGCGGTAGATAACGGCTCCCTCGGCGCTTGGAAAGCGGGAACTTGCCCCCCATTTCTCGCACTCCTTCTGGGCTGAATTGCTGTCTGGCTGCTCCATCGCCCTCCTGGGCGCGGGCAGGACCGGGCGCATCGCGCCGGCAGGGAATCAGCGGCCGGTCGTGTTAAGCATGCTGCGCCATGTCGATATCCTTCCGCGCGATCGCGCTCGGCCTCGCCCTCCTCGGTCTTTGTTGTGCAGCGGCGCCGGCCGCCAGGGCGAGCGAGTGGCCGCGCGTACCGATCAGCGCCGGTATCGCCATGCACGGCACGCCCGCCCACGCGCCCGAGGAGGCCCACCGGCGCTACGTCAATCCCGATGCGCCGAAAGGCGGCCGGCTGGTGCTCGGCGCCTCGGGCACCTTCGACACGCTGAACCCCTTCGTGGTGCGCGGCCTGAGCGTGCCCGGCGCCCGCTCCTATCTCTACGAAACCCTGCTCACCCGCGGTTACGACGAGCCCTTCACGCTCTATCCGCAGATCGCGCGCGGGGTGGAGCTGCCCGACGACCGGTCGTGGATCATCTTTCACATCGATTCCCGGGCACGCTTCTCCGACGGCAGGCGGATCACCGCCGACGATGTCATCTTCTCGCTCGAGCTCTTGCGCGAGCGCGGCCGGCCCAACCATCGCAGCTATTACCGCAAGGTGGCGCGGACCGACCGCCTGGACGAACTGACCGTGCGCTTCGACCTTGCCGGCGCCCAGGACCGCGAATTGCCGCTGATCCTCGGCCTGATGCCGATCCTGCCCCGCCATGCCATCAATCCCGAAACCTTCGAGGAGACCACGCTGACGCCGCTCGTCGGCTCCGGTCCCTATCGCGTCGCCGAGGTCAGGCCAGGCGAAAGCCTGACGCTGAAGCGCGATCCGGACTGGTGGGGCCGCGACCTCGCGATCAATCGCGGCCTCTACAACTTCGATGAAGTCCGATTCGATTTCTATCGTGATTCCAATACTTTGTTCGAGGCGTTCAAGAAGGGCCTGGTGGATGTCAGGGTCGAGACAGACCCCGGTCTTTGGGCGTCGGCCTACGACTTTCCGGCCCTGCGCGACGGGCGCGTGGTGCGCGACACCATTCACCCGTCAACGCCTAAGGGCATTCGTGGTTTCGCCATGAACGTCCGGCGGCCGATCTTTTCGGACGTGCGCATCCGCGAGGCGCTCGGACTGATGTTCGACTTCGAATGGACCAACCGCTCGCTCTATGCCGGCGGCTTCGCGCGCACGCTGTCCATCTTCGAAGATTCGGACCTGTCGGCGCGCCGCCGGCCGGCGAGCGCGGAGGAGCGCGCCCTGCTCGCCGCGACCGAAGCCCGGGTGCGGCCCGATATCATGGAGGGCCGCTACGATGCGCCGGTATCGGACGGCAGCGGCGCCGACCGCAACCGGCTGCGCGAGGCGATCGGACTGTTCCGGGCCGCCGGCTGGGACCTGAAGGACGGCGTCATGCGCAACCGCGCCAGCGGCGAGGCCTTCGCTTTCG